>JBIOEJ010000046.1:0-38348 GCA_044445965.1 Hyphomicrobiales bacterium
TCGCCGCCTTCGACCGGAACGGGAACCGGTTCCTCGCCCGACTCGTCGCCGACCCCGATCAGTCCTCCCCGGCCACGAAAACGGTGCGCGGCGAGCCGATCCCCCTGGAACGGCCGGCGCGACAAGCCGGAGCGCGAGGGCGCGCTCGGAACATAACGGGGCGCCATGATGATTTTCGGTCCAGGATGCATGCCGAAGCCCGAAGCCGCCATCGCCGGCCCCGCTGCCCCGCAGGCGACGCAAAGCAGTGCGCTTCGCACCAGCATCGGGCGTAGATGTTTCAGCATGGCACAAACCTCGCTTCCGCTCGCTCGGATCGAGGAGCAGCAGCAGGCCGCGTGCCAGTTCCGTCATGGCCGCCTTTGGTACCCCCTCGCCCGCATCGCAAGGCGAGATCTACGGCGCGTCATAGGAGCTGGACGAGGTCGCCGCCCATTCTCGCGACGCGGCCCGCAAGCTCGAGCTCGAGCAAAGTCGCGCGCACCGCGCTGGCCGGCAGTCCGCAGCCCCGCACGATATCGTCGAGCGCCGTCGGCGAGGCACCGAGCACCGCGAGCACCCGCTCGGCGGCCTTCGGCTCGGGCTCATCGCCCGGCGGAGCGACAGCCGGAGCTTCGCTGCCCGGGACCGCGAGATCGACGGATGGCACCGGCCTTCGCTCGACGAAGAGATCGAGCTCCTCCCAGAGCGGCTCTCCGACCTCTCCGCCCGGCTCCGCCATGCCGGACGAGAAGGGCGGCTTGCGCTCGCCTGCGACGATCGGGGCGAGCACCTCGATCACATGCTCGGCCGAAGTGATCAGCGTCGCCCCTTGCCGGATCAGATCGTTCGTGCCCTCGGCACGGGGATCGAGCGGAGAGCCAGGCGCCGCGAACACCTCGCGCCCCTGTTCGAGGGCAAAGCGGGTCGTGATCAAGGATCCCGAGCCGCGCGCCGCCTCGATCACCACCACGCCGCGCGCCAGCCCGGAGACGATGCGGTTCCGCCGCGGGAAATCGCGTCCGCGTGCCTCCCAGGAGAGCGGCATTTCCGCGATCGCCGCGCCGTTTTCGAGAAGTCGGTCGAGGAGAGGCTTGTTTTCGCTCGGATAGATGCGCTCATGCCCTCCGGCGAGGACCGCGACCGTACCGGTCGCGACGGTCGCGCCATGCGCCCTCGCATCGATGCCGCGCGCCAACCCCGAAACGACGACGAAACCCGCCTCTCCGAGCTCGCGAGCCAGCCGCTCGGTGAAGCGCAGCCCGAGCGCCGAGGCATTGCGCGAGCCAACGATGGCGACCATCGGCCGTTGCAGGATCGCCCGGTCGCCGCGCACGCCGATCAGCGGCGGCGCGTCCGCCGCCGCGGCCAGCGCCTTCGGATAGGCGCCCTCGCCTATTCCGATATAGGCGACGCCGATTTTCGCCGCCGCCGCGAATTCGGCTAGCGCCTCCTCCCTGGTGCAGACCTGGAGCGCCCGGCCGCGTTCGCGATGGATGCGCGGCAGCGCCGAAAGCGCCGCCGCGGCGCTGCCATGGCGATCGACGAGCCCGCGAAAGGTCCTGGGCCCGATGCCCTCCGAGCGGATGAGCTGCAACCAATCGAGCCTCTGCTCGTCGCTCAGCACGAGGTCGGCGCCTGGTCGCGTCACGATTTCGACCCGATGCGGCTCTCCTGGCCGGCGAGCAGCCGCCTGATGTTTTGCGCGTGCTTAGCCCATAAGATCGCGGCGAGCAGCGCGAAGACCAGCCCCGCCGAGAACGGTTCGAAAGCGAGGAGCGCCACGACCGACGCGACACTCGCGCACAGGGCGGCAAGCGACGAATATCGCGTCACGAAGGCGATGATCAGCCAGGCGGCGGCGAAGACGAGAGCGGCGGGCCAGAACGCGCCGATGAGGCAGCCGAGAAAGGTCGCGACGCCCTTTCCGCCCTTGAAGCCGAGCCAGACCGGGAAGAGATGCCCAAGGAAGGCGCCGCAAGCCGCGGCAAGCGACGCCGACGGGCCGAAACGCGCGCCGATCAGCACGGCGAGCGTGCCCTTGAGCATATCGCCGAGAAGCGTCAATGCGGCGAGGCCCTTCTTGCCGGTGCGCAGCACGTTGGTCGCCCCGATATTGCCCGAGCCGACGCTGCGCAGATCTGGCCCGCCGGCGAGGCGCGTCAGTACGATGCCGAACGGGATCGAGCCGAGGGCGTAGCCGATGATGAAAGCCGCGATCAGGTAGACCCATGTCGCCGGCGCCTCGATCGGTCCCACCTCGGGCCCTCCCCGTCGCTCCCCCCGTCCTCGGGACTCTAGAGACCCGGCAGGGAACCCGCAACGGCATGCACGACCTTGCCGCCGACGAGGGTCGCGAGCACCCGGCCTTGCAGGCGCGCCTCGTCGAAGGGCGTGTTCTTGCATAGCGAAGCGAGGTCTGCCGGATCGACCACCCAAGGCTCGTCCGGGTCGAAGATGACGAGGTCGGCCGGCGCGCCGCGCGCCAGCCCTGCGCCGGCGAGGCGAAAGGCCGCGGCCGGGCCGGTGGACAGGGCGCGCAACAGGCTGGCAAGGCCGATATCGCCCGCATGGACGAGACGCAGCGCCGCGGCGAGCATCGTCTCGAGGCCGATCGCGCCATCGGCCGATTCGGCGAATGGCTGGCGCTTCGTCTCGACATCCTGCGGATCATGGTCGGAAACGATGGCGTCGATCACGCCGTCGGCCAAGCCCGCAACCAGCGCCACGCGGTCCTCCTCGGAGCGTAGCGGCGGCGATAATTTGAGGAACGTGCGGTAGTTGCCGACATCGCCTTCGTTCAGCGTCAGATGGTTGATCGAGACGCCGCAACTGACGGCGAGCCCCTCCTCCTTGGCGCGACGCATCGCCGCGACTGATTCCGAGCAACTGATCAGCGCCGCATGGTAGCGCGCGCCGGTCAGCCGAACGAGGGCGAGGTCGCGCATGAGCATGATGGTCTCGGCCACCTTCGGAATCGCCGGCAGGCCGAGTCTCGACGCGAACTCGCCTTCATTCATGACGCCTTCGGCCGCGAGGTTGGCGTCTTGCGTGAAATGCGAGATGATGGCGTCGCGGTCACGCGCATAGACCATGGCGCGCCGCATCATCTGCGCGTTCATCACGCTGCGATGGGCGTCGCCGAAAGCGACCGCGCCCGCCTCCTTGAGCAAGCCGATCTCGGTCATCTCGCGCCCGGCGAGGCCCTTGGTGAGCGCGGCGCAGACATGGATGCGCAGGGAGGAGTCGGCGCGCGCCCGCCGCAGCACGAAATCGACGATCGCCGGATCATCGATCACGGGCTCGGTGTCCGGCCGGCAAACGAGGGTGGTGATGCCGCCCGCCGCCGCCGCCCGGCTCGCGGAGGCGAGCGTCTCGCGGTGCTCCGCGCCCGGTTCGCCGACGAAGGCCTGGAGGTCGACGAGGCCAGGCGCCAATACCTGCCCGCGGCAATCGATCAGGCGCGCGCCCTCGGGCGCCGAGCGTGCATGCAGATGCGCGCCGCAATCGGCGATGACGCCGTCGCGAACCAAGAGGCCGCCGCCGTGCTCGGCTCCGGAGCCCGGATCGACGAGGCGCGCATTGGCGAAGAGCAAGGGTGCTACCGGTTGCGGCATCGCCGACCCCGCGCCGCGCGAGCTGGACAGCGTCCCGTCAGCCGCATGATTTGAGCTGCCTCTTCAGATAATCGACGATGTCCCTGACGAGAACGAGCTTCGCCCAATCCGCATCGGCGATCTTGACCTTGAACGCTTGCTCGACGCCGAGCTTGATCTCGACATCCTCGATCGTATTCCGACCATCGACCGCGAACTTGTCCCGGGGCGAGACCTGGCCCGGCTTCTTGCCGTATTCCTCGGCGACGATCTTGATGACGCGCTGGTCGATCCGGCAAGCATCGGCGCGCGCGCCGGTCGCCGCGAGCATGGAGGCGCCGAACATGGCCGCGGCCGCGATAGGGTGCCTCATCGATCCGTCCCGCTCAACCATTCGGCAGATGTCGCGCCAGGGCTTCGAGCACCGCCATGCGCACCGCGACGCCCATCTCCACCTGCTCGCGGATGAGCGACTGGGCGCCGTCGGCAACGTCCGAGGAGATCTCGACGCCCCGGTTCATGGGTCCCGGATGCATGACCAAGGCATCCGCCTTGGCGAGAGCGAGCTTCTCCCGGTCGAGGCCGAAATAGCGGAAATACTCCCTCATCGAGGGCAGGAAGGCGCCGTTCATCCTTTCGCGCTGCAGACGCAGCATCATGACGATATCGGCTCCTGCGAGACCGGAGCGCATGTCGGAGAACACCTCGACGCCGAAACGTTCGATGGCCGCCGGCAGCAGGGTCGAGGGCCCGACGACGCGCACCACCGCGCCCAGCGCCGCCAGGCACACGATATTGGAGCGCGCCACCCGCGAATGCAGGATGTCGCCGCAGATCGCCACCACCAGGCCCTCGACACGCCCCTTGGCGCGGCGGATCGTCAGAGCGTCGAGCAGGGCTTGGGTCGGATGCTCATGGGCGCCGTCGCCCGCATTGACCACCGAGCAATCGACCTTGCGCGCCAGGAGATTGACCGCGCCCGCCGCGTGATGGCGCACGATAATGATGTCGGGGCGCATGGCGTTCAAGGTCGCGGCGGTGTCGAGCAAGGTCTCGCCCTTCTTCACGGAGGACGAGGATACCGACATGTTCATCACGTCGGCGCCGAGCCGCTTGCCGGCGATTTCGAAGGAGGATTGGGTGCGCGTCGAGGGCTCGAAGAACAAGTTGATCTGGGTGCGCCCGCGCAACGTCGCGGCCTTCTTCTCCACCTGTCTCGACAACGCAACATAGTCCTCGGCCATGTCCAACAGGACTTCGATATCGGGGCGGGACAACCCTTCGATGCCGAGAAGATGACGATAGGGATAAAGGGAGCGGCCACTCATTAAAGGCAGCTGCATAGGAGAAACCGCAAGCCCGCGCTAGCCGCCTCGGCCACAAATCCACACCAGGCTGGCGGTTCCGGCGCAACTTCGCTATGTCATGCACCGAAATCGCAATGGTGGCCGGGTGACAATCGGCGTTTCCACGACCCACGAGGTCTTCAACCAGACGCCGCCCTTCGCCGACGTCAATCTCGCCGCGCTCGACACACCGTTGCTGGGCGCCGTCGAGGCTTATGGCGGAAATGGGGACGGCGAGGCGCTCCTTGCGCACGGCGCCGAGCTCGGCACGGCCGAGCATCTCGATCTCGGCCGCGTCGCCAACGAGAACCCGCCGAAGCTGAAGCCTTTCGACGCGCGTGGCCTGCGCCAAGATTTCGTGGAGTTCCATCCTGCCTACCATGCACTGATGCGCCGCAGCATCGGCGCCGGCCTGGCCTCTTCGGTTTGGGAGGGGCTCTCGCCGGGCGCCGCTCCGGCGGGCGCCAAGCTCGCCGGCAAGGGTCATGTGGCGCGCTCGGCAATGCACTACATCAGCGCCGGGGTCGAGGCCGGGCATCTCTGCCCGGTGACCATGACGCATGCCGGGATTGCCGCGCTCGCCGCCGCGCCCGAGCAGCTCGCGAGGCTCATGCCGCTCATCTGCTCGCGCCGCTATGACCCGTCCTTCAAGCCCTTCTGGGAGAAGGAAGGCGCGAGCCTCGGCATGGGCATGACCGAAAAGCAGGGCGGCAGCGATGTGCGCGCCAACACCACGCGCGCCGAGCCGAGCGGCAAGGATGAATACGAGATCACCGGCCATAAATGGTTCATGTCGGCGCCGATGTGCGATGCCTTCCTCGTGCTGGCGCAAGCCGGCGGCGGTCTCACCTGCTTTCTGATGCCGCGCTTCCGCCCCGACGGATCGCTCAACGCCCTGAGGCTGCAGCGGCTGAAGGACAAGCTCGGCAACCGCTCCAACGCCTCGTCCGAGGTCGAGTTCGCGAAGGCCTTCGCCTGGCGGGTCGGCGAGGAGGGGCGCGGCGTGCCGACCATCATCGAGATGGTGCAGCTCACGCGGCTCGACTGCATCGGCTCCTCGGCGGGGCTGATGCGCATGGGCCTCGCCTTGGCGCTGCATCATGCGCGCCATCGCACCGCCTTCCAGAGGAAGCTCGTCGACCAGCCCGCCATGCGCGCGACGCTCGCGGACCTCGCGCTCTCGGTCGAGGGGGCGACCGCGGTCGCCATCAGGCTGGCCCACGCCTTCGACGGGATGAGCGCGGACCCGTCGCAGGCCGCCTATGCGCGCCTGGTGACGCCGGCGATCAAATTCGCCGTGTGCAAGATGGCGCCCGGTCTCCTCTACGAGGCGATGGAGTGCCTCGGCGGCAATGGCTATGTCGAGGAGAGCCCCCTGCCCCGTCTCTATCGCGAGGCACCCGTCAACGCGATCTGGGAGGGTTCCGGCAACATCATGGCGCTCGACGTGTTGCGCGCCGCGGGGCGCGAGCAGGAAGCGGCGCGGGCAGTCATCGCCGCGCTGGCGCGGCAAGCGGGCGATCTTCCGGGCGCCGAACGGACGGCCGACGCGATCCTCACGGGCTTTGCCTCTCGGGACGCCGAATCAAGCTCGCGCGCGCTCACCCAGCGCCTAGCCTCCCTCGCCATCGCCGCCGCGCTTTCGGAATGCGCGCCTGCGGCGGTCGCCGAAGCCTTCGCCCGCACACGTCTTGCCGCCGAGCACATGATGCTCGGAACCGCCGATCTCGGACCCGCGGCAAACATGCTGATCGAGCGAGCGCTGCCGGCGGATTGAAACACTCTGTCAAGATTCTGTTATTGAAACCTGCGACCGATTCGCACGCCTAACAACCGGTGCGCGTTCCTTCTGCGCATCCGAAGAAAGGATTTCCCCATGGGCATCCGCATGGAACATGTCTCGCCGCTCCTTGCCATCATCGCCGGCATCGCCATTCTGCTGGTGCCGCGTCTGCTCAACTACATCGTAGCCATCTACCTGATTGTCATCGGCATCATCGGGCTTGGCATCGTGCATGTCTGAACGCAGGCTTCGGCGCCCCTGTTCGAAGGCCCCCATTTGACTTCGCCTTCCGACCTCACCATGTTCCGCGCTCTTCGCGAACCGATCTCCAAGGCCTGCTGATCCGCAGGCGCGCGTAGCAAGCGGACATCATGAAAGTCGTTGTCGTCGAATCGCCTGCGAAGGCGAAGACCATCAATAAATATCTCGGGCGGGGCTATGAGGTCCTCGCCTCGTTCGGGCATGTCCGCGACCTGCCGCCGAAGGACGGCTCCGTCGATCCCGAGCACGACTTCGCCATGAAATGGGAGATCGAGGCGAAGGGCGCGAAGCACGTTTCCGAGATCGCCAGGACGGTGAAGGGCTCCGATGGGCTCATCCTGGCGACCGACCCGGACCGCGAGGGCGAAGCCATCTCCTGGCACATCGTCGAGGCCCTGACCGCCAGGCGCGCCTTGAAGGGCGTGCCGATCGAGCGCGTGACCTTCAACGCCATCACCAAGGACGCGGTGACCAAGGCGATGGCGCAGCCGCGCGCCATCGATCAGGCGCTGGTCGACGCCTATCTCGCGCGGCGCGCCCTCGATTATCTCGTCGGCTTCAACCTGTCGCCGGTGCTGTGGCGCAAGCTGCCCGGGGCGCGCTCGGCGGGACGCGTGCAATCGGTGGCGCTGCGCCTGGTCTGCGACCGCGAGCTCGAGATCGAGCGCTTCGTGGCGCGCGAATACTGGTCGATCGTGGCGACCTTGAAGACACCTGCCGGCGCCTCGTTCGAGGCGCGGCTCGTCGGCGCCGACGGCGAGAAGATCACGCGTCTCGATGTCGGCACCGCGAAAGAGGCCGAGGCGTTCAAGACGGCGCTCGACGCAGCGACCTTCCGCGTCGCCAATATCGAGGCGAAGCCCGGCAAGCGCCATCCCTTCCCTCCCTTCACCACCTCGACCCTGCAGCAGGAAGCGTCACGCAAGCTCGGCATGTCGCCCGCGGTGACGATGCGCATCGCGCAACGGCTCTATGAGGGCGTCAATGTCGGCGGAGAGGCCGTCGGCCTGATCACCTATATGCGCACCGACGGCGTCGACATGGCGCCCGAGGCGATCGCCGATATCCGGCATATGATCGAGACCGAACACGGCAAGCGCTATCTCCCGCCATCGCCCCGCAACTACATCAACAAGGCCAAGAACGCTCAGGAAGCGCATGAGGCGATCCGGCCGACGGATCCCGCCCGCCATCCCAAAGCGATGGCGCGCCTGCTCGAACCCGAGCAGGCGAAGCTCTACGAGCTGATCTGGATCCGCGCCGTGGCGAGCCAGATGGAGAGCGCCATCCTCGAGCGCACCACGGCCGACATCGCCGCGAAGGCGGGTTCGCGCAGGCTCGATCTGCGCGCCACCGGCCAAGTGGTGAATTTCGACGGCTTCCTCAAGCTCTACCAGGAGGGCCGCGACGAGGAGCCCGAGGATGAGGAGAATCGCCGCCTGCCTGCGATGCAGGCCGATGATCCGTTGACGCGCGAGAAGATCGACATCGCCCAACATTTCACCGAACCTCCGCCGCGCTACTCGGAGGCGAGCCTGATCAAGCGCATGGAGGAGCTCGGCATCGGCCGGCCTTCCACCTACGCCTCGATCCTCGCCGTGCTCAAGGATCGCGATTACGTCACGCTCGAGAAGAAGCGCCTCGTCGCTGCCGATAAGGGCCGCATCGTCACCGCCTTCCTCGAGAATTTCTTCAAGCGCTATGTGGAATACGATTTCACCGCCTCGCTCGAGGAAGATCTCGACCGGATCTCGAACAGCGAAATCGCCTGGAAGGAGGTCATGCGCCGCTTCTGGGAGGAGTTCTCGGCGGCGATCGCGGGAACGAAGGAGTTGCGCACGGCGCAGGTGCTCGAAGCCCTCAACGCGGAGCTGGGGCCCCATATCTTTCCCGACAAAGGCGACGGCTCGGAACCGCGCGTCTGCCCCTCCTGCGGCAATGGAAGCCTGTCGCTGAAGCTCGGCAAGTTCGGCGTGTTCATCGGCTGCTCGAACTATCCGGAATGCCGCTTTACGCGTCAGCTTTCGGCGCAAGGCGGGGCCAATGGAAAGGCCGCGAACGGCGAACCGGGCGCCATCGCCAACGGCGTGCAGGTGCTCGGCAAGGACGAGGCGACCGGCCTCGACGTCACCTTGCGGGATGGCCGCTTCGGCCCCTATCTTCAGCTCGGCGACGGCGAAAAGCCCAAGCGTGCGAGCCTGCCGAAGGACCTTAGCCCAGCCGCGGTCGACCTCGCCAAGGCGCTGCGGCTCCTGTCGCTGCCGCGCGAGGTGGCGAAGCATCCGGAGACCGGGGAGCCCATCCTCGCCGGCATCGGGCGCTACGGACCCTATGTCCAGCACGGCAAGACATTCGCCAATCTGGAACGGACCGACAATGTCCTGGAGATCGGCGGCAATCGCGCCATCGATCTCGTCATCGCGCGCGAGACCTCCGGGCGCAGCCGCTTCGGCGGTGGCGGCACGCCCGCCGGCCGGCCGCTCGGCGATCACCCGGATGGCGGGCCGGTCGTGGTGCGGCCGGGACGCTTCGGACCTTATGTCAATCACGGCAAGCTCAACGCCACCTTGCCGAAGGGGCTCGATCCCGACACCGTCACGCTCGATCAGGCGCTCGCGCTGCTGCGGGCGAAGGAAGCGGCCGGCGGCGGCGGAAGGCCGGCGAGGCGAGGCGTCAAACGCGCGCCGGCAAAGGCCAAGACCGGCGGAAAGGCCAAGACCGGCGGAAAGACCAAGACCAGCGGAAAGACCAAGGGCAAAGCCTCGGCGTGAAGTGAGAGCGCTGCGGGGCGATTCTCGCCACGCTCCTGGCCCGGCGTCAGACCGGCGGCCTGCTTGTCCCTGTCCCGATCCTCGCCTGCAGCGGGGAGCGGTCCGGATCGGGATCGGGCATGGCGGCGATCAGCATGCGCGCGTAGTCGCTCCTCGGCCGCCGGAACACCTCTTCGGTCTCGCCCTCTTCGACGATCCTTCCATGATGGATGAGCGCGACGCGATCGCAGATGTAGCGGATCACGCCGAGGTCGTGGCTGATGAACAGATAGGTGAGCCCGAGCCGTTTCTGGAGGTCGTGCAACAGGTTGAGGACCTGGGCCTGCACCGAGACATCGAGCGCCGAGGTCGGCTCGTCCAGGATGAGGAATTCCGGCTTGACGGAGAGAGCGCGGGCGATGCCGATGCGCTGGCGCTGACCGCCCGAGAATTCATGCGGATAGCGGTTGAGATGCTGCGCCCCGAGGCCCACGAGCTCCAAGAGCTCGCGGGCGCGAGCGTGCTGGGCCGGGCGCGGAAGACCGAGCGTCGCGCGGTGGATTTGCATCGGCTCGCAGATGATGTCGCGCACGCTCATGCGCGGATCGAGCGAAGCATAGGGGTCCTGGAAGACGACCTGCATCCGCGCCCGCAGGCGCCGCATATCCGGCGATGCGAGGCCGGCGAGCTCGACGCCGTCGAACAGGATGCGTCCGGCCGTCGCCCGCTCGAGACGCAAGACGCAGCGCGTCAATGTCGTCTTGCCCGAGCCGGATTCGCCGACGAGGCCGAAGCTTTCGCCGCGCCTTACCTCGAGCGAGACGCGATCGAGCGCCTTCACCGGCGCGCCGCGCGGCCCGAAGCCGCGGCGGGTTCCCGCGAATTCCTTGGTGACGGCATCGACGAGAAGCATAGACGCCCTCAGGCCGCGCCGGCGAGCACGCAGGCCGCCGAATGGCCCGGCTCGACCTCGATCATGGCCGGATGTCCGGTGAGGCAGCGTGGCTCGGCGCTCGGGCAGCGCGGCGCGAAGCGGCAGCCCGGGAGCGCCGCGAACGGGTTCGGCACCGCGCCGGCGAGGCCCTTGAGCTCGCCGCGTCGCGTTGCCGCCGTCGGCAGCGAGGCGAGCAGCGCCTGCGTGTAAGGATGGACCGGGCGTTTCAGCACCGAGCCCACCCCGCCTCGCTCGATGATCGCACCCGCATACATGACGGCCACATGCGAGCAGAGCTGCGCCACGACGCCGAGATTATGGGTGATGAGGATCACCGCGAGGCGATATTCGTCCACGAGGTCTCGGATCAGGGCGAGGATCTGCGCCTGGACCGACACGTCGAGCGCGGTGGTCGGTTCGTCCGCGATCAAGAGCTCCGGCCGCCCGATCAGCGCCATCGCGATCAGGACGCGCTGGCGCATGCCGCCGGAGAATTGGTGCGGATAATCGTCGATACGCCGGCTCGCATTGGCGATGCCGGTGCGATCGAGCATGCGGATGGCGAGCTTTCGCGCCGCGCGTCGCCGCTCGCCGCGCGAGGCGCCGGCGGCGACATCGAGGAGCGAAGGATCGAGCGTTCCCGCGTGCAGCGCCACATCGGTCATCTGGTCGGCGACCCGGAAGACGGGGTTCAGATTGGTGGTCGGATCCTGGAAGATCATGCCGATATGGCGGCCGCGCAGCGCGCGCATGCCGTCTTCGCTTTCCCGCAGCAGATCGCGCCCCCCGAACAGGATCGAGCCGCCGAGATATTCGCCGGGAGGCGTCGGAACGAGGCGCGAGATGGACAACCCGGTGAGCGACTTGCCGCATCCCGTCTCACCGACGATCCCCCAGATTTCGCCCCGCTCGACGGACAGGTCGATGCCGTTGAGCACTTGCGCGGCACCCTCATAGCTGCGCATCGCCAGCGACAGGCCCCGGATCTCGAGCAGAGGCGCCACCGTCCTCAGCGCCTCGCCTTCGGATCGAGCACATCGCGCAGACCATCGCCCAAGAGATTGAAACCGAAGACGGCGAGGAAGATGGCAAAGCCCGGAAAGATCGCGGTCCACCAATAATCGGGCATGTAGCCGCGCGCCACGGAGAGGAGGGAGCCCCATTCGGGAGTGGGCGGCGCGACGCCGATGCCGACGAAGCCGAGCGAAGCGACGGTCAGAATGGCGAAGCCGACATCGAGCGACATCTTGACGATGATCGGCGAGACGATATTGGGCAGGATATGGCGCAGCACGATGCGCGCGGAGCCGGCGCCGGCCGCGTGCGCGGCATCGATGAAGGCCTCCTGCTTCTTGGCGATCACCTCGCCACGGACGAGCCGCGCGAAGCCCGGCCACCAGGAGACCGCGATGGCGGCGATCATGTTGCCGATGCCGGGGCCCAGAGCCGCGGCGATCGCCATGGCGAGGATGAGGCTCGGCAAGGTCAGCATCAAATCGGTGAGCCGCATCAGGATTTCGTCCGCGAGACCGCCCGCATAGCCGGCGGCGGCGCCGACGAGGATGCCCACGAGCGCGCCGATGGCGACGACGGCGAGCCCCGCCAGCACCGAAATGCGCGCGCCGGCGAGGACGAGGGAGAGCATATCCTGCCCGACATCGTTGGTCCCGAAAGGGAAGAGACGCGAGGGAGGCCGGAAGCGCGAAGCGGTATCGATGGCGCCTGCGACTTGATCGGAATGGGGCGCGAGCCAAGGGCCGAAGATCGCGATGAAGATCAGGAAGGCCGCGATGGCGAGGCCCACGAGCGAGAGTCTGCTCTGCCGGAACCGGTAGGCGCCGCGACGCCAATTCTCCATTCGCGCCGAAAACGCGCTCGGGGAACCTCGTTCCGTCACCGGGGCCGCGGCATCGGTCATTCGTAGCGCACCTTGGGGTTGATCACGCCGTAGAGGAGATCCACGATGAGGTTGACGATGACGAAGAGCACTCCGATCGACAATGTCACGCCGATCACGGGCATGAAATCCTGCGTCACGATCGCCTTGGTGGCGTAGAGCCCGATGCCCGGCCAGTCGAAGACGGTCTCGACCAGCACTGTGCCGCCGAGCAGCCAGCCGAAATAGAGCCCGATGATGGTCAAGGTCGCCGACAGCGCGTTGCGCGCGACATATTTGAACAGGATCAACCGATGCGAAAGCCCGAGCGCCCGCGCGGTGAGGACATAGTCCTGCTGCAGCACTTCGAGGGTCGACGCCCGCATCATGCGCGTGATCGTCGCGAGCGGGGACAGGCACATGGCGAAAGCCGGCAGCGCCAGATACCGCAACGCGACGCCGAAGGCGTGCGCATCGCCCGCCATCAGGCTGTCGATCGTGAGGAACCCGGTGATCGCCGCGGGCGCGTCCTCGGTGAGGGGAAAGCGGCCCCCGAGCGGCAGCCATCCGAGCCACATCGCGAAGGCGAGCTGCAGCAGCAGCCCGAGGAAGAAGCGTGGCATCGAGATCGCGCCGAGGCAGAAGACGCGCGAGAGATAGTCGGGCCAACGGTCGCGATGGACGGCCGCCAGCAGCCCAGCCGGAACACCGATCGTCACCGCAAGCAGCATCGCCGCGACGACGAGCTCGAGCGTGGCCGGCAGGTAGATCCCGAGATCCTCCGTGACCGGCCGACGCGTATAGATCGATACCCCCCAATCTCCCCTCAGAAGACCTGTCGCATAGCTCCAATATTGCATCGGCAAGGAACGATCGAGGCCGAACTCGATCGCCAGATTCCTGATCTCGGTCTCGGAGGCGTTGGGCCCGGCGGCGAGCCGGACCGGATCGCCCGGCAGGAGCCGCGCGACAGCGAAGACCAAGAGCGACAACCCGATGAGAACCGGGATCAAGAGGACGATGCGCCGCAGCGTGAATTTCAGCATGGGCGGCTCAAAACCAGTGGCCGCTCACCTCTCCCATTGCGGGAGAGGTGAGCGAGGCCGGCGCCTTTCCGCCAATTTCGTAAAGCTCCGGCGAGCGCCGTGAAGGAAGTCGGCCCCCACTTCACGCCAAGGACAGCGGAAAGAACTCGATGGCGTTCGAGGCGACGGGGGTGAACTTGAAATCCTTGACATCGGATCGCAGCGCGAGCTTGCGGCTCTCGAGCACGCCGAAGATATCAGGCGCATCGGCCACGACGGTCCTCTGGAACTCGCCATAGATTGCCTTGCGCTTCGCCTCGTCCAGTTCCGATCGTCCTTGCGCGATCAGCTTGTCGACCGCCGGGTTCGCGTAGACCGGGTTCTGCCAAGAGCCGTTCCTCGAGGAGTCATAGGCAGCGTAGGCGATGTTGTCGGGATCCCCATAATTCGCCGTCTGGTAGACCGGGAAGAAATCCGACGTGGTCTCGGGCTTGGCGCACTGCGCCACGAGATCAGGCCAGATCTTGGACTTGATCTCGAGATCGAGGCCGAGCTGCTTCACGGCATCGAGGAGCACGAGCCCGAAACGGCGCTCCTGATCGAGGCCCGACACATAGTCATAGGTGAGCTTGGCGCCGCCTTTCGCGGCCGACGACTTGGCCAGGAACTCCTTGGCCTTTGAAAGGTCCGTGCGGTAAACTTGGAGATCGGGGTCGAAACCGAGGATGCCTGTCGGCAAGGGCCCCGTCATGAGCTGCGCGTAACCTCCATCGGCGTCGAGCAAGGCCTGATAATTGACGGCGTAGGAAACGGCCTTGCGCAGATTGATGTCGACGAACGGTCCGCTCCTAGTGTTCATCTTGATCGAGAAGGTCCGGTATTCCGGCTCGATGATCTCGACCACACCCGGCTTGCCCTTGAGCGCGTCCATGTCCTCCGGCGTGAGATCGACGGCGATATGCGCCTCGCCACGCTGCAGCATCAGGCGCTGGCTCGACGTCTCGCGCACGATCTTCCAGATGGCGCCGGTCAGGTTGCCGCCGCCGGTCTTCCAAGCGTTCGGCGTCCGCTCGAACTCAATGAGGTTGCCGGCCTCGGCGCGGCGCACCCGGAATGCTCCGGAAGCCGCGAAGTTCGCGCGCAGATAGTTCTGCCCGTCATCCGAGCCGAGATTGGCCCCGACCAAGAGGGGGTTGGCGACCCAAATCCAGGGCAGGACCTGGAGAAAGGCCGTGAAGGGCTTCGTGAGCTTGATCTTCGCGGTGCCGGCATCCGGCGCCGACACGCTGTTCTGGTCGAGGATGCCTGCGATCATCCAGGAATTGCCCTTGCCGAGACGCAAGGCCCGGTTGAAGGAGTAGCGCACGGCCTCGCCGGTCACGGGCGAGCCGTCATGGAACTTCGCCGCCGGATCGAGCTTGAAGACATATTCCATGCCGTCGGGCGAGATCGTCCAGGACGATGCCAGATGCGGCACGGGCTTTGGCGGATTGCCTTCGACGCGTACGAGCGAATCATAGGTGTTGCGCAGCAGCATCGCGGCCGAGTAGCCATTGGCCACATGCGGATCGAAATTGGGAACGTCCTGGTTCGAAGCGATGATCAGGATCTTCTTCGACCCTTGAGCCGAAGCGGGCCGGCCCGCCCCGAGGGCCGCGATCGACGCCACGGTCCCGGCGCCCACGACCACGCCGCGTCTTGTCAAATTGGTCATCGGTCGTCTCCTCGTCCAAATCCAACCCCCCAGGATAGAATAGCCGGCAAAGCCGGGAAGATGCCAGTTCCTTCGGCAACCTCATACTGCCAAGGAAAGCGGCTTCGAATCCATGATTGCATATGGCGGGCCACGCGCGAAACGACCATCTGCCATAGGCAAGCTCGCGAGCCTTGGTCTTATCGGCCCGTTGATGGCGGCGCTGCCTGAAATGGCCGCGATAGCGGCGAGGGCGTGTCGATCGCCGTCACCATCTCGGCAGAAGGGAGAACGCTGAGACAGGGCGAGGAACTCGCTATCGAATGGGGAACCGCGAACGCCCCCGGGGGGTCGGCGGTTGCCCTTTTCCCCGCGAAGGCGCTTACGGGTCGGCGTTTCGAGCCGATCGCAGCGGGGCTGCCATTATCCGGGCGCCATACCTGGCGAGTGCCGATCTTTGTGCCTCAACCGATTCCCTGTGCGCCGGAAATCACCGGCGGATGCGCCGGCAGCATGAACGCCGGCACCCCCTATGTGGTCATCGCGAGGATATACACGCCAGCCGATGCGAACCTCGTCGAATACGGCCCCGGCAAGAAATTCCCACACTGGGTCGCGTCGGCCCAGAGCAGACCATTCATGATGCTGCCGGCCCGATAGGATGACGATCACGCCGCGCACCGCATCTGTCGCGTGACTTCGGCGATGGCGCGGACACATTCCGCTCACCGGCCGCAGTCATCCCACGGCGCCACCCCATGGCCTTTGGCGCACGAGCATGCGACAACAACTCGGCCCTCCTGCGATGGATGACATGCCCAAGGCTCCAGCGGCGCGCGCGACGCCCACCCTGCCCTCGCGCGAGGACATTCTCGGCTATGTGGCGCGCGAGGCGGAGCGCGGCGCCAAGATCGGCAAGCGCGAGATCGCCCGCGCTTTCGCCGTCAAGGGCGCCGATCGCATCGGGCTCAAGCGCCTCCTCAAGGAGATGGAAGACGATGGTCTCCTGGACCGCCGGCGCAAGGCGCTCGCCAAGGCCGGCACGCTGCCATCAGTCCTCCTGGCCGACATCGCCGGCACCACGCAAGACGGCGATCTGTTCGCGACGCCGACCGAATGGGATGTCGAGGCGCAGGGCTCGGCTCCGCGCATCCTGATCGCCTTGCCGCGCCGCGCCAAGACCGGGGAACGCGCGCCGGGCCTGCGCGACACTGCGCTGCTACGCATCGAGCGCTTGCGGGATGACGAATTTCCCTATGCCGGGCGGGTCATCAAGGTCCTTCCGCGGGAGAAGGTGCGCACGCTCGGGGTGCTGCGGATGCAAGCGGATGGCTCGGCCCGCCTCGTGCCTGTGGACAAGAAGGCGCAGGGGCGCGAATTGCTGATCGCCGCGGCAGATCTCGGCGAGGCGCACGACGGCGACCTCGTCTCGGTCGCGCCGATCGAGGCCGGGCGCGGCAGGCTCGGCCTCGTGCGCGCCAAGGTGCGCGAACGCCTGGGCTCGCTCGGCAGCGAGAAGGTGGTGAGCCTGATCGCAGTCTATGCCCACGGCATCCCTCATGTCTTCTCGCCCGCCGCGCTTCACGAAGCCGAGCGGGCGCGGCCGGCAAGCCTCGCGGGGCGCGAGGATTGGCGTTCGCTGCCGCTCGTCACCATCGATCCGCCGGACGCCAAGGATCATGACGACGCCGTCCACGCCGTCTCGGACGGTGATCCGAGGAACGCCGGCGGCTTCGTGCTCACCATCGCGATCGCCGATGTCGCGGCCTATGTGCGGGCAGGCTCCGCGCTCGACAAGGAAGCGCTGGAGCGCGGCAATTCGGTCTATTTTCCAGATCGCGTGGTGCCGATGCTGCCCGAGCGCATCTCGAACGATCTATGCTCGCTGCGCCCGCGGGAGGATCGGCCGGCGCTCGCGGTGCGAGCCAGCATCGACGCGCATGGGCGCAAGCTGCGCCACTCCTTCCACCGCGTCATGATGCGCTCGGCCGCGAAGCTCGCCTACGCGCAAGCGCAAGCCGCGGCCGACGGCCTAGCCGACGATGCGACGGGCCCGCTGACCGATAGCGTCATCGCACCGCTCTACGCCGCCTACGAGGCGCTGAAGTTGGCGCGCGCCGAGCGTCACCCGCTCGATCTCGACCTGCCCGAGCGCAAGATCGTCCTTAAGGCCGACGGCACCGTCGATCGCGTGGTCATGCCGCGGCGGCTCGACGCCCATCGGCTGATCGAGGAGTTCATGATCCTCGCCAATGTCTGCGCGGCCGAGACGCTGGAGCGGGCCCACATCCCCCTCCTCTATCGCGTCCATGACGAGCCCTCGGCCGAAAAACTCGAGGGCCTGCGCGAGGTGCTGGACTCGATCGGCATCAAGCTGCCGAAGCAAGGAGCGCTGCGGCCGACCTTATTCAATTCGATCCTGGCGCGCGTCACCGGGACGCCGCACCAGGCCTTCATCAACGAGGTCGTGCTGCGCACCCAGGCTCAAGCCGAATATGCCGCCGAGAACTACGGTCATTTCGGCTTGAACCTGCGCCGCTATGCTCATTTCACCTCGCCCATCCGCCGCTACAGCGATCTCGTCGTGCATCGTGGCCTCGTTCGAGCCTTGAACCTCGGCGAAGATGGCCTTGCGCCCTCCGTGACCGTGGCCGGGCTCGCCGAGATCGGGGCGCGCATCTCGGCCGCCGAACGCCGCGCCATGGTGGCTGAGCGCGAAACGGTCGATAGGCTGATCGCAGCCTATCTCGCCCATGAGATCGGCGCCGTCTTCGAGGCGCGCGTCAATGGCGTGACGCGGGCGGGCCTCTTCGTTTCGCTCACCGAGACCGGCGCCTCGGGCTTCATTCCCGCCTCGACCTTGGGCGGAGAATATTTTCGCTACAAGCAGGCCGAGCATGCCTTGGTCGGCGACCGCACCGGCATGACCTATCGGCTCGGCGATCCGGTCAGCGTGCGGCTCGTCGAGGCGGCCCCGATCGCAGGCGCGCTGCGCTTCGAGATGCTGTCGGAGGGCTCGAGCATCTCGCGGCACAAGCAGCGAAGGCCTCGCGAAGAGGCCCGCCGGCCGCCGGGACGCGAAAGCCGCGCATCCGCGCGCAGACCGTAGGCGGACCGACATCGAGCGGCAGTCGCGTCGCGCGGGCGGCAGGAATTGCTCACGCAATTCACAAGCTGCCCCGTTGTTTTTCAAACCGCTACTTGACTGACGATGCAGTGCTCGGATCAACTCGATAGCGCAGGAGATGATTCGAGTCCCCCTACAGCGCCATCTGCCCAAGCTTGTCCCCGCGAAGGTGGGGTTGAGGGGCGACGGAGCGAGCGACAAGAATAGAGAAAAAAGGAACGAGAGCCCGGCCGATGCTACCGGTCGAGACGAGGTTCTGGAACATTTCGAGCGGCGGCTTCTCCGCCCGAAAAGGTCCCAGCAGGGGTTGCGTCGGCCCATCGACAATAGAGCCGCGCGGAGCCTTCATGCCACACGTTCCTGCTGCCCGGAGGAGCACCGAGCTGCGTGCCCGCCTCACCGACATTGTCGTCATCGCCACGCAAGCCGAATCGCTGCGGGTGGCCGGCTATACCGAGCTCGCCATCTGGCGGCACTTCCTCGAGGCGTTTATCGTTGACCTCGATGCGCTATCGCTGATCATCGCCGAGCTGTTCGGCAAGCGACAGGCCGATGGCGAGCCGGGCCCGGCCGCATCGGCACAGGGTTTCGGATATCACCAAGCCGCTTGAGCGGGGTCGCGGCGGCCATGAGGAAGACGGCGCGCCCATCACCTTCTCCCGCCATTGGCAAGACAAAAGACCGTTCTCCGCCCCTGCGCCCACCCGGCCCGCAGGCATTTGCGAAATGGTTCCGGATACTAGTACCGCCGAAGGGCTTGCGGAACACAGCAAGAACTTGTAAAAGAGTTCGTGATTTGTTTTCAAGGCGTTCGAATCACTCGCATTCGCCTCAGGCAGGGACCGCGCCATGCTCACTCGCAAACAACTCGAGCTTCTCAAATTCATCAACGAGCGATCGAGGGAGAGCGGCGTGCCGCCTTCGTTCGACGAGATGAAGGAAGCGCTCGATCTGCGCTCGAAATCGGGGATCCACAGATTGATCCTGGCGCTCGAGGAGCGCGGGTTCATCAGGCGGCTACCCAATCGGGCCCGCGCGCTCGAGGTGCTGAAGATGCCCGACACCAACTTCTCGCGGCAGCGGGGCAGCTTCAGCCCGAACGTCATCGAGGGCAGCCTCGGCAAGGTGCGCCAGCCATCCGGCTCGGAGGAACGCAAGCATGCGAGCGTCTCGATCCCGATCATGGGACGGATCGCGGCCGGCACGCCGATCGAGGCGATCCAAGTGCGCAGCCACACCATCGCGGTGCCGAGCGAGTTCCTCGGCCAAGGCGAGCATTTCGGCCTCGAAGTGCGTGGCGATTCGATGATCGAGGCCGGCATTCACGACGGCGATACGGTGCTGGTGCGCAAGCAGAGCACGGCGAATTCCGGCGACATCGTCGTGGCGCTGATCGATGCCGAAGAGGCAACGCTCAAGCGCTTCCGACGCAAGGGCTCCTCGATCGCGCTCGAAGCTGCGAACCCGGCCTATGAGACGCGCTTGCTCGGCCCCGACCGAGTGCAGATCCAAGGCAAGCTCGTGAGCCTCATACGGCGTTACAACTGATCGCAATCCGGCTACACCTCGTCACATACTGATTGACGGTTGCTGCGTGGGCTCCTCCGCGTCGCCGGATAGGGCTTGCGTTGCGGCTTGCGTCTTGCCATGTCGAAACTTGATGGAGCATTTCCTTCCGCTTCCTGGATGTTGACGCTCGAGCGCTCGCCGCTTCACCTCGAGCTCAATGACGATCGAGCCTTCGACATGATGTTGCATGAGTGAAGTTTCCGAACCCGTTATCCCGCCTCGGAGCGGATCGACGCCGACGATACGCGCCGCCGCGCGTCGTCTGCGCTATCGTGTGGAATACGGATTCTTCTGGTGCATCGCGAAGCTCGCCGCCGCTTTGCCCCTCGAACTGTGCGCGGCCTGGTCGGGTTGGTGCTGGCGGCAGATGGGGCGCTTCAATTCGCGCCGCCAACGCGCTCATGTGCAGCTTGCCCGGTCCCTGCCGGAGCTGAGCGACGCCGAGCGCGAGACGATCGTCAGCGAGATGTGGGACAATCTCGGGCGCGCCTTCGCCGAGACCTTCCATCTGAGGGAATTCATCGACCATCCCGAGCGCTACGAGATGACGCGCGAGGCCGAGCTTCGAGAATTCATGGCTCGCAGCCGAAGATTCATCATCGTCTCGCTGCACAGCGCCAATTGGGAGCTGGCCGCGCTCGGTCCGTTGCGCGCCGGCCTGCGCATCGCCGGCATCTACCAGGCGATCAAGAACCCCTTCGTCGATGCCTATGTGACGAGGCTGCGCGAACCGCTCTATCCGGCGGCGCTCCTGCCGAAATCGCGCGACACCCCGCGCCGGTTCATCAAGCTGATGCGCGAAGGCGTGACCGTCGCCATGATGTCCGATCTGAGGGAAACGCGCGGCATCGAAGTCCCTTTCTTCGGCAGGCCTGCGCCGTCGACCTCCTTTCCGGCGCTGTTATCCGTCGCGCATGAGTTGCCGATCCTCGCCGTGCGCACGCTGCGCCTTCCCCGCTCGCATTTCCAATTCGATTGGCGTGTCCTCGAGCCCGTTCGTGACGGCGCCTCGCGCGAGGATAATGTCAGAGCGACGACTGCCATGATCCAGAATTGCTTCGAGAGCTGGGTGCGCGAGCGCCCGGGCGAATGGATGTGGGTGCATCGTCGCTGGGGATGAGGCTTTCCCCGGCGAAGCGTCCGACGCTCGCCCAATCATTCTGCCGGCCGGCCAAGGCCGGACAGCTCCGTCTCGCCGAGCATGCCGCCGCGCATCGGCTCGAGCACGAACAAGGCGAGCAGCACCACGGCGACATAAGGCAATGTCCTTTGATCGTGCGGCCAGCGGCCTCGAATGCCGGTCACTCGGCGGCGAGCGGCAACGCCTCGCCGAGCGCGCCTGACGCCAGGATCTCGGCGACCCGTTTCCGATCGAGCTTCAGCACGCTGCGTAAGACCTCCTCGGTGTGCTCGCCGAGCAGCGGCGAACGCTTCACCTCGCTAATCGAGTCCGACATCTTGATCGGGTTGCCGACGCTGAGGTACTTGCCGCGCGTCGGATGATCGACCTCGACGACCGTGCCGGTCTTGCGCAGCGACTCCTCCTCGGCGATCTCCTTCATCGACAGGATCGGCCCGCAGGGGATGCCGTATCCGTTGAGGATGTCCATGGCCTCGAATTTCGTCTTGGTCATGGTCCATCGCTCGATCGTGTCGAAGATCTCTCCGAGCCGCGGCAGACGGGCTGGCGGCTTGGCGTAATCGGGATGGGTCTTCCATTCGGGCTTGCCGATCACATCGCAGATCGCCTCCCAGACCGGCGCCTGCGTGATGAAATAGATATAGGCGTCGGGATCGCTCTCCCAGCCCTTGCACTTCAAGATCCAACCTGGCTGACCGCCGCCTGAATCATTGCCGGCTCGCGGCACCGCCTTGCCGAAGGGAATGTTCCGACCGAACTGGCTGTACTCCCTGAGGGGGCCATGCTCGAGACGCTGCTGGTCGCGCAGCTTGACGCGGCAGAGATTGAGCACGCCGTCCTGCATGGCGGCGAGCACCTTCTGGCCGCGGCCGGTGCGGTTGCGCTGGTAGAGCGCGCAGACGATGCCGAGCGCCAGATGCAAGCCAGTACCGGTGTCGCCGATCTGCGCGCCGGTCACCAGCGGCGGGCCATCGAGGAAGCCCGTCGTCGAGGCGGCGCCCCCGGCGCACTGGGCGACGTTTTCGTAGACCTTGCAATCCTCATAGGGGCCGGGGCCGAAGCCCTTGACCGAAGCAACGATCATGCGCGGGTTGAGCTTATGGATATGCTCGAAGGTGAGCCCCATGCGGTCGAGCGCGCCCGGCGCGAAATTCTCGACCAGCACATCGCATGACTTCACCAGGGCCTCCAACACCTCCTTGCCTTGCGGATGCTTGGAATCGATGGTGATCGAACGCTTGTTGTGGTTCAGCATCGTGAAATAGAGGCTGTCCACATTCGGGACATCGCGGAGCTGACCGCGCGTGATGTCGCCGACGCCCGGCCGTTCGACCTTGATCACGTCGGCGCCGAACCAGGCGAGGAGCTGGGTGCAAGTCGGGCCGGACTGGACATGGGTGAAATCGAGGATGCGCACTCCGTCGAGCGCCTTGCCGGCGCCGCCCCAAGGCTTGCTCGACGGCTTGCGGATCGCCGAGGCGACCCCTTTCGCCTCGCCCGCAATCTTCTTGGCGGCAGCGGCGGGCGCTGCCCGCTTGGTCGCGGGCTTCCCAGCCTTGCCCTTCGCAACCTTGCTCTTCGCGGCCTTGCCCTTCGCGGCCGGCTCCTTGGCGGCCGCCCCCGCTCTTTTGCTCGTCACGACCTTGGACCTCCGCGAGGCTTTCTTCATGGCCTGCTTCGCGCCGGCCATCTTCTTGGTCCGCTTCGCCACAAACGTCATCTCTCGCCTCATCACTTGTACATCGTTTGATTCTTGGTGCCCGGCGCGTATTCGTTCGGATCGACCCAGATATTGATCACCGCCGATTTGCCGGTCTTGGCGACCTCGTCGCGCGCCTGGCGCAGGGCGGGAGCGATCTTCGCGGCCTCGCGCACCTCCACGCCCCAGCCGCCCCACATTTGCGGGAACACCGAGAATTTCATGTCGCCGAGCTTGTTGCCGATATTGCCGCGCTGCGCGCCGTATTTGGCGATCTGGCCGTAGCGGATCTGGTTCATCGCCGAATTATTGCCGATGACCGCGATATAGGGCGCGCCGAAGCGATCGGCCGTCTCCATGTCGAACGCGGTCATGCCGAAGGAGCCGTCGCCGTAATAGCAGACGACCTCCTTTTTCGGATGCGCGAGCTTCGCCGCCATGGCGAAGCCGGTGCCAACGCCGAGCGAGCCGAGAGCGCCGGGGTCCATCCAGTTGCCAGGGCCGCGAGGACGCACCGCCTGCGCCGAGATGGTCACCACATCCCCGCCGTCGCCGATATAGATCGTATCCTCGGTGAGGAACTCGTTGATCTCATGAGCGACGCGATAGGGATGGATCGGCGATTGGTCCGAGGTGAACATCGGCATCAGCTTCTGGGTCGCGGCCTCCTCGGCTTGCGCCAGCTCGCCCATCCAGTGTCGGCGCGCCTGGCGCTTGTCTTTCTTCAGGCGCCCGCTCGCCGCCTGCAGCACGGCGGCCAGAACCGCGCCCGGATCGCCGACGATGCCGAGCGTCACATCGCGGTTCTTACCCACGGTCTTGTAGTCCATGTCGATCTGAACCAGGGTCGGCACGCTGATGCGCTTGCCGTAGCCCATGCGGAAATCGAAGGGCGTGCCGATGATCACGATCACATCGGCCTTGCCGAAAGCGAGCGAGCGGGTGCGATCGAAATGGTGCGGATCGCCGGGCGGCAGCAGACCGCGGCTCGCGCCGTTGAAGTAGCCGGGGACATCGAGGCCTCGCAAGAGCGCGATCGCTTCCTCGTGACCACGCGCCGCCCAAACTTGCTGGCCGAGCAGGATCGCCGGCCGCTCCGAATTCACCAAGATGTCGGCGAGCTTCTCGATGTCGCGCGGATCGCCGATCGATTTCGTCGAGGCGCGGTAATGCCCGGGCTTCGGCAGAACGGCTTTGGCGAGATCGATCTCCCGATCGAGGATGTCGCGCGGGATCTCGAGATAGGACGGCCCATAGGCGCCCGCGAAGCACTCACGGGCCGCCATCGAGATCATGTCCGCGACGCGCTCGGTCGACATCACGGTCGAGGCGAATTTGGTGATCGGTTTCATCAGGTCGACATGGGGGAGATCTTGCAGCCCTCCCATCTTCCATTGGTTGAGCGCGCTCTGGCCGCCGATGTGGAGCACCGGGCTTTCCGAGCGGAAGGCGGTGGCGATGCCGGTGACCGCGTTGGTGCAGCCGGGACCCGCCGTCGTCACCACGCAGCCCAGCCTGCCGGTCTGGCGCGCATAACCGTCGGCCGCATGCGCCGCCGTCTGCTCATGGCGCACATCGACGATGCGGATCCCCTCGTCGAGGCAACCGTCATAGATATCGATGATGTGGCCGCCGCAGAGCGTGAAGATGGTGTCCACCCCCTCGGCCTTCAGCGCCTTGGCGACGAGATGCCCGCCCGAGATCATGCTCGCGTCGCGGCTCTTCTGCTTCAGCGTGTCCTCGGCGGTCGTGCGGGCCTCGGCCTGCGGCTTGCGCTCGGGCGGGGGCTTCATCTTCGGCGCAGCGGTGGTCGACATGATCGTTGCATCTCCCTGTCGTCGAGGAATACGCCATGCGCTTCGACATGCTCGGCAAGGCCTAGCGTGTGCTCGCGCACCAGGCGTTCGGCGAGATCGGCGTCGCGGCGTTCCAATGCCGAAATGATGTCCAGGTGATCGACGATCGACCTTTGAGCGCGATTGTCCTGGCGCATGGTCACGGCGCGCACGGCGCGCATATGGATGAACAGATTGTCGGTGACCTCGCTCATCAGCGCACAACCGCTCATGCGGATGATCGTCTTGTGGAACGCCATATTCGCTTGCGAATACTCGCCGATATGGTCCGCCGGGTCCTCCTCGAACTCCACGAACAAGGCGCGGAGCTCCCGCAGTTCGGCTTCACTCGCGCGTTGCGCGGCTAGACGCGCCGCCAGGCTCTCGATCGCCGCCCATACCGTGATCATTTCGATCACTTCGCGCTTGGTCTTGCGCACCACATAGATGCCGCGGCGCGGCACGCTGCGCACGAAACCCTCCTGCTCGAGCACGCTCAGGGCTTCGCGGATCGGCGTGCGGCTGACGCCGAGATCCTGCGACAATTGACGCTCGTCGAGCCGGATTTCGTCAGGGCGGCCATAGATGTCCATTTCGGTGATGGCGCGCTTGATGGCCGCGCAGGCGAGCTGTCGCAGGCCGACGCTCACATGCAACGGCTCGACCTTGAGACGCGGCGCCCCGTTCACCCCACTCATCGATTCAGCCTGCGCATAGGGCATTCCGTCTCCCGATCGCCGGACGAAGCCCGGTCTTGTGGTATATGGTATGCCACCGATAGAAGCAGTCAACCGGGCCTTTCAGATTCAGTCGCGCAGACCGGAACGCGGGCCGGATTGGCGAAATCGACATCCCTGATAGAGGCGCGACAGTCGGAGGGAGGGCCTATGGGCCTCTGGAGAATCTTGTCGGGCTTGGATGGCCGGATCAATCGCCGCCTCTATTGGATCTGCGTTCTGCAATGCGCAATCATCGAATGCGTCGCGCTGGTGCTCATCATCGTGCTCGCAAGCTCTGAAATCCTGGCGAGACCGATTCTCTTCGTGCCGGTCGGCCTATTGGCTCTGTTCGTCGCTTGGACCGGGGCGGCCCTCTCCGTGAAGCGCTTGCATGATCGCGATAAGAGCGCCCATTTCGTCTGGCTACTCATCGTGCTGCCGCTCATCCTGGAAGGCGCCGCCGAGACCACCAACCTCAAGCTGCTCTTTGTCCCGGCACTGCTCCTCAACCTCTGGGCCTTGATCGAAATCGGCTTTCTGCCAGGAACCATTGGCGATAATCGCTTCGGTCCCGACCCTCTCGCGATCGGCTGAAGGCTCGAGCCGCACGCAGGGCGCTCGCTTCTCGAGCACCGCCCCCTTGCTCAGCGGTTGAACAAGCCCCTTGCAGACTTGGTTCAACCGCATCCGGAACGTTTCGCGAGGAACCGCGCCGACACGAGCTGGCTCTGGGCCGCAAGATCATCGAACCTCCTCCGCCCCAAGCCCGAATTTGGCGCGCAGCTCATTGCTCTCCCCGGTGCGGCCGAGAGCGTCGAGCGCGTCCGCAGCGACCCGCGCCGAATCCTTCGTCCAGGCATGCGCCCGTCCAAGGCTTGTTTCGTGAGCCGCCAACGCCGCCATGCCGAGCGTGAGCGCCTCGTTCGGTTGTCCAAGCGCCAGAACGAGACGCGCAAGATTGTGGCGGACGCGATTGGCGTTCGGGTGCTCGGGGCCGAGCACCCTCTCATAGATCGCGAGAGCTCGCTCATAGAGCGGCAGCGCCGTTGCGAGATCGCCTTGCGCCCGCAGCATCAAGGCGAGGTCGTTCAGGCTCGTCGCGGTGTTCGGGTGCTCGGGGCCGAGCGTCTTCTCGTTGATCGCCAGCGCGCGTTCGAGGAGCCGGGATGCCCCGGCGAGATCGTCCTGCGCCCGCAGCAGGTTGGCGAGATTCTTGAGGCCGGTCGCCGTTTCCGGGTGGTCGGGTCCGAGCACTTTCTCTGTGATCGCCAGCGCACGCTCACAGAGCGGCCGAGCGCTCGCGGGGTCACCCTGCGCCGCGAGCAGCAAAGCGAGGTTGCCGAGGCTCATCGCCGTATGGGGATGGTCCGGACCCAGCGCTTTCTCTCGGATCGCCAGAGCGCGCTCGTAGAGCAGGCGCGCGCCGGCCATGTCGCCTTGATCCTGAAGCAGGACGGCGAGGTTGTTGAGGGTCGCCGCCGTATCTTGATGGTCGGCGCCCAGCACCTTCTCGCGGATCGCGAGCGCACGCTCGTAGAGCGGGCGCGCGCCGGCCATGTCGCCTTGATCCTGAAGCAGGACCGCGAGGTTGTTGAGGCTCACCGCAGTGTCGGGATGGTCGGCGCCCAGCGCCTTCTCGCGGATCGCGAGCGAGCGCTCGTAGAGCGGGCGCGCCTGCGCATAGGTCCCGAGCGCCCCTTGCCTGTAGGCCGCGACACCGTTCAGCAACTCGCCTATCTGCCGTTCCGCCCCCGGCGCCGCCATATCCGAGGCGGTCATCTCGAGCACATGTGCGTCGAGCCGTCGCGCCCGCGGCCAGCTCTTCACATCGTTGAAGACATCCTTCGGATAGACGAATGCCAAGGCCTCGATGAGCGCCCGCCGCTCCTCTTGCTCCGACGCGCCTTGGCGCCGCCCCGCCGCCACCTCGCGCACGAGCCGGTGCAGACGGATCGTTTCGGTCGTGATCGCCGCATGGCGTTCATCGCTCACATTCTCCCGGTCGACCAATGCGAAGGCGCGCAAGGCCGCCACCGCTTCCATGAGGCCCTCGCCCTCGAGCAGCTCGGCGAGCGGTTCGGCAAGCTTCTCGCGTCCCTCCTCGAAGAGGAAGAGCGGGATCTGCTCTGGCGCGAGGCGCGCCGCGTGGACGATCAACGGTTCGGCGGCGGGATGGAGCTTGGCCGCTTCTTCGATGGCCAGCGCGAAGGTCTTCGTCACCGTCAACCCGTCGTGATACTCGGAAGGCGCGCCGCGATGGTCGTCGAGCAATCGCGCCGGCGTCGCCGCGAAACGCCTGCGATAGTCGGCGAGCGAAACCTCGAGGCGCTCGCAATAGGCAGCCGCCTGCTCATGGGCGAGAGGCAGCCCGCCCAGAACCTCCGACAAGGTCTCCGCCGCCTCTCGCTCGTCGCTGCGTCCGGTGCGGGCGAGGAGATAGTCGGCCCCGATCTCGCTCGGCCAAAGGCGGATTTCGACCGGGCTCGCGATTCCGCGCCAGGCATGCGCATTCGACGTGACCAGGACCTGGGCGGCCCCTCCGCGCGGCAGATATTGCTTCAGAGAGGACGCATCGAGCGCGTTGTCGAAGATGAGCAGGATGCCCTCGCCCTCATGGCGCAGCCGCTCCATCACCGCAGCTAGCGCCGGCTCCTCCTTGTCGTCCGCGGCGACCCAGCCGAGCCGAACCCCGAGCGCCACGAAATCGGTGCGCATCGAGGTGTCGCTCTGCGCGCCGATCCACCATGTCGCCCGATATTCGCCGCGATGGCGTTCCGCGTAGGCGGCCGCGAGCGTCGTCTTCCCGACCCCTCGCAACCCATGCAGAGCCGTGATCGCCACACGGCCGTCATAGCGCTTCAGCGCTTTCTCGATCGCGCCCAGCGCATCGTCGCGTCCCATGAAATGCGCAGGCAACCGGATCGGAATGTTGGAGACGGCGAATACCTTGCCGGGAAAAGCCACGCTCCGGGGCGCCTCGCGCTTCGCCATGAACTCGCGGAAGCGAAACTGCGCCGCATCCTCGGGCACGCCGAACAGCTCGCAGCGCCGGATATGATCGCTGAGCGTCGGCAGCTTGCAGGGCTCGACCACGACGAAGAGGACGAATCCCGGTCGCTTGCCGGCTGCCTGCCATAGCGCGGCATTGCGTTCGAGCGTCGAGTAGGGAGCGCTCAGATAGGCGTCGGACAGGACGCAGAGCACGTGGTCGGCGGCCTCGTGGCGCTGCTCCATCCAGGCATAGATGTCGCCGCCTCTCTCGATTTCCCATTCATGGACAAAGGGCGTGTGACCGAGGCCCTCGAGCGCCTTCGCGATCCAGAACGCCCAATCGCGGTCGCTGCTCGTATAGCTGATGAAAATATCGGACACGCCTATCGCCCTGTCGTCAGCCCTTCTCTCGCGTTCGCGGCCGGAGCATGATTGCCGCCGCGGGAGCGTACCACAAGTGCCGGCTATAGCACTCGCTCCCGCCACATAGCGCGAGACGCGGTGATTTGCATGATTGCAGTTGAAGTTCGGCCTGAAACTTCTCATTGTCTCCACGAATGAACATCGTTTGCCGGGCACAAATGCGATGCAGCTCATCCGCCATTCGCCTTATCACCACAAATTCGTCGAGCTCGGCGCCGAGTTCGTCGATCGCATGGGCATGGCGGCGCCGCTGAAGTTCTCCTCGACGGAAGCGGAGCATCGGGCGACGCGAGAAGCCGTGGGCGTCTTCGACGTCTATTACCAGGTCCCGGTCGAGGTCGCGGGCCGAGGCGCTGCGGGGCTTCTCCAGCACCATCTCGTCGCCGACATCGCCGCCTTGCCGGTCGGCAAGGTCGTCTATTCGTCGCTCTGCAACGAAACGGGCGGCATGATCGACGACCTCACCTGCTTCAGGCTCGCGCCTGACCGGCTTTGGCTCTTCCCGACGCCGTCCCGGATCGAAGCGGTTGTCGCCACGCTGTCGAAGGATGCGCCGGCGAATGACTGTATGGTCTGCAATCTCGGCTATAAGACCGCCTATCTCTCGGTGCAGGGGCCGCGCTCGCGCGAGCTCATCGGCAAGCTCAGCTCCGCCGATCTCTCGACGTCCGCCCTGCCCTACTACTCCTTCGTCACCACGACAGTCGCGGATGTGCCTGGAACCTTGCTGTCGCGCACTGGCTATTCCGGCGAGCTCGGCTACGAGCTCTTCTATCCGAGCGAATGCGCGGAGCATCTCTGGGATGCCGTGATGAGCGCCGGTGCAGTTCTCGGCGTCACGCCATGCGGGCTTGGGGCGCTACGCTCGCTTCGGATCGAAAAGAAATATCCGCTCTACGGTCTCGACCTCGACGAGACGACGAGCCCCTTCGAGGCGGGGCTCGGCTGGACCGTCAAGCTCGGCAAGCCGCGCTTTGCCGCACGCGAGGCGCTGGAGCGCCAGAAGCGTGAAGGCGTCTCGCGCCGCCTCATGCTGGTCGAGTTCGACGGTCTCGGGTTCCTGCCCGGACGCGGCGACTCCATCTCCGTTGAAGGGCGAAAGATCGGCTCGGTAACCTCCTCGGATCGCGGTTACGCCGTCGGAAAGAGCCTCGCCCTCGGCTATGTCGCCGCGCAAGAGGCGCTCGACGGACGCCGCGTCATCGTCGATACGGCGAGCGGTGGCCGGTCCGAAGGCATCATGCGCGAACGCGCCGTCTACGACCCCTCGGGCGGAAGGGTCCGATCATAGGGCTGCCTTGCGCTGACCCTGGCTCGGCGATGGGCGCTGCCCCATTGCGAGGGCACCACATTGGTAGCAGGATATTGCCGGAGCTGACCTGCGTTGCGAGGGAGCGAAGAACATGCGCGCCGGAATTTCTACAATGCTCGCGTCGTGCCTGGCGCTCTTGGCGCTTCAAACACCGATCGCGGCAAAAACAATCTTCGACGGCAGTTGGAGGGTGACGGCCACGACGACGCAGGGGAGTTGCGATCGTTCCGTCGGATATCGAGTCGTCATCATCGACGGACGGGTGCTCTCGGGCGACGTGACCGGTGTCTCGGGAAGCATCACGGCGAGCGGCAGCATTACGGTGACCGTGCACCGAAAATCGGGCACGGTATTCGGCACCGGGCATATGGGTGCGAGTTCGGGGGCCGGTCGGTGGACGGCGCAGTCGTCGTCGGGGCGGTGCGTCGGCGAGTGGCAGGCGCAGCGCGTGCCCTAGACGAGACGTTCAGTTCGAAAATTGCGGGGCGTTTTTTCGGCCCAAGCGGTTCGTAAGGGCTTGCGGAAGAGCTACCTAAAGCAGTGCAATTTGCCCCCGTGACTTAGAGGTCGCGTAAGTCACGTCGGGTATGACGATGGGCAGCGCGAGAGGGTGAAGCTGTTCCGCCACTTTCGGAGCTGCGAGGGCGCCCCATGGAAGCGATGGCGAATGCTCTTGGCCGCACGGCTTGCTTGGTCATCGGGAGCTTCGTCCATCAATGCCAAACAGGGGAGCCGGTCGCGTATGTCGGCTTGTGCGCGGCGGCGCTCATCGCGCTTGTCTACGGCGTGACGGTATTTCTCAATCGGTTTGCGTGATCACAATCGCCGCGGATAGTCCCTCGATCGATCCGCCCGCCTCCGAAAGAAGCGCAGGGCTGTGCATCGTGGGCGCCTGTGCCTAGGCCGCCCGATCAATTCGAGGCGAAGCCAGCGTTCACGGCTGCGAACGTGGTGTTCAAGCTCGTGCCGATGGAGGCCACGGCAGCGACGATCACGAGGAAGATGCCGCTGGCGATTACGGCATATTCGATGGCCGTGGCGCCGGATTCGTCCCGAGCAAATCGACGTAGGGTCTTCACTGCAAGTCTCCATCATGGATTCCTGCCGGCTACGCTTGCAGGCGCGCTGCACATCCTCTCGAAGGTCCGTTGAGGCCCCGTTAAACGGGAAGGTTGCCTTATCTCGATCCGGCGGGCGCAAGGGCGTCTTTCCGCTCTCGTCTCCTCAGCACCGAACCAATCCGGTTTGCGGCTGGCCCTTATCCCAGACGACCTTCGGAAACAGTGTGGTCGGCCACAAGGCGACCAACGGACGTTGCGCCCACAGCCGGCTACTCTCGGTGCGGCCTGCGGCGAGATATCGTTGTACGCTTTCCACTGGCGTCTCTGACAGCCGGATTTCGATCGATCTCCCCACCAGATCGACCTTTCGGCCCGTGAGCCAAGGCTCGTCGGGATCACTCCCGAATTTCGAGGGGCCGTAATCGACGGAAAGCAGAAGCCGAGCTGGATACGCCAGATCGGGAACCTCCCTGAAGATGGCCAAAATGTCGAAATCGCGAACGCCTCGCAGGCCACGCACGTAGTGCTCAGCCGCTCCCTGGACCAAACACAGCATTGCAAGGTGATTGCGCAAGCGTCCCGTTCCTTCCGGCTTCCGATCGAACAGGTCATTGAAATAGCCGAGAGCGAGCCTTTGCAGCCGCTTCAAGTCGGCACGCATAATCTTTTCATAGGAGCGGTTCGGTGAATCGCTCATCGACCTATCGGCAAGCGCTACATCTGATCTGAAGGGCGTTAAGCCTCCGATGAATTTGGTGGAACCAGGCTCCTGGCCTTCACGGTTTCCTGCCCGTTCGGGAGCGCGGCGAGGCCTTGATCGACGCCTGCTTCTTGGGGAACCAAGCGGTCGCGGCGAGTTCCAGCTATGATCCTCGACGAGGCTTGGCGATGGGCCCCTATGAACGATCCGCTACTCCGTCGCTAGCTACCCGTGCGTTGACGGTAACCTGATCGGCTGTGGCTCCGTCAAGTTGAGTCCCAGCATTTTGGCTCTTGGTGGACGAGGCACAAACGTGGCTGCGGTAGCGACTTGGTGGCGACACGCATTGGTCGGGAGGAATCTATGAATGGCGATTTCGCGAAATTCTAGCTCAATTTCATAGTGTTATTTGGTGGAGCCAGGCGGAATCGAACCGCCGACCTCTTGAATGCCATTCAAGCGCTCTCCCAACTGAGCTATGACCCCACGAGCCGGCGGCGCTTGGGAGGCGCCCGGATTAGCGCTTATCTAGCGGAGCGCGGTCGCAATCTCAAGCTTCCTCGTCATCTTCGATATCGCCGTCGATGAGCGCAGTGACGTCGTCGTCGCCCTCCTCTTCCTCCTCGAGGAAGGTTTCGTCCGCGGGAGTTGCCTCGGCCGCTTCGACTTCCTCCTCGCCGTTGAGCACCTTATCGCTCACGGCCGCATCCGCCTCCTCGAGCGACACCAGCTCGGGTCCCGCCGCGGGCTCAGCCTTCACCTCGTCATCGACGACGGCAACGGCAGCCGCGGGGGCAACCGGACTCGATTCGTGCAGCTGGAACACCACACCGCATTTTGGGCACAATATCGGGTCGCGGCTCAGATCGTAGAACCGGTTGCCGCAGCTACGGCACTGGCGCTTCGTGCCAAGTTCGGGTTTGGCCACGTCAACTTCCTTCGCGCTGGAAAGGCGGCCCGCTTAATCGCGCCTTGCGCTCCTGTCAACCGCTGGCTTGCGGTCCCTGTGCGAGGCGAGAACAGCGCCACGGCGAGCATGGCTGCCACAGTCTCTTGAGTGAGGCTTCCGGCTTTGTCAAAGTGGCCGTTCACGCCTCGCCCAAGCGGTGCATCCAGGGCACCTTGATGAAATTCGTTTTGACCAGGAGCCGAACCACCAAGAGGTGCGACGCATCGCCGCCGGGCTGCCGGCGGCGCTCGCGGCCCGCATCGACCCTCGCGACGGGCGAGACGAGCTCATCGCCATTCGAGGCTATCGGCTGACGGAGGTCCGATGAGCCTCTCGAGCGCTCGGATGAAGGCGCGGCGAGTAGCCCGCCCTCAGCGCCGCGACGATCGCCGGCGGCGTCAGTAGAAAAAGCGGCATTCGCGGCAGGTTCGAAGCGGGCAGATAGCCGGCAGGCGTCCAGGGAAGCAGCGCGCCGCTCAGGACCAGGGAGGCACCCGTCCCTTGGGCAACCATGGCGCCGTCCGGCAAGCTGCGCCAATCATCGATCGCCGGGCGCGGCGAGCGGCGCTCGGCGTGCAGGCGTCTGTCCATCTCATCGGCGAGCGGGGAGGCTTCGAGCCGGTTGCCGAGCGCGAATGCCTCCCGGAACGAGACCGCCTCCGCGCGACGGCATTCGAAGCAGGGCCGATGTCCAGCCGCGAGCGCCGTCGCCTCGTCGAGGAAGAACAGCTCGGTGTAGCCCTTGCCGAACACCGCCCGCCGGCGGTCCTTGAAGCGCAATTCGCAGCAGATCCAGCGCCGCGACGCGAAACGCCGCTTGGCGAGGCTGCGCGTCGCGGGATCGTGAAACCGCCCTCCCCTGTTGCCGAATAGCGTGCCGCGCTCTGGCGTCGCGACGATATCGCCGAAGGGCGTCACGCGGTTCTGCAGCGGCATGATCGGCGAAACGGCCTCGGGTCCAGGCCGGCTCCGGCCTCAAAGGTGGCGTCGGGAGCGGCGAGCTCGCTACGGCAGATCGGTCACCTTCAAGTTGATGAACTTCCAGGTGTCGCGGTGCGCCTGCTCGGACTCCGCGTGCAAGCCGATCTGCCCGCCATTGTCAGGCACTTGCGCCTTCACGGACGCGAACTTCACGTCGTTGATATAGGTCGTGACGGTATTGCCGCTCATGGTGACGCGCAGCACATTCTTGTCGCCGGGTTGCGTCTTGATGCCGTCGGCCTTGCGGTAGTCGAGGACGTAGACCCATTTTCCCTTGATGCGCCGCACGATCGCGGCGGAACCGCCGGGCGTGATATCGAAAGTATAGTAATTATTGTAGTCCTGAGCCCAGAAGACCGGTCCGGCGGCGAGTTGATCGCTATTGCCCGTTTGGCTCGGTACCTGCACCGTGACACAAAGATCGGCATCGTCGAAGATCGATCCTCCGTAGAGGACCGTATAGCCGCCGCTCGGATCGGCCTTGACCTTCACCTTGCCGTCCTCGACGGTCACCGTGTCGCTATTGGGATCGATGCCCCAGCTGTCGTCGACCTGGCGGAAATCATCGGTGAATTTGACGTTATTGCCCTTGCAAGCGAGAGCCGGCCCGGTGGCCAAGACCATGCCGGCCGCGACGACGACCACTACCTTGAACACGACACTCTCCCTGTTCGCCCGCTATCAGCCGATCCATCGCCACGCCGGCTCTCGGCGAGCCGGCGTCGATGCATCCTCACGTCTAGGTCGCGGTGTCAGGCGCTGCCGGCCGGGACGTTATTGAGCAGCAACGTCCGTGACCTTCAGGGCGCTGAACTTCCACGTATCGCGCTTTTCCTTCTCGGAATCGGCGCGCAGACCGATCTGGCCGCCGCCATCCGGCTGCTGGCCCTTCACGGTCGCGATCTTGTTGTCGTTGAGGTAGATCGTGATCGAGTTGCCGCTTGTCGTGACCCGCATCACGTTCTTTGCGCCCGGACCGGTCTTGGCGCTCGGGATCTGGCGCCAACCGAGAACCGTCACCCATTTGCCTTTGACCTTGCGCTCGAGCGCGACCTTGCCGTTCGGATCGATCTCGAAATAATAATAGTTGCTGTGGTCTTGCGCCCAGAAGAGCGGGCCGGCCTCGATGGTGTCGCCCTGCTTGAAGTTGTTGGGCATCTGGACCGTCACGCACAGATCGGCATCATCGAACAGCGCCCCGCCGTAGAGAACCGCGTAGCCGGCATCTGCGTCGGCCTTGAACTTGACCTTGCCGTCCTCGACCGTGACCGCGTCGCCGTCCTGCTCGGTTCCCCAGGTCTGGTCGACCTCGCGGAAATCGTCCTGGAACTGCACCTTCGGGCCCTTGCAGGCATAGGCAGAATTGGCACCCAAGAGCAGACCTAGCCCCGCAGCGACAGCAACAGCACTCGCTTTAATCGACATCGTGTTCTTCCCTTGTTTGACCGCGTTCTGGACGCGCAACTGCCTAGCGCATGCCATTGAGGCAAACACATGACGAACAGAATACGTCGTTTCAATATTTTCCGCTATCCCTCGATGACGATGATGTGCAGCTTGCGGGGGCCATGGGCCCCCAGTATGAGCGTCTGTTCGATATCGGCCGAGCGTGAAGGACCGGTGATCAGGTTCAGGGCTCGCGGCATCGACCCTTTGCCGAAGTCCGCGCGCAGCTTTTCGAAGGTTTCCTCCAAGCTTCCGGCGAGATCCTGCGCCGAGACGACGACGATATGATTGTCGGGCAGGAAGTTGAGGGTCGTGGGGTTGTCCGCACCGGAGACCAGGGCGAGCGTTCCGGTCTCGGCCACGGCGGCGAAGGCATGGCTCAGCGCGTTGAGGTCGCTGCCGCCGGAGGGGCCTTTGGATATGTCGATGGCGGTCGAACCCCAGGGCATTGCCGCTAGTCGGGGATCAGCGCCCATGCGCAAGGTCGCGGGCAGGTTGGCGTCGCGCAAGTAGCGGGCGGCTTCGCCGGGCACCGCGGCGGCGTCAGGCACCAGCGCGACCGTGGCCAACGCCTCTTCCGCTTGCCGCTTGAACAAGGCGAGGCGCTCGGTTCCGGTCACCTCGGCGCGCTCGGGGATGACGCCTCTCGGGGCTCGCGCCAGCCGATCCTCGACGGCTGCGCGACGCGGCGTCTCCGTCCCGCTCACGCCGAGCGAACGGCGCATCGTCGCCAAGATGTCGTCGCGCGCGGAGGTCACGTGCCGGCTTTCAGCTTGGCCCGCGCCTTCCAATGCGCCTGGAAGGTCGGGCCTTGAGGGCTCGGAAAATCGCGGTGCTTCGTCCAGCCGGAAGCGAAGGGTAGCCAGGACAATACGCCCTTCCCCCGCCCGAACAGCGCCAGCGTCCGCATCGCAAGCCGTGTCGACAACCCATAGAGCCAGGGACGCTTGGCGAAGAATGCCCAGAAGGAGAGGCCATAGCGCTGCGTGGCTGGCGAAAGATGCCGCTCGAACTCGCGCTCGCGCCAATGGCGCATCATGCCCGGCAGGGGGATTTTCATCGGGCAGACCGCCTCGCAGCGCCCGCAGAAGGTCGAGGCGTTGGGCAGGTTGCCGCTCTCGCCGACCCCGATCAGCGACGGCGTGAGCACCGCTCCCATCGGCCCCGGATAGACCCAGCCATAAGCATGCCCGCCGATCGCATGATAGACGGGGCAGTGATTCATGCAGGCGCCGCAGCGGATGCAGCGCAACATGTGCTGGAACTGCGTGCCGAGCATCGCCGAGCGCCCATTGTCGATGATGACGACATGGTACTCGCCCGGGCCATCGGGATCGTCGGCGCGGCGCGGGCCGGTGGAGAAGGTCGTATAGACCGACATCTCCTGTCCGGTCGCGGAGCGCGCCAGCACCCGCAGGATCTGGCTGGCATCCTCGAGCGTCGGGGTGACCTTCTCGATCGAGGCGAGCACGATATGGGCCTTGGGGAGCGTCTGGGTGAGGTCGCCATTGCCCTCATTGGTGACGATGATCGAGGTGCCGGTCTCGGCGATGAGGAAATTCGCTCCGGTGATGCCGACATCGGCCGCGAGGAAGCGCTGGCGCAGCACCTGGCGCGCCTCCGCAAGAAGCTCCGTCGGCTCCGTCAAGCTGCGCTCCGGGTCGAGCGCCGTATGGGCGCGGCGGAAATCAGCCTCGACCTGGTCGCGGTTGAGATGCACCGCCGGCGCGATGATATGGGAGGGTATCTCGCCGCGCAGCTGGATGATGTATTCGCCGAGATCGGTCTCGACCGGGGTGAGGCCGGCCTCCTCGAGCGCGGCGTTGATACCGATCTCCTCCCCGATCATCGACTTGCCCTTGGTGACGATCCTGGCGCCGAGCCTGGCGCAGATGTCGATGATCGTGGCGCGTGCCTCCTCCGCGGTGCGGGCGAAATGCACATGGCCTCCCGCCTCCGTGACCTTTGCCTCATAGCGCTCGAGATAGAGGTCGAGATGCGCCAATGCATGGTCTTTGATGTCGCGCGCCGTTTCACGCAGCGCCTCGAATTCCGGCAGCTTGTCCACGGCGCTCCGGCGCTTGGCGATGAAGTTCGTGCGCACATGGGTGAGCGCCCGCTGCAGTTGCTCATCCTGCAAGGCGCGCACGGCATTGCGCTTGAAGGCTTTGGCGGTCGAATGCACGGGCATGGACGATCCGAGGGGCGCGGCACGGTTTCGACAATCATAGCACGGCTTTGCGCCTGCCGCCGTCAAGCCTCGGGCACCAAGGCGCAGGAGCAGCTCTAGTGTGGTGAATTTGAAGTTCCTATCACATGGATGGCATGCGCGCGGTAGGAACTTCAAATTCGAAAACTACACTAGAAACAATAACTTCCTCAACGGTGATGGCAGGCGAGAAGGCGCCCGTCGTCCCGCGCGGTCAATGCGGGATCATCGATGCGGCATCGGTCGGTGGCGGCTGGGCAGCGCGCGTGAAAGGCGCAACCGAACGGCCTCGCGGTCGCGCTCGGGGCATCTTCGGCCGAGGCGGAGTGGCGGCGCCGATCGCGCGGATGCGCGGCCGGCACAGAGCGCAAGAGGAGCTCGGTATAAGGGTGCCGCGGCGCGCCGAATAACGAGGCACGATCCGCGATCTCGACTATGCGGCCGAGATACATCACTGCGACGCGATGCGCGATGTACTCGATGACGCCGAGGTCGTGCGAGATGAACAGATAGGAAATCCCCAATTCCTGCTGCAGCGCCTTCAAGAGATTGAGGATCTGTGCCTGAACCGAGACATCGAGGGCAGAGACCGGCTCGTCGCAGATGATGATCTCGGGATCGAGCGCGAGCGCGCGGGCAATGCCGATGCGCTGGCGCTGCCCGCCCGAGAATTCATGCGGGAAATTGCCGGCTTGGTCTGGGCGAAGCCCGACGCGCGTCATCAGCGCGGTCACCTTGTCTCGGCGCTCCCGCATGGTGCCGACGCCATGGATATCGAGCGGTGCACGGATGATGTCGCGAACGCGGTGGCGCGGATTGAGCGAGGCGAAAGGATCCTGGAAGACGATCTGCATCCGGCGGCGCTGCGCCTTGCGCGCCCTGCCTTCGAGCGCGGAAATGCTTTCGCCCGAAAGCTTCACGCTGCCGCCGCTCGCGGGAACCA
>JBIOEJ010000047.1:0-37338 GCA_044445965.1 Hyphomicrobiales bacterium
ATCTTATTTGGTATTTTTGGTGGGCGCACAAGGACTCGAACCTTGGACCCGCTGATTAAGAGTACCGGAGCTGCGGGAAAGCCGAGCAGCATGTTTCGGTTGCCGTCCTGGAAGATCGCCTCGCCCATCACGCCGGGATTATTCGTGCGGCGCTGGTCGACATAGTCGCCCGCCGCCTTCTGGAACCCTTGCGGGTCGCCGGCTGCCTGGCCGGTCAATTTCACGCCGGCCTCGTGAACCAGAAGGCCGCCCTCGATGTCGAGAACGCGCATCAGGCGATCACGGCGCAGATCGAGGATTACAAGAATCAGCTGATTGCGCTCGCCCGGCAGAACGGCACCAACACGCCCGATTTCGTGAAGGGGCAGAACGAGCTGAACGGGCTCTACGACTCACTCGCCACCAACCCGCTGTTCAAGATGTCGCCGGAGAAGATCGCTATCGAGAAACGGCAAAGCACTGCCCTCTTTATGGGCGAAGCGGTCGTTGGGCACATAGATTCCACTTATACGAGACAGGGCAAGGCGGCGGCGCAGCAAGAGGCGCAAGCGATACTGAACGATCCGAACCTGCCCGAGGTCGAGCGCCAGCGGCTTTCGAGCCTTGCATTGCGCCACCTGCAATACCTGAGCGATGGCGACAAGGCGACCAACGCCGGGCTCGAGGCCAGCACGAACAAGATGATCACGATGCTGTCCGGGCCAGACCGCGACAAGGTGCCGGCCGAGCAGATCACGCAACAGCTCAACGAGCTGAGCGCCGCCGGCAGCACGACGGCATTCCGGAGGCTCAAGGCCTATTCCGAAATTCGACCGCTGACGGCGGTTTCAAACGGGCTCACGCCGGATCAGAACGCAGAGCAGCGCCTGTTCGGGCCGACCGGCGACTTCGACATGAACGCCGCGAAGGTCGCCGTTGCCGGCAACGAGAGCGGCGGCCGATACGGCATCACCGGGCCCGTGCAGCCGAGCGGCGACTATGCTCTCGGCAAGTATCAGGTGATGAAGAGCAACCTTGCCGCGTGGACGCAGGAGGCGCTCGGGAAGACGATGACGCCGGCTGAGTTCCTGGCGAGCCCGGACGCGCAAGAGAAGGTCTTCGAGAAGCGCTTTGGCGACGCCGCGCGGAAATACGGCCCGGCCGGCGCGGCCGCGATCTGGTTCACCGGCTCCCCGACGATCTCCGGCAAGCAGGATTCGCTCGGCACCAAGGATACGAATTACGTCGCAAACTTCATGAGCCAATACATGGCGGCGAAGGGCGGGGGCCCGCCTGGCGCCCCGCGCGCGCCGACGCAGGCGGAGATCCATGCAAACCCGTTCCTCATGGAAGCTTACCTCACCGCCCTGTCGTCCGACGCGGGCCAGCAGAAGCGGGACGGCAAGGATCTTGGCGACGCGCTGTGGAACGAGGTGCAGAAGGGCAATACCCCGACGCCGGAGAACCTGGGCGCCCTCTACCAGATCGCGGCGCAGCAGCCGGAATTGGCGCCCCGGGTGCAGCAGATTGAAGTCCAGATGCAGGCAAATGAAGAGGTGCATCGCGGTTATATGGCCGGGTCGGCCCTGGGCGGGCTGCCCCCGATGCCCGTGCAGCAGCAGATCCAGCAAGCCCAGGAGCTGGCGCGCGGCGGAAACCTCATGGCGCAGCAGCGGGCCGAAGCCTTGCAGCTCGCCGACAAGAACGAGCGGGCCTTCCTTTCGAGCGATCCGACCGGCTATGCGGTCGCGGCGAAGTGGATTACGCGCCGGCCGATACCGTTGAACCTCGCCGATACCGCGACCCTCCAGCAGGCCATGACGGAGCGCGGGCAGGCGGCGATCGCGCTCGCCTCGCATACCGGAAACGCCGATCAGTCCGCGCTATTGCCGGAGGACTTGCCGCAGGCGAAGGGCATCATCGCCAACGGCACGGCTGATCAGAAGCTCGCGCTCATGTCGACGCTCGCGCCGCTGCCGACGGCCATCCGCGACGCGACTTACAAGGAGCTCGGCGCGGGCGACAAGGGCGGCCAGATTTTCGCCGCGGCCGGCTACGTCAACCAGCGTGATCCGCAAGCCGCTCGCGATATCCTGACCGGCGAGGCGCTGCTGAAGCAGGACGCCAGGCTCGCGCCAAAGCAGGCGGACAAGGATGCTGCGGTCTTGAAGTCCATGCCGGCGACCGACTTCCAGCCGGCCTTCCAGGGCGTGGTGACCAACGCTGCAGAAGCCCTTTATGCGAAAATGTCCGCCGATATCGGCGACACCTCGCAGGGCTTCAACCAAAGGCGCTGGGACGCGGCGATCAACAAGGTGACGGGTGGCATCGTCACCTATCGCGGCTCGAATGTGGTCGTGCCGCGCTACGGCATGTCGGGCGATGACTTCACCGCCATCATGAAGGGGCTCGGCGACGCCGACTTTGCCGGCGCCCACACCGCGGACGGCGCCCCGTTCTCGGCCGCGAACATCAAACCGACCATGTTCGGCTCGACCGGCTGGCGGCTTCAGTCCCTCGACGATGGGCGTTACCTGGTTTTCGGAGGCGATAATGCGAGCCGGCGCTATCTGCAAAGCCTGCCCGATGACAGGGGCGAGCGCGGCGGCCCGTTCATCCTCGACCTGCGCAACAAGGTCCCGCCGAGCCAGGCGCCGGCGCCATCCTTCGCGGGCGGCTCGCCCTATCTGTTGCCGCAATGAGCGGCCTGTTCGCCGATGCAACCATTGCGGACGCGACTGCCGACGCCGCCCGCAATCCGGCGCTCTCGGGCGGCACGACCCCGGGCGAGGCCTTTTGGTCGGCGAACGAGGCCTACCAGCGCAACAGCTCGCTCTTCGCGCAGAAAAGCAATGAAACCGATGTCATCCAAAAGAGCCTGGATCAATATCACGAGCTGACCGGCGAGAACCTGCGTAATCCGATGTTACGGCCCGGATGGGAAACGCCCGATCAGCAGCGCACCAACCAGGCAAACGACTTCCAGGCGATCCGCGACAAGTTCGCGGCGAAGTCGAAGGAGCTTGGCCGTCCTGATCTCGCTTTCCCGTCGGACGAGGAGATCGCGCAGGGCTCGGTTGCCCTGTCGCGCCAGGCGCTGCAAAGGCAAGCGTCGCTCACGCAAGGGCAACAGAATTTCGGGGCCGGCGTCGCCGGCGCGGCGGGCGGCCTCGCCGCCAACGTAACGGACCCCGTCAATGCCATCGCCATCGGCGCGCTGCCGCCGGGCGGCAACCTGGTGCGCTCGATGCTGGGCGCCGCCGCTGTCTTCGGCGGTTCGGCTCCGGCGCAGGATGTGGCCACTTACGGTTACAAGAAGGCTGTGACGCCGGAATACGGTCCGGGCGATGTGGCGGCGAATGTCGCGGAATCGGCGCTCGGCGGCGCGGCCTTCGAGCTCGGCGGCAAGCTCATCGGCATGGGTGCGGGCGCTCTGTGGCGGCGCATCAAGACCACGCAGCCGGCCCTCGCCGACGCCATGCCCCGCCCTGTCGCGGATGCCGGCAACGTGGCCGAGCGGGTCGCGGACCTCGACGCCAACAACCCCTTCAAGACCGGCGCATCAGGCGAATCCGCGCATAACGCAGCCGTGGTTTCGGTCGAGCGCGACCTGGCGGCCGACCGCGATCCGCAACTGCCGCCCGCCGTGCAAGCCGAGACCGAGGCGCCGCAGATCGCCCCGCCCTCGCCGGAGGCGCTCGACCGGCACGCCGCGACGCTCCGCCCGGAGCTTTACCAACGGGTATGGTCGCTCGAATCGGACATGGCGCAGGCGCGCTCGGCGCTCGACGAGGTGCTGAGCCGGCCCGCCGCCGAGCCCGCCTCCGGCACGGCAAGCCGCCTCGCCGAGCTCCAGGACGAGCTCGCCGGTTACACCGGCAAGCGCCGCGCCTCGCCGTCCGCGCAGGCCGTGCGCGACGAGATCGAGAGCCTGCGATCCGGCGAAGGCGAGATCGCTGAAGACGCCGCGCAGCAGTCGAAGGACCAGGAGACCTTCCTGCGCCTGCGGCTCAACGATCTTCAACAGCAGCGCGCCGCGCTCGGCCCGGAAGTCCGCGCCGCCCGCGAGCAGGCCGCGCAGACGATCGGCCTTGCGCCGGATGCCGCAGCTACCGTCAACGCCAGGACGCCCCCGGAAGCCCCCGCGCAGCCTCATGTGTATGACGCGCCCGATCTGCTGGCCCAAGCCGCCGCCCATAAGGACAGGGGCGTCCAGCGGGTCGCTGGAGCTCTTACGGACGCCATGCCGGAATGGGGCGCCATGCGCGCCGCCGCGCGCCAGGGCGCCATCAAGGCTTCGCAGGACATCACGGCCGACCTGGTGCAGGCGGTGCGCGCCATCGTCAAATCGCGCCAGGAGGGGTTGAACGTCGGCGAGATCATGAATCGCGGCCCCGTCTTCCATTCCGACGCCGCGCAGCTTGCGGCGAGGCTTTTCTACAAAGACCAGGCGATGACGGAGCTGCTCGGCAGGAAGGCGATGCGTGACAACCTCTCGACCTTCGCGAACGAAGTGAGGGCGGCCGGCGCCGACTCGGAGATGTTTCCTGTGAAACAAAGGGAGGCCCCCGCGATCGCCGCCGCGAACGAGAACGTAGCGGCATTGACGACGGCGGCCGCGAAGACGGGCGTCCCGGCGATCGATGCGGTTCTCGACAGCGAGCCGACGCGGAGCATCATCAACAATCCGAAGATCGATTGGACGCACGATGTGCCCTACGGGGCGGGCGCCGCGCGGGACGTAAACAACCCGCTCGTCAACATCGACCGGCATTTCCCGAAGCAGCTGACTACCGCAAGCGGCGTTACCTACAGCCCTGCCGAGCCCTTCGTGATCCATGAGGCGGTCGAGCGCCGTGTGATGCAGATCCTGCTCGACGCAGGCTGGAGCGCGGATCGCGCCTACCAGACGGCGCATTACGGCTGGGCGCAAGTGGCCGAACATTCCTGGTATCGCTCGCACGGGATCGATCCGGCGCAAGCAGAGGCCGCGGAGAAACCCTTCCTCGACCAGATCCAGCACGAGAACCCGGCCAATCCGTCCCCCGATCTCTATGCCAAGCCTTATCCGCACAACAACGTGAGGGACGCCGCGAAGAGCGTCGAGACGGAGCCAAAACCGACGGCGAAGGAACTGGCGCAGGCCCGCGAGCTCGTCATGCGCTGGGCCGCCGAGCAGCCGGAGCGCCCGCCCGTCGCCGCGAGCGTTGCGCCCGCCGAGCCGCGCATTGCCTCGCTCATCCGGGCGGCGACCACGCCGGAAGCGATCGAGAAGGCCATCGCCGATCCTGCCGTCCATGCCGCGGCGGAAGCGGACCTGGTGCGCGCCATCGAGCAGGGACAGAACCGCGTCCCGATCGCGGATGCCAGCGGCAACGTCAGCCTGGGCTTCGCCGACAAGGAGCTGCATGATCTCGACCGGCAGGTGTCGCTCGCCAAGGAGATCGAGGCTTGCACCGTGCCGGTCGCGGAGGCAGCCGAATGAGCGTTCTCAATTGCATCTCCCGCCTGGCCAAACAGGGAAAGATCAGCGACGAAGACGCGGCGAACGCCCGCGCCGTCTATCACGGCGTGCTGCAGGACGATCTCTTCCGCAACATGGATCAGACGGTCCGGGAGGCGCACGCCGCCCTGAAGACGGCGCAGATCCTCGAGGACGCCGCGAAGGCGAAGAAGCTGGAGCTCGCCCGCCGCGTCCAGGTCTACAACGCCAATCTGGAGCGCATCAACGCGCATCCGAGCGGGCCGATCGCCGGCTTCATGGGGCTCTATGACCGCGATATCCGCAACGCGCCGGGCGCCCGCGAGAACGTGTCGAGCCTCGACAAGGAGCATTATCAGCCGCAGATCGCGGCCAAGATGCACGCCGCCGATGAGGCCTATCGGTCGAAGGCCGCAGGCCTCAAGCAGGACGTGACGGGCATCCGCTCGATGATCCGCGAGCTGTTCGGCGTGAAGACGGGCGACCAGGTGGCGGTCGCCGCCGCGGAGGGCTGGAAGGCCGCAACCGACTTCGCGACGGCGGCGGCGCGCAATCTCGGCAAGGTCTTCGACACCGACAAGGACTGGCGCCTGCCGCAGTTCTGGGACACCCGGCGGGTCGAGAAGCTCGGCGCCCCGGCCTTCGTCGCCGATGTCAACCGGCACATCGAGGCGGGCGGGCTGAACATCTTCGATCCGGAGACGGGGAAGATCGTCGGCGGCATCGATCGCGCCCGCGTCATCGCGGAGGCGACGGACAACATCCGCAAGGACCTTTCGAAGCAGGCCGGTCCCTCGACCGTGTTCAAGCAGGAGACGCGCGTCTTCCGCTTCGCCGAGGGGCAGAAGGGCGCCGACGCCTACCTGGAGCTCATGGACAAATACGGCGCCGGCCAGGGCAACTATTATTCGATGATGCAGGGCCACGCGCAATCGATGTCGCGCGAGCTCGCCCTGCTGCACGTCATGGGCCCGGGCTTCCGCGCCACCGGCGATCAGCTGCTCAAGGATGCGATCGAGGGGCAGGCGGCGCGCCGGATCGAGCGCACCGACCAATTCGGCAAGCGCCAGGGCCGCACTCTCTTCGAGCGCATGGGCGACGGGCTGCTGCGCGGCATCGGGCTCGAAAGCGTCGGCGCGGCGAAGCGCATGAACGATTATATGCTCGGGCGCCTGTCCGGGACCGAGGGACAGACGGTATCGGCCATCGTCGGCGGGGCGCGATCCTTCTTGACGAGCGCCAATATGGGCTCGGCGATCGTGACGGCGGTCCCGGCGGACTCGGTCAACTGGGCGATGGCGGCGAATTTCCGGGGGCTGAACGCCGGCCGCCTGGCGCAGGCGATCACCGATCAGCTCTTCCGCGACACGCCGGACAAGGAGGCCTTTGCGGCGAGGCTCGGCATCGTGGTGCACGGCGCAACCCGCAACGCGCTGGCGACGAAGCAGTTCGGCGATCAGATGTTCGGCTCGGGCGTCTTTCAGCGGATGGCCGACTTCGTGATCCGCGCGCAGGGGTTGCACGCCTGGGACAACGCCATCAACCGGTCTTTCACCATGGAGTTCCTGGCGTCGCTCGCCGAGAGGGGCGGCAAGGCCTTCGCCGACCTCGATCAGCCCTTCGCGCGCTTCCTGACCGATTACGGCTTCACGCCCGCCGACTGGGCGAAGCTTTCGGCCGCCGACCACATGGCGGTCGGGCCGGCGAAGTTCCTCATGCCGGACTCGCTCGAGGGCAACCTGCGCGCCAAGCTGATGTCGGCGATCGGCGACGAGAAGCAGTTCGCCTATCTCGCCGGCGGCTCGAACCGGGTGCGCGCGCTGACGACCGGCGGCGCGAAGGCCGGCACGCTCGGCGGCGAGGCGTCGCGCTCGTTCTTCCTGTTCAAGCAGTTCCCGATCATGATGCTGGCGACGCACGGCGTTCGCTCGGCGCAGGAGGCGGCGGCCGGCAAGATGGGGCAGGCGATCCAGCTAGGCCTCTTCATGACGATGGCCGGCGCCGTGGCGCTCCAGGCGAAGCAGGTCCTGCAGGGCAAGGACCCGCGCGACATGCAGAACGGCTTCTTCTGGGGCGAGGCGGCGCTACAGGGCGGCGCGCTCGGCATCTATGGCGACTTCCTGAAGGAGGGCTTCTCGCGCAGCGCGACCAGCCTGACCGAGGCGGCGCTCGGTCCCTTGGCGATGATCCCGGCGACGGCGCAACGCCTGACCTCCGGGGCGCGGCGCATGGCGGAGAATGGCGAGCATGTGAACTTCGGCTCGGCGCTCGCCGACGATATCGGCCGCTTCACGCCTGGCTCGAACCTCTGGTATGCGCGTCTGCTGTTCAACCGGGCGATCGTCGACAACCTGCATCGGGCCATCGATCCGGACTATGCCGGCTCGTTCCGTCGGGCTGCCGAGCGGGCTCGCAAGACATATGGACAGGGCTTTTGGTGGGCGCCAGGCGAGGCGGCGCCGACGCGTGGGCCGGACCTCGGGGCGACGGTGCATTGAGGCCTTTCACCATAGCGCCTACTATACTACATCACCTTGGAGGGTGACATGGATAAGCCAAGTAATTGGGACCAGTTCAGCACCGCGGAACGCCGAGCTTGGCAGCTCGAGGAGCAGCGCCTTGCCCAGGTGGCGGACAGGAAGGCCGCGGACGCGCGCCTGCGGCCAAAGCCCGAAAATTGGGTTCAGTATTCAGCCATCGAACAAAGAACATGGTATCTGCAGGCACAGGCGGAGCGAGATAACCAGTCATGAAGAATGCATTTGGCAAAGAGCCGCGGGTGCCTTCGGCGGAGCGCCCCTCGATCGGCACTGGCGCGGGGCCGGGCGAGGGCGCCTCGATTCGCGCCGCGCAATTGAGAAATCGAAGTATCGAGGATCCAGAAGCGCGGATTGCGGCCGACCGGGCAGCGGTCGAGCGCGCCAACGAGGCGTCGGGTCCCAAATGAGGATCGTGCACCGCCGCTTCAAGGAACTCGACAAGGACGGCAAGCCGACCGGCAAGGAGCTTTTCGAGCGTTATAGCCTCGACGAGATCGACGCCAATGACGCGGTCGCCAAGTATCCCGAAGAGTATTCCTTCGATGCTTGGCCGCAGTCGAAGCCGGAGCAGATCGTCGACAAGGTGCCCCCGCCGCTCGAGATCAAGCCGGAGCTTCTGCCCGACCAGGCGATGGCGGCCATCCAGGCGGCGATCGTGGGGCCGCGGGGGGTGCCTGAAGGCTTCGACCTTCGACGGTTCACTAGGCCGAGCTGAGCCGGCTCCGCGCCCTCGACGCAAAGAAAAGCCCCGCGCTCTTTCGAGGCGAGGCTTCCGTGGCCGCTTGTGAGCGGATGGGGCTGAGCGTCAGGCGGGCTTGCGCTTGCGCGACGCTCTCTTCGCCGCTTCCTTCTCCAACGCCACGACCGATACCGCGCTCATGGTCCTGGTCCAGGCCCTGTCGAGCAGGTCCGCAAATACCGTGAACAGCTTCTTGGATTCCTCAAACCTCTCGATGAAATCCTGGTTCATGCTCGGTGCATTGGGCTTGCGCGCCATGGCGACAAGCTGCGGCTTCGATTTCGAGCAGACCAGGGCCGCTAGGCGAAGCACGATCAGGTGGGGGTTGCCCATCTCGGCCCATCGCTCGTTGGATGGAATCGAGTCTCTGATATCGAAAGGCTCGAAATTCCCCGCGGCATAGTCCTCGATTGTCGCGAGGTCTTCCGTCGCGACCTCTTTGGGCGGCGCCTTGCGGCGTAACGGCGTCTTACGCATCGGCCTTCTCCCTCTTGCCTTTATCGGGGCTAGCGCCCCCGTGCTCGTGTAGGAAGCGCGCACAACTCATCGCGTATCCATTGATCTCGCTTAGGAAGCCCACGTGGACGCCGCTCCACGCCTCCCCGTCAATAGCGCGAACGAGCATTTCGCTAACGATGCAAGTCAAGAGGGTGCCGTTCCCGACGGTGGGATACTTGCCGAGAAAGGCGAGGTATTCGGCCGCCAGGTTCGCACCGGTCGTACAGTCCTCGGCGTAGGAGCCGGTGGGCCTGATGCGCCAGAACTTGATGCCTGATCCTGCCGGCTTGCGTCGCGCCATAAAGGACAGTGCATCGGCAGCGTTGGGCCCGTCGATCAGATTGGGGGTCTTCGTCTTCGAGGTTCCGAAGGGGATGACGTTGGCGGAAGCTCCGCCGGCCGCTGAAGCGGTGGTTTTTGGCATGGGTTATGGCTCCAAGTTGGATTGCAACTGTTTGCAGGTTGCGATAGATGGGTATCAACGGCAATGATTGCTGTCAATTGCTATCTGCAAACATTCGCAAACGATAGGTCACCACCAAATGGTGCGCACAGCTGCGATCGGCGTTCGGGTTGAGCCGCACATCAAAGAGGCGGCGGAGAAGGCAGCGGCGGATGATCATCGCACGCTGGCATCTCTGATAGAGAAGCTCCTGGTCGAGCACCTGAAGGCGAAGGGGTATTTGAAGGGTCGCGGGTGAAGGTTGCCGGGGGAGAGCAATGTTCATCGCGTGTGCAATTCTCGGCGTCATCGTCGCTATAATTTGCCTGTGGCGCTACCAGAATATGTTCCTTCTTTCAGCGCTCCAGAAGGCCGATCGAGCCGCTTTCACGGGGCTCGCGCTCTGGATCGTCCTCGCATCGGTCCCGCTGACACTGATCTTTTACCTCCTCGCTCGCATCTTGTTTTGATGCATGAGGGGAGCTGCGGCTGAAGGACCGGCCGACTTTTCGGACATGGCGCGGACATGAAAACAGGAGCCGTGTCCGCTCCTCGCTCTTGTCTTACAACCTATTGAATTTGTGGGGTTTTTGGTGGGCGCACAAGGACTCGAACCTTGGACCCGCTGATTAAGAGTCAGCTGCTCTACCAACTGAGCTATGCGCCCTCCGGGCCGGGCATGTGCGCGGGAGAGGCGCGCTCGATAGCAAACGGCGGGTGGGGAGTAAAGGACGGAATTCGCCGCGCGCCCGCGCCGGGCCTCACCCCTCGCTGATGAGCGCCAGCACGCGCAACGGGCTTCCCGAGCCGTGCTCGATCTTGAGCGGGGCCGCGAAGATCACCGCCCCCACAGGCGGTAACTGGTCGAGATTGCACAGGCTCGCCAGGCCGAAGCGGTTGGCGCCATGCATCATGTTGTGGGCCGGGAAGGCCGGTTCGAAGGAATGGGCCTGGCCGGCATCGGTGCCGACCGCCTCGACGCCGAAGCCGTTGATGTCGCGCTCCTGCGCCAGGAAGCGCATCGTGTCGACGTTCGGGCCGGGCACATGCGGGCCGTCCTCCTTCATGTTCAGGAAGGCAGCGGGATCGGTGCGCTTGGACCAGTCGGTGCGCATCAGCACCCAATAGCCCTTGGGGATCTTGCCGTGCTTCTTCTCGAAGGCGAGGATGTGCTTCGGCGTCATCAGGAACTTCTCGTCCTTTGCCGCCTCCTTCGAGCAGTCGATGACGCAGGCCGGCGCCACGAAACGCTGCACGTCGATCGTGTCGGTCGCCCCGTCCTGGTAGTCCTTGCCGGTCACCCAATGGATCGGGGCGTCGAAATGCGTTCCCGTATGCTCGCCGCAGGAAATATTGTTCCAGTACCAGCCGGGGCCCTTGTCGTCATAATGAGAGATCTGCGAGATCGAGAACGGGTTCGACGGGGCGAAGGGCGGGGGGAGCTGGATCACCGGCGTCGACGGTTTCAAGGTCTGCGACAGATCGACGACCCGGATTCTTCGCTTGGCGAGCTGCTTGGCGAGCTTTTCGAGAATTTCTGTGGCCATGAGTTGATCCTCCAATTCTCATCCTACGGCATTTTACCCGCTGAGCTTGCCCCCGCGAAGGCGGGGGTGGCCACCGGTTCGCCGCATGCAAGGCCGACGAGCGCCGAGCGGACAGCGTCGCGACCACGAGCAGAGCGCCCTATCTCACGCCGGAAGCTTCCCCGCAACAGGAACGGGCGGAGCAGGAACGGGCGGAGCCGGCGGGGGAGCGAGGTCTTTCGCCGCGAAGGCCGCGGTCGCCGCGTTGAAACCCTGCCCGATCATGGTGATGTCGTCGGCGATGACGACCAGCCGATAGCCTTGCGCCCGCCGCTTCGCCGCCGCCTCTCTTGAGGTCGTGAAGATGCCGCAGGGCGTCCAATGGGCGCGGCAGGCGGCGAGAACATCGCGGCAAGCGTCCTCATGGCGCCCGTCGATATTCGGGAACACGCCGAGCGACAGCGCCAGATCGCCCGTGCCGATGAAGATGAGATCGACGCCTTCGGTCGCCGCGATCTTGTCGGCGTTCCTGACGCCTCTCGCGGTCTCGATCATCACCGCCACCACGATGCCGCGTTCGGCCGCCGCATGGTAGCCCACGTAATCGGCGAGCGGGCGCGCCCCGCCCCCCGAGCGCTCGCCATGCGGGGGGTAGCGCGCGGCTTTCACGGCGCGGGCCGCTTGCTTGCCTGTCTCCACCAGCGGCACGATGACGCCTTCGGCGCCAGCGTCGAGCGCTTCGCCGATGGCGAAGGGGCTGTTCTCGGCGACCCTCGCCAGCACCGCGACCTCGGGAGGCACGGCGCCGATCGCGGCCTCGATCTCGCGGCGCTGCCACAGCCCATGCTGCAGGTCGAGCACGATGGCATCGGGACTGGCGCGGCCGGCGATCTCGGCGATGGCGACGCAACCGAGCGACAGCCAGATCACGCCCAGGCGATCGCCCCGATCGATGCGGTAGCGCAAGCTCGAGCGCCTGGGAACGAACATGCTGCCCTCCGTCCGGGCCGGAAACTAGAGCATTTTCCGGCGAAGCGGCCTCCGGTTCGCCGCGGAAAATGCGGCAAAAACAATTAACTAGAGCCCCGGTCCGATTCAATCGGACCGGGAAAAGCTCTAGGGGGAGGGGAGGGTAAAGGTCAATGCATTGCGAAAGGCCGTGGTTAATGGGAGATCGCCTGCGCCAACAAAGCATTTGATCGTAGGCTCAAGGCGTTGGACAGTGCGCGCATGCGCTGCGCGGTCTTCACTGGTCCATTTCCGCTCATTCCCGCGAAAGCGGGAATCCGGTACTGCCGGAACAGGGGGAAATTCTGGATTCCCGCTTTCGCGGGAATGAGCGCAGAAGTGGGTGGACGGCGAATGCGAGCTTCGCAATCATCTCGCATGGGGAGAGGCAAGGGCGCCCGGCGCCTTAGCCTCGATCGCACGGATGATGCGCCATGATCGCCAGCTGGACGGTCATCCTCTCGGCGCTCGTCTATCTGTGTTTCCTGTTCGTGGTCGCCCAATATGGCGACCGGGGCGGCAGGTCCTGGCTCTCGGGGCGCCCGCGCGCCACCATCTACGCGCTCGGCCTGAGCGTCTACTGCACCTCCTGGACGATCTACGGATCGGTCGATTTCGCCTCGATAAACGGCATCGCCTTTCTCGGCATCTATGTCGGGCCGGCCCTCGTCTTCCTGTTCGGAACGCGCCTCCTCACCCGCATCGCCGGCATCGCGAAGTCGCAGAACTCGACCTCGATCGCCGATCTGATCGCTGCCCGCTACGGCAAGAACGAGCTCGTGGCCGCAGCCGTCGCGCTCATCGCGCTCGTGGCGGTGATCCCTTATATCGCCTTGCAATTGAAGGCGGTTTCCGCCTCGCTGACGGCGCTGCTGGCGAGCCTCGAGGGCGGCTCGGTCGGCACGCTGCCGCTCTTCGGCGATCTGTCGTTCATCGTCGCCCTCGTGCTGTCGGGCTTCGCGGTCGCCTTCGGCACCCGCCATATCGACGCGACCGAGCATCAGGACGGGCTGATGCTGGCGATCGCCATGGAAGCCATCGTCAAGCTCGTCGCTTTCCTCATCGTCGGCCTGGTCATCATCGCTCCCGACCTCCTCGACCGCGTGCCGGCCATCGCGGCGCAGGCGCGGGCGGGCTTCGATCCCTGGAGCCTCTCGGATCCGGCGAGCTTCGTGACCATGGCCGGCTTGTCGGTCGCGGCGATCTTGCTCTTGCCGCGCCAGTTTCACGTCACTTTCGTCGAGAACCGCGACGTAGCGGACATCCGGCGATCCTCTTGGATGTTTCCGCTCTACCTCGTGCTCATCAACATCCTGGTGCTGCCGATCGCCATGGCCGGACTCGCGCTGCCGTCGCAAGCCGGTTCCGACAATGCCATGCTGCTGCTCGCCGTGCCGCTGCAACGCGGCGAGACGCTGACGGCACTGATCGCCTTCATCGGCGGCCTTTCGGCGTCGACCGCGATGGTGATCGTCGATTCCATCGCCATCGCCATCATGATCTCGAACCACCTTGCCGTACCTCTCGTCCTGCGCCTCAATTCCATGCGGCGGCGCCTGCCGGATGGGCTTGGGCGCTCGGGTCCGAGCGGCGTCTCCGGCGGCGATATGACCGGCTTCATCCTGGCGGTGCGGCGCGTCGCCATCATCGCCGTGGTGATGCTGGGCTATCTCTATTTTCGCAGGGCGCGGGGCGAGGCGCTGGCGGCTATCGGGCTTCTATCCTTTGCCGCCATCGCCCAGATCTTGCCGAGCTTTCTCGGCGCGCTGTTCTGGCGGCGCGCCACCGCGAGGGGGGCGCTGGCCGGCCTGATCGCGGGCAGCGCGCTCTGGACCTATACCTTGCTCCTGCCCACCTTCGCCGGATTGCGGCGCGGTCTCGATGCGCTCATCGCGCATGGCCCGATGGGACTGGCCTTTCTTCGCCCCGAGCATCTTTTCGGGCTCGAGCTGCCGCCCTTGGCGCATGGCGTGTTCTGGAGCATGGCGGCGAACCTCGCAGCCCTGATCCTTTGCTCTCTGAGCCGCGCTCCGACCATGACGGAACGGGCCCAGGCCGGCGTCTTCCTCGATCGCGGCGGGGGCCACGGCCCGCCGCTCTTCGCCCGCCGTGGGACGGTGAGGGTCGCCGATTTGCGCGAGACCGTGGCGCGTTATCTGGGGCCGGACCGCGCCGCGCGCGCTTTCGACGGCTTCTTCGCGGGCCGCGACGCCGCTGCTCTCGCCGCTCCGGCCGATCCCGAGTTGATCCGGCATGTGGAGCATCTCCTGTCCTCGGCGATAGGGGCCGCTTCCGCCCGGCTCGTCATCGCCCTGCTGAGCCGCCGCCAGCCCGTCTCGAGCCGGGATGCGCTACGGCTCCTCGGCGATACCTCTGCCGTGCTGCAGCAGGACCGCGATCTCTTGCAGCACGCTCTCGATCACGCCCGCCAGGGGATCACGGTGATCGACAAGGAGCGGAGCCTGCTTGCTTGGAACAGAGCCTGGCTCGAGCTCTACGATCTGCCCACGAGCCTCGTGGAACCAGGGATCAAGGTCGACGAGATCGTCCGCTTCAATGCGCGTCGCGGCCTCTATGGCGAGGGAGATGCCGAGGCCTTCGTGGAAGCGCGCCTCCACAGCCTCTTCAACAGCGCCGATCCGGTGCGGCTGCGGCTCTACCCGTCGCGGGCCGTGATCGAGGTGCGCTCCAACCCGCTGCCCGACGGCGGCGTGGTGACGACCTACACCGATGTCACGCAGAACGTCGCGGCCCAGGAGGAGTTGGCGGTCGCCAATGAGACGCTCGAGGGCCGCGTCAAGGAGCGCACCAGCGAGTTGGAGCGCCTCAATGCCGAGCTCATCCGGGCCAAGGCGCTGGCCGAGGGTGCAAACGCTTCGAAGACCCGCTTCCTCGCCGCCGCGAGCCACGACATCCTGCAGCCGCTGAACGCCGCGCGCCTCTACGCCTCCGCCTTCGCCGAGCGGCCGCGCGCCGCCGCGGCCGCCGAGCTCGCGCGCCATGTGGACGGCTCGCTCGAGGTCGTCGAGGGCATCATTTCCGAGCTTCTCGACATCGCCCGCTTCGATGCGGGCGCGATGCGCCCCGAGATCGTGCCGCTGCGGCTGGACGATCTGTTGCGGCAGCTCGAACGCGAATTCGGCCCGCTCGCCGAGGGAAAGGGCCTGAAGCTCCTCGTCTCGCCGTCGACTTGCGTCGTCGCGACGGACCGGTTGCTGCTGCGCCGCCTGTTGCAGAACCTTCTCTCGAACGCCATCAAATATACGCGTTCCGGCGGGGTGCTGGTCGGGGCGCGCCGGCGCGGTGCCCGCGTCCTCATCCAAGTCTGGGACTCGGGCGTCGGCATTCCGGAGGCCCAGCAGACCGCGATCTTCGAGGAATTCAAGCGCCTTCCGGAGGGGGCGAGCCAAGCCCAGGGGCTCGGTCTCGGCTTGTCGATCGTGCGTCGGATCGCCGATCTTCTCGGCGCGCCGCTCGAGGTCCGCTCGCGCCCGCAGCGCGGCTCGGTTTTCTCCATCTCGCTGCCCGCGACCTCCGCGCTGCCGAGCCGCGCCCCGCCGCGGCGCATCTCGGTGCGGCGCGGCGGCGGCTATGCCGGCTTGAAGATCCTGGTGATCGACAACGAGCCCGCGATCCTCTCGGGCATGCGCACGCTGCTCGAAGGCTGGGGCTGCGTCTGCCTGACGGCTGTCCATGCGCGGGGGGCCTTGTCGCTCCTCCAGGACGAGGACCCTCCGCACTCCATCATCGCCGACTACCATCTCGACGAGGCAGACGGCATCGCGGCGATCGAGGCGGTGCGCGGCCGCTTCGGGTCGGCCATCCCGGCGATCCTGATCACCGCCGACCGCGACATGGGATTGAAGCGCCGGGCCGCGCATGCCGATATCGATCTCATGCACAAGCCGCTGAAGCCCGCCGCCTTGCGGGCGCTGCTCTCGCGCAAGGCCGCGCTCGCGGCCGCCGAGTGATCGCAAGGATAGCGATCAGAACGACTTTTCCGGCGCGAAGAAGCAGAAGACCGGCGTCTGCGAGCCGTCGGGAAAGCTCCTGTAGAATATCCAATAATCGCCGTCCTGGGACGGTAGCTCGCGGCCATAGGCCAGCACCTGCTTATAGCCTTCGACATGCCAGCCATCGGCCATCGCATGGACCTGCCGAGCGGTCAGGTGATGGACATCGTCGGGGCCGCAGCAGGATGATTTGACCCAGGCGGGCACCAGCACGCCGTTCGACCATTCGTCATGGGCGCAGGCGGGCGCCGCATTCATCAGGAGCGCAAAGGCGAAAAGGGTGCGCATCGTAACCTCCGATGAGGCCATCCCGATGCGCCTTTCGTAGCAACCACACCTTGGCGCTGCGGGATGGCGACGCGTTGCACGACACCACTCCACACCGACGATAGGCGAACATGCGCGCCGATGGCGGTCAAAGCACCGATGAGGAAGCCATCTCCCGCGCCGCCTTCGTCGAATCAGGAATGCTGCCGCGGCAAGCTTGCGTGGAGCTTACGTCGCGTCCCATGATTCCAAGACTATGCGGGTCCCTTGCCGAGCCGCAGGTCGGCCTCCTTGCGGATGAGGTCGGTGAGCTCGGGCCGGCTCGCCGCCAGCGCCCGGAAATCGGCGATATCGAGCGAGAGAAGCTGGGTCGCCTTGGTGGTCACGATGGTGGCGTTGCGGGGCGCGCCGGTGAGGATGGCCATCTCGCCGAAGAAGGCGCCGGATGCGAGCCGGATGGGCTTGGGTTGGATCAGCACCTCGACTTCGCCTTCGACGATGAAATACATGCAATCGCCGGGTTGACCACGGCGCACCACGACCGAACGCGGAGGGAAATCGCGCGGCCGCAACAGCGCCGCGACATCGGCGATGGTCGCCGCGCCTGCATTCTCGAAGAAGGATACCTTCGAGATCATGTCCCAGCTGCGCAGGAACTCGGTGCGTTTCAGCTCGGCCGAGAAGCCGGTGGCGAGGATACCGGCGAGAAGACTGATCGTGCCCAAGCCGCCGATCATCACGCACCCGCCGACCATCCGCCCGAGGAGCGTCACCGGCGCCATGTCGCCATAGCCGGTGGTGGTGAGGGTCGTGATGGCCCACCACAGCGAGGTGCCGACGCTGGTGAAGACCTCCGGTTGCGCTTGACGCTCGGCGAGGAAGGCTAGCACGGCTCCCCCGGTGAGCACGATCCCGAACAGCAAGAGCACGCCGAGAATGGGCTCGCGTTCGCGTATGATCACGGTCGCCAACATGCGTCCGCCGGCCGAATAGCGCGCGAAGCGCAAGAGCCAAAGCGAGGCGAGAAGCGGAGCGCCGGTCGGCGTCCAGTAGAAGGGCGCGGCGAGCGCCATCGGCACCACCGTGAGTATGTCGAGTGCGCCCCAGGCCCTGCCCGTCCAAGGCGCGGCGTCGCCGAGCGCCGCCCCTGCGTCCGCCTCGGTGCGTTGCTGGCTTGCCTTCATAGCGCCGTTGAGCGCCATTCGCATCAGCGCATCGACGACGAACAAGATCATGATCGCAAGCAGCACCGCCGAGGCGAAGAAGCGCTCCCCGTTCGTGAGGCTCTGCGTGGTCCCGACGACCATCGCCAGAATGCCGATCATGATGAGCGTCGCCTCGGCGCGCCGGTAGAGCCGCGCCTTGAGCGACATCGAGCGGCGGTCGAGCAACGCGACCATCGCGCCGATGACCGCGGGGGTCTCCGGATGCTCGCCCGCCTTCATGGAGGAGGGTCGATATCGCAAATGGGGGGCAACGCAAGACGACGCAACTGCATGATCCTCGGGGCCGTTCCATTGTGGCTCGGCAAAGGTCCGGTATTGACGCTCGCTAGCATAGCATCGCATCCGTTGGGGAAAAGCCGGTGATTTGGGCCGCGCGGAAAGCCTGAAAGGCGAGGGGAAGAATGCGACGTCGATTCCATTCGGGCCGCGATTTTCGCGAGAGCCTCAGCATCGAAGAGTTGCGCGCCATCGCCCGGCGGCGCCTGCCGGCGTTCATCCTCGAATATCTCGAGGGGGGCGCCGAGGACGAGGTGACGCTCAGGCGCAATCGCCGAGCCTTCGAGCGCCTCGCTTTCGTCTCCAAAACGCTCGTCGATGTGACGCGGCGCGATCTTTCGGTCGAGGTCTTCGGCAAGACATTGCCGCTGCCGATCGCCATCGCGCCGACCGGCTCCAACGGTCTTCTGGCCCGGCGGGGGGATTTGGCGCTCGCCCGCGCCGCAGCCGCTGCCGGCATCCCCTTCATCCAGAGCACGGTGTCGACGCTCAAGCTCGAGACTATCGCGGCCGAGGCAGGCGGGCGGCGGTGGATGCAGCTCTACATGCTGAAGGATCGCGCCGTGACCGAGGCCATCGTGGGGCGCGCCGCGGCGGCTGGATGCGAGGCGCTGGTCGTGACCACCGACACGGTGGTGTTCGGCAACCGCGAATGGGACCAGCGCCACTATGCCGGGCCGGACAAGCTGCGGCTGACGAGCAAGCTCGAGATCCTCGCGCACCCGCGCTGGATGTTGGACGTGCTCGCGCCGAACGGCGTGCCCGTCTTCGAGAACCTCCTGGAGTTCCTGCCGGGACGCAAGGGCAATCCTATCGAGACCCGCGCCTTCCTGGTGCAGCAGATGGACGCCTCCATCACCTTCGCGGATATCGCCTGGCTGAGGCGCATCTGGCCGCGAAAGCTCGTGGTGAAGGGCATTCTCGATGCCGATGACGCGCGCCGGGCGGCAGATGCCGGCGCCGACGGCATCGTCGTCTCGAACCATGGCGCCCGCCAGCTCGACGGCGCCGTTTCGCCGATGGAGGCGCTCCCCGGCATCGCAAAGGCGGTCGGCGAGCGCCTATGCGTCATGATCGATGGCGGGTTCCGGCGCGGCACCGACGTGGTCAAGGCGATGGCGCTCGGCGCCGATCTCGTTCTGCTCGGCCGCGCCACCCTCTACGGCCTCGCGGCCGGGGGCGAAGAGGGCGTGAAGCACGCGATTGCCATTCTGAGCAAGGAGATCGATCGCACGGTCGGGCTTCTCGGCGCGACCTGCCTGAAGGAATGCGTGGGGCGGGTGCGGGTAGACGGAGTGACTAATGATCATACTCACGAACCCTGACGATGGTGCCTTGGTCAAAGCAGACGATCCAGCAGCACTGGTGGGGTAAGGACTTGCCGGCGCTCGCTGAGGCTACCGCGGATAGTTCGACGGCGGCCGAGTTGTCCTTGACGAGCACTTGGCCGAGTTGCAACTGCGCTCCCCCTTTTCGCAGCGTGTTCAAGGGCGCTACCCTCACCCTGACATCGTTCTTCCGGAAGTAACGACTGGCGTGGGAATGGGGCCCTATCACGGTCCAGCTCACGTCGTCCGCGACATGCTCGAAGAAGGCGTCATCGGTGTCATTTTCTAGCTTGGCGAAGATTTGCCTGGCTCGACCCGGTCTGATGCCGGAATCCGGACGGCGTGAGGGGATGAAGGCAAAGGCCATCAACAGGGCGCCGATGACGACCACGATCACACCGACCAGATTTGATCCTGCGTGGATCGAAACGGTTTTTTCAGGTGGGTGTAAGAGCAGATAAACGTCGACCCAAGGTTGAACCGCAATCAGCGCCAAGCCGACGCCGATGATGATCGCGCTCCCCCACACGAGAACAGTCCCGGAAACGTTGCGATCAGCCATCCCCCCACCCCCCTTCCGGCGTTCCCTCGATAATTGCAAGTTTGGGATTATTGCGCAATGCTTGCCCAGCTTCGCCTCGTGGAGCAACCCTCCGAGGCGGGCAGGATATCCGGGGGGACGACGCATGGACGCTTTCTTCCTGTCGGCATTGGCGTCGTTCAGCCTGACCCTGCTCTTGATGGCCTCGACCGCCACCCAGGCGGGCGACAACATCAAGCTCAAGGTGGGGCGCTCCCTGGAGCTGACAGCGGTCCGCCGGCTGTTCGTCTTCGTCGCCAGCATCGCTGCGACTCTTCTGGTCGCGATCGTCTTCCTGCTCGTGCTGGCGCGCATTCACCCCCAATCGAGCGCGATCTATAGCTGGGGTGACTTTCTGTCCGGGCCGATCTTCAGCAGCGTCGTGCTGGGGTTGCTGTTCGGTGTCTTGTTTGCCTTCTGGCTGCGCGAGTTGCTCAGGCTCAGGGATGACCAGGCGATCCAGAGGAAGCAAGTCGTCCAAGCGATCGTGCTCGCCATCTTGCTGACGCTCGGCGCTTTTTCCGACGTGTTGCGCTCCTACGCAGGCCGTATCGCGCAGATCAGCCTCGGCGGCGCGCAGGTGAACTTCACTCCGGCGTCGAATTCAGTCGAGACCGTCCGCCCCGGAGTGGGCGCGGTGTATGCGAAAAGCGATGCATCCTCCACAAGTGCCGAGGCGATCCGGTTGATCACGAATTTGAGCGGCCGCATCGCCAGCGACACCAGATATATTTCGAAACTGTTTCCGCGCGGCATTGAATATTCGGATTCGCCGTCCTCCAAGGGGCCCGGGCTCTTTGAGCTGAACGGAAGAATCGCAAGTTGCCTCTCAAGAATCCGCGACGTCAGTGCGGACGAATCCTTTGGGCAGGCACATTTGCGAGAATTACTGGCGATCGTGCATAGGATCGAGGTATCCGGCAGGCGCCTCGATCCGCCTGCTGCGGGAAAGCGGATAGCGGAAGTAGCCGAAGAGCGCATAGCCGAGGCGGCTCGAGAGAGCATAAGCAAGCTGGCCGACGAGCTTGTCAGCTATATCGACCAGACTTACTTGCATCTCGATTCGAAGAACCAGGCACGGATGCAAGTCCAGAAGGAGTGCGCGCCATTCATTTTCTGGGCCTGCTCATCGGAATCGATCGAGGATGCCAAGGCTAAAGAGCGCCCGGATACGGGAACGGTAGCTGGGAACTGCGAGTCGTTTGCCCCCACACGTCCCGATAAAATCGGTCGCGAAGTGATGGCGCTCATGGACGATCAAGGCCTGCTCGATCGGCCTCACTTGGCCTTGCTCGAGGCAGGTCTGCTGTGGAGCCTTGGGCAGCATAGAGGCGCGGTGGAGGCGCTCGACAGGTGGCTTATCGGGGTTGAGCGCAACGAGAATTCATCGAAAACGGCCACAACGCATCCCTGGTACAAGGCCAGGGCCCGCATTCATCTCGGCATCATCGTCGAGGATTGGATGCGCACCTCGCCCGACTCCCCGCCCGGGCTGCTCGAATATCATATCGAGAATTTGGCTGCGACCGCGGCGCTGATGAAGCAGCTCTTACGTGAGAAAATCGATGCTCTTGGGGATCTGGATGCGGATCTGCAGACTGAAGACTTTGCCCAGGGTCTGCCGGCCGCGGGCTTCAAATGCTTGCCGCTGGATTATGATGCCGCTCAGCTGTTGTTGACCTGGCTCAGCATATATCCGTCGTACATGGTCAAGGCGACGCAATCGGCGAGCTTCGAAAGCTACTCGGCCGATGTCATGACGGCGCGCAGGCTTGTCTTGAAGAAAGATGTCTTTTGCCTCGCCAACGCTCAACCCGAGCTTCGGGCAGACGTAGGGCAATTCTATGCGGATTTCCTAGAGGCCTATGCCGAGGTCGAGATGGCCAATGCGGAACGGATCGCATTGCTGCCGGACCAGGACGCGGTGAAGCGAAGCCTCGATCACGCCTACCATGCCGCGACGCTCGGCCTGCAGTTGATCCGCGCCTATCCGGCCGAGGGGCGCAGCGGAGACGAGGGGGACGCCGTGGACCCCCGCTCGCTGAAGGCGCACATAGAGTCCAAGCACAAGTTCGACTCCGACATCGAGGCGCGCCTCAAATCGGTGCAAGCCCGAACCGCTGGCAAAATGAAGTCGCTGTAGAAAGTCGCTCCACCGCCTGTCAGCCGAGAGCGGCTAAGGAGGGTCGCGTAACACCGCCTGCGCCGCCGTCGAAGCGAGCAGAAGCAGCGTCAACGACAGGACGAACAGGGAGGCGGCGAAGGCTCTGAGATTTTTCATCTTTCGCTCCTCGAGAGGAGACCCGCCGACAAGATATGCCGGCTGGCGCCTGAACACCAGCTGAAGCCGGCGCACTGAAGCGGGTGCGACTCCGTCGTGAAGCAGTGACCTCCATTGGTCCGGGCCGCGCGCCGTTGCCTATCGGGCAGACGCGAGAGCTGGCAGGGGAGCGCATGGGCCGGCCTTTGCCGGCAAGAGCATGAACCCGCACCCTCCCGCCACGTGGGGATATGGCCGCTTGCCCAAGCCGATAGGCTTCGAACACGCACTATTTCGTTCCCTCGACTCTTTTGCCTCATTTTGTCCATATTAGTCCCCTATTAGGGAACTGAAAATCCCTATTTGGGACCATCTATTCGGACATTGGAGCAAGGCCATGCAAGATCACGAGGACGAGCACGACGCCGGAACCGCCGCCGCCGACGCAGAGGTAAAGCGCCGGGGCCGGCCATTTCAACCCGGCCAGTCGGGCAATCCGCGCGGCAGGCCCAAGGGCAGCCGCAACGTCACGACCTTGATGCTCGAGGCGCTGCTCGAAGGGGAGGGGGAGACGATCCTCGGCAAGTTCATCGAGCGCGCCAAGCAAGGCGATAGCCGGGCGCAGAAGGCCTGCATCGATCGCCTGTTGCCGGCGGGACGGGATCGGCGCGTGGCTTTCCACTTGCCCGAGATCGCGACCGAGGACGATGGGCCTAAGGCCACGCAGGCCCTGCTGTCGGCCGTCGCCGCCGGCGAGATCAGCGCTTCGGAAGCCTCGACGGTGATGAAGCTCATCGACACTCATATGCAGATGCTGCGCCGGCGCCGGGAGGAAGCCGAGCCGTCGGAGCGGGTCAGATTCAGGCTCAGCTCGGTTCCTTACAACGAGGACGGCTCGCCGCCGACCGCGGAGCAAGAAGCGGCCGAGGAAGAGCGGATGGCGCAAATGGAAGCGCAGGCCAAGCGGAACGCGCAGGAGCAAGCGGAGATCGGGCGGAAGGCTCGGGAACAAGCCGAAGCCGAGCCGAAGGTTCACGAGCACTGCGAGGCGGGGCCGGTCGCCCGAGCAAGCGCCGAGGCCGAGCCGAGCGCGCAGGAGGTAGCGCAGGCCGAGCCGAGCGCGCAGGAGGTAGCGCAGACCGAGCCGATCGTGCCGGAGGAGATCAGCGCCAAGCAGCCGCCGCGGGAGCCAGCCGAGCCCGTGTGGATCACACACGAGCAGGCCGTGGCCGAGCTCGAGGCGGAGGATGAAGCCGAGGCCAAGCGCAAGGCGGATGCCGAGCTCCGCGCCAAATACGCCCATCAAGCCGCCATGGCCTTGGTGTTCGAGCATGCCCGCGGCGTCCACGCACGCATTGCGCGACAGAATGCCGAGGAGAAACGGGCCTTCATGGCCGAGAAATGGTCATGAGCGCGCGGCTGTAATTCAGCTGTATTTTCAGCGAGGCGAGCGGTGCAACATAAGGGCGCTGGGCCCTTTCCACGACGCCGGGCGCGCCTCCCTTCTCCCGCCCCAGCGGGAGAAGGTGCCCGGCATTGCGGCCCCACCTTTGTGTTTCCCGAAATCATTTCCCGGCCCATAGTGGCGCATCAGGAACCGAGCGCGGGTCGGCTCGGCGGCACGGATATTGCGGCATCGACCTCGCAGCCAAGCCGGAAAGGACAAGAAGATGAGCACGAAGTCTATTCTCAACGCGGCCGCCGTCGCGGCGGGCGTTCTGATCGGCGCGAGCCTGTGCCTCGGGACGGCGACGGCGCGCGCCGACGCGCTCGACGACATCACCAAGGCGGGCATCCTCAAGGTCGGCGTCTTCGGTGATTTCCCGCCCTTCTCATCCGTGTCGACCGATATGAGCCTCAAGGGCTACGACATCGACGTCGCTCAGATCCTCGCCGATGCCTTGAAGGTGAAGGTCGATCTCGTCACCGTGACGGGGCAAAACCGCATTCCCTATCTGACCGAGCATCGCGTCGATATCCTGTTGAGCGTCGGCCACAGCGCCGAGCGCGAGAAGGTGATCGACTTCACCGACGCCTACGCGCCCTATTATATCGCGGTCATCGGGCCGCATGCGCTGAAGGTCGAAGGCAAGGCCGACCTCGCCGGAAAGAGCATCGCCGTCAACCGCGGCACGCTCGAGGACACGTCGGTGACCGAGGCGGCGCCGCCGAGCGCCGATATCAGGCGCTTCGACAACTACAACTCGGTGATCCAGGCCTTCCTCTCCGGCCAGACGCAGCTCATGGTCGTCGGCAACGATGTCGGGGCCGAGGTGCTGGCGCGCCAGACGGCCCTGCAGCCGGAGCAGAAGTTTCAGCTTCTGACCTCGCCGGACCATATCGCGCTCAACAAGAACGAGCCGCGCCTGAAGCAGATCCTCAATGACACCGTCGCGAAGATGCGCAGCGACGGGACGCTGAACAAGATTTCGGTCAAGTGGCTGGGCAAGCCGCTCGATCCGAAAGACCTCTGAGCCGGTGGAGTACAGCCTCGATTTCAGTTGGCTCGGCGATGCGGCCCGGCTGATCGGCAACGGCGCGCTCATGACGATCTTCCTGATCGTCGTGACCGCCATGCTCGGCACCGTCATCAGCGTCCTTGGCGCCGCCGGCCGCCGCAGTCGTTACGCCGCGATGCGCAGCGCGGTCGCCTCCTATGTCGAGCTGATCCGCAACACGCCGTTCCTGGCGCAGCTCTTCTTCATTTATTTCGGCCTTCCGAGCCTCGGACTGCGCCTCGATGCCGTCATCGCGGCGATCCTCGCAATGACCATCAATCTTGCGGCGTATGGGATCGAGATCGTCGGTGCCGGCCTCGATGCGGTGCCCGCGGGCCAGCGCGAAGCCGGCCTCACCCTTGGCCTGCGGCCTCACCAGATCTTCGTCAAGATCGTGCTGCCGCAGGCGCTGAAAGTGATCTTTCCGGCGCTCACGAGCCAGATCGTGATCACCATGCTGGAATCGGCGGTGGTGTCGCAGATCGCGGTGCGCGACCTGACTTACGAGGCGGATCTGCTTCAGGCGAGGACCTTCCGGTCCTTCGAGACCTACCTCGTCGTGACGCTGGTCTACCTGTTTTTGAGCGTCGGCTTGCGCCGGCTGATGATTGCGGGCGACCGGCGGTTCCTGCCGGCGGGGATACGCTGATGGAGTTCACCTTCTGGGACATATTGCGCAACCTGCTGCTCGCGGCTCGCTGGACGATCCTCTTGTCGCTCGTCGCTTTCGCCACCGGAAGCATTGCCGGCCTCGCGGTATTGCTGGCGCGGACCGCAAGGCGATGGTGGTTGCGCCGGCCGGCCGAGCTCTACATCGCCGCCTTCCAGGGAACGCCGCTCTTGATGCAGCTCTTCCTGGTCTTCTTCGGCCTGCCGCTCCTCGGCTTTCGAATCCAGGCATGGTCGACCGCCGTCGTCGGGCTGACGCTGTGCGCCAGCGCCTTCCTCGCCGAGATCTGGCGCGGCGGGGTCGAGGCCGTGCCGCGCGGCCAATGGGAAGGCGCCGCGTCTCTGGGCCTTCACTATATCGCGCGGATGCGGCTCATCGTCCTGCCGCAGGCATTCCACATGACCCGCGCGCCGACCGTCGGCTTCCTGGTGCAGCTCGTGAAGAGCACGGCGCTCACCTCGATCATCGGCTTCGACGAATTGCTGCGCACCTCGAACGCCATCAACAATGCCACTTTCGAGCCTTTCACCGTCTATGGCCTTGGCGCGCTGATCTATTTCTGCCTCTGCTTTCCGCTGACACGCTACGCCCGTATGCTCGAGCGGTCGGCCGCCGCCACGAGATGAGGTGAGCGATGAGCGGCCCATTGGGCAAGCCCGATGGAGGCGATGAGGTCGAGGCACCACCTGCGTGCTCATCCTTGCCTCGAAGGCCGGCATCGGGCACAAACGCCGCGACCTCGCCCGCCCGGTTGAACCCGTCCCATGCCCCTCGACGACAACCCCCTTCGCGTCGGTATCGCCGGCCTTGGAACCGTCGGCGCAGCCGTCTGCCGCATCCTGTCGGCGCGGCGCGAGGCGCTCTCGCGCATCGCCGGCCGCGAGATCGTGGTCGCGGCCGTGTCGGCGCGCGATCGCAAGCGCGATCGCGGCCTCGGTCTCGCCGTGGCGGCCTGGTTCGACGATCCGGTGCAGCTCGCGAGGGCTCCAGGCATCGACCTCGTCGTCGAATTGATCGGCGGCGATGAAGGACCCTCGCGAGCCACCGTCGAGGCGGCGATCGGCGCCGGCAAAGCCGTCGTGACAGCCAACAAGGCGCTGCTCGCCAAGCATGGTACCGAGCTTGCGCGGGCGGCCGAAAAGGCCAAGGTTCCGCTCGCCTTCGAGGCCGCGGTCGCAGGCGGCATCCCGATCATCAAGACGCTGCGCGAGGCGCTTTCCGGCAACGAGATCACCCGCATCCAAGGCATCCTCAACGGCACCTGCAACTATATCTTGAGCCGCATGGAGACGGAGAAGCTCGCCTTCGCCGAGGTGCTCGCGGATGCCCAGCGCCTGGGCTATGCCGAGGCGGATCCGAGCTTCGATGTCGGCGGCTTCGACACCGCCCATAAGCTCGCGATCCTGACGAGCCTCGCCTTCGGTACGAGAATCGACGCGGAAGCCATTCATGTGGAAGGCATCGCCTCCATCGCCCCGCTCGATCTCGCCATGGCCGACGAGCTCGGCTTCCGCATCAAGCTGCTCGGCGTCGCCATGCGCACCCAAGACGGCGTCGAGCAGCGTGTGCATCCGACCATGGTAGCCAAGGGCGCGGCCATCGCCGAGGTCATGGGCGTCACCAACGCCGTGACCATCGACGCCGATGCGGTGCGCGAGATCACCCTTATCGGCCCTGGCGCCGGCGGGGCGGCAACGGCCTCGGCCGTCGTCGCCGACATCACGGATATCGCGCGCGGCTGCGTCATTCCACCCTTCGGCTTGCCCGTCGATCAGCTCGCCGAGCCCGTGCGCGTGCCGATGCAGCGCCATGAGGGCGGCTACTACGTGCGCCTCTCGGTCTATGATCATCCGGGCGCCGCGGCCGCTATCGCCACGCGCTTCGGCGAGCAGAAAATCTCGCTCGAGAGCATCTTGCAGAAGGGGCGGGCGCGCAAGCCCGCCGCCTCGCTCGCCCAAAGCGGCGCCGAGAGCGCGGTGCCGGTAGTCCTGATCACCTATGCGACGACCGAGAGCGCCATTCGGACCGCCCTTGACGCGGTTACGGTAGACGGGCACATCGCCGAGCCGCCGCAGGTGATCCGCATCGAGCGCGATTAGGGCGCCGCGTCCGAGAACGCTACGTCACCAGGGAAGGGACGCCATGAGCGAGGCCATCACGGTCCGGACCGATAAGATCATCGAGCGCATCCTGACGCTGGAGCTGGTGCGCGTCACGGAGCGTGCCGCGGTCGCTTCCGCGAGACTGCGCGGACGTGGCGACGAGAAGGCTGCCGATCAGGCGGCCGTCGATGCCATGCGCCGCGAGTTGAACAAGCTCCAGATCGACGGCACGGTAGTCATCGGGGAGGGCGAGCGCGACGAGGCGCCCATGCTGTTCATCGGCGAGAAGGTCGGCAACGGCAAAGGGCCGAAGGTCGATATCGCCGTCGATCCCCTCGAGGGCACGACGCTCTGCGCCAAGGACATGCCGGGCTCGATCGCCGTCATGGCGATGGCCGAGCACGGCACGCTGCTCAATGCACCCGACGTTTACATGGAGAAGATCGCCATCGGCCCCGGCTATCCGAAAGGCCTGGTCGACCTCGACGCGACGCCCGAGGAGAATATCCGCGCCGTCGCCAAGGCGAAGGGGGTCTCCCCGAACGAGATCACCGCGCTCATTCTCGACCGCCCGCGCCATGCCGAGCTGATCTCGCGGGTGCGCGACCTCGGCGCCGGCATCCGCTTGATCACCGACGGCGATATCGCGGGCGTGATCTTCACCAGCAAGCCGGAGGAGACCGGCATCGACATCTATCTCGGCATCGGCGCGGCTCCCGAGGGAGTGTTGGCGGCGGGCGCGCTACGTTGCGTCGGCGGCCAGATGCAAGGGCGCCTCATCCTCGACACGCAAGAGAAGCGCGCGCGCGCCGCCGCCATGGGCGTCAAGGATCCGAAGCGCAAATACGATCTGCGCGATCTCGCCTCGGGCGACGTGATCGTCGCCGCGACCGGGGTGACGGACGGCGCACTCTTGTCGGGCGTGCGTTTCGGCAAGGAGGTCATCGAGACCGAGACCGTCGTCTACCGCTCGGCGACCGGGACGGTGCGCCGCATCCGCGCCGAGCATCGCGAGTTCAAGAAGTTCCATTTGGAGTGAGCCGCCCTTCTTCCCGGTTTCGCCATGGCCGGGCCAGGTCTCGAGCAAAGAATCGGCCCGGCCATGACGGAAACGTCGGTTTCCGTGACCAATCGATCCAAGGTCGCCTTCCCCGATTGCTAAACTGACAAACGGCAGTCATAGCTGCGTCACGGTCCGGCCATGTTGGGACCCTCCAATCTGGCCGTCGTAGCGGAGGGGTTTCGAATGCGCCGGTTGTCTTGCCTGTTGGCCTTCGTCTGCGGTTTGCTGCTCGCCTATCCGGCCTTTGCCGACAAATCCTTCGTTCGGGACGATCTCGCAAGCGACGTCATCCGCCTCCAGGCCACCTTGCGCAAGGAGGCCGGAAACCTCATCCAGCGCCCGGCCGCCCAGCTCACTTCCGATGGTCTCGTCGCTCTTTCGCGTGGCGATGCGCGCCGCGCGCTCGGCCTTCTCGGCGCGGCGATCGGCGTCGACGAGAAGAATGCGGCGGCTTGGCTCGGCTATGCCCGCGCGGCCTTCACGGTCGAGCCCAAGGACGGCAGCGAGAAATACGTGCTGCGCGAGCGCGCCATCGATGCCGCCTACGCCTCCTATCAACGCGCCGCGAGCACGGCCGATGAGGCAAAGGCGCTCGCTCTGCTCGGCCAAGTCTACGCCGACCGCCAGCAATGGCGTCCCGCGCTCAACGCCTATCGGGCCAGCCTCGACCGCGTCGACGACGCCGATATCCGCTCGACCTATGAGGATCTGCGCAAGGAGCACGGCTTCCGCATCGTCGACTACAAGGTCGATTCGGATTCGGTGTCGCCGCGCATCTGCTTCCAGTTCTCGGACCCGCTGCAAACCGGCAAGCTGGATTTCGCGCCTTACGTCGCGGTATCCGGCAACGCCAACGCCGCCGTCACCGCCGAGGACGCCCAGCTTTGCGTCGAGGGCGTCAAGCATGGCGAGCGCTACGCCATCGTGGTGCGCCAGGGGCTGCCCTCCTCGGTCGGCGAGACTCTCCTGAAATCCGCCGATTACGAGATCTATGTCCGCGACCGCTCGCCCGAGGTTCGCTTCAGCGGCAAGAACTACATCCTGCCGCGCATCGGCCAGGAAGGCATCCCGATCATCTCGGTCAATGCCGCCAAGATCGATATCGTCATCAACCGCATCGGCGACCGCAGCTTGCTGTCGACCGTGCGCTCGGATGACTTCCTCAATCAGATCTCGGCCTACCGCGCGGGCCAGATATCGGATCAGGACGGCGTCAAGGTCTGGAGCGGCTCGCTCGACGTGAAGCCGATCCCGAACGCCGATGTGACGACCGCTTTCCCGGTGCTCGATGCGGTCGGCAAGCTCGAGGCCGGCGTCTATGTCATGAGCGCCTGGCCCGATGGCGCCGCCGATGACGACGACTCCTCGCGCGCCACCCAGTGGTTCGTGGTCTCGGATTTCGGCCTCACTGCCTTTTCGGGCACCGACGGCGTGCATGTGCTCTTGAAATCGCTCGCCAGCGCCGCGCCGCTATCTGGAGTCGAGCTGCGCCTGATCGCCAAGAACAACGAGGTGCTCGACACCAAGACCACCGACGCCAACGGTTATGCGCATTTCAATCCGGGCCTCGCCCGCGGCACGGGCGGCATGGCGCCGTCCATGGTGGTCGCCTCGGACGGCAAGGGCGATTACGGCTTCCTCGATCTGCAGCTGACGGCCTTCGATCTCACCGATCGCGGCGTCAAGGGCAGGCTGGTGCAGACGGCGCTCGACGCCTTCCTGTTCACCGAGCGCGGCGTCTATCGCTCCGGCGAGACCGTGTTCCTCACCACGCTGGTACGCGACGCGAAAGGGGCGGTCGTCGCCGGCATGCCGGTGACCATCATCATCCAGCGGCCGGACGGCGTCGAATACAAGCGCGTCAAGCTCGACGATCAGGGCCTCGGCGGGCGGGCCTTCGCGCTGCCGCTGCTCTCGGGCGCACAGCACGGCACTTGGCGCATCCAAGCCTATGCCGACCCGAAATCCGATCCGATCGGCGAAACGAGCTTCCTCCTCGAGGATTACGTTCCCCAAAAGCTCGAGGTGACCCTCTCCCCGTCCGAGAAGATCTTGAAGGCGGGCCAGCCGGCTCGCATCGGGGTCGATGCGCGCTTCCTCTACGGGGCGCCGGGCTCCGGCCTCGATGTTACCGGGACGGTCACGATCGAGCCGATCGATGGCGGCACATTGCCGGGGCTCGAAGGCTATGCGGTCGGGCTTCAGGACGAGGCCTTCGAGAACCAGTCGAACGCGCTCGAGGAGACCTCGACGACCGACGCCAAGGGCCATGCCGACGTGGTCGTACCGCTCGACGATGTCCTGGCGCCGAGGCCGCTCGAGGCCAAGATCACCTTGACCGTCGCAGAGCCGGGCGGCCGCTCGCTCGATCGCACCGTGACCTTGCCGATCAGGCCGTCCCATCCGGTCATCGGCGTCAAGAAGCTGTTCAGCGATGACCAGCTCGCCGAGAACTCGCCCGCGAAATTCGAGCTCGTCGCCGCCGACGTGAACGGGGCGCGCTCGGCCGAGAAGGGGGTCGATTGGACGCTGAACGAGGTCCACAAATCCTATCAATGGTTTCGCCGGGACGGGAGCTGGCAATACGAGACCGTGACCACGACCCGCAAGATCGCCGATGGGCGCCTCGACATCGCGGCGAATGCTCCAGCCGAGATCGAGACGCAGGTGAAATACGGCCTCTATCGCCTGGATGTCCGCGCCGCCAATGGCGCGGCGCAGACAGCCGTCAGCTTCTATGCCGGCTGGGGCGGCGGCGCGACCTCGGACACGCCCGACACGCTCGAAGTGACGCTCGACAAGCACGATTACAATTCGGGCGACACGGCGAAACTGCACTTCGCCTCGAAATTCGCCGGCACCGCGACCATCGCGGTCGTCAGCGACGGCGTCTACGATCTCAAGACGATCGACATCAAGGCGGGCGATAATGACGTCGCCATGCCGATCAAGCCGAATTGGGGCGCCGGCGCCTATATGGTCGCCCTGGTGCACCGCCCGCTCGACACCGCCGCCAAGCGGCTGCCCGGCCGGGCGCTGGGGCTTGCCTGGTTCGGCATCGATCCGGCTTCGCATGCGCTCAGCGTGGAGTTGACGCCGCCGGAGAAGGTGCGTCCACGTGGCCAGCTCGATATTCCGGTGAAGCTCGCCGGCCTCGAGCCCGGCGAGGAGGCCTATGTCACGGTCGCGGCCGTCGATGTCGGCATACTGAGCCTTACCGGCTACGAAGTGCCGAAGCCCGGCGAATATTTCTTCGGGCAGCGCCAGATGGGCGCCGAGGTCCGCGACCTCTATGGCTTCCTGATCGACGGCATGCAGGGCGAGAAGGGGGCCATCCGTTCCGGCGGCGATGCAGGCGGCGGCCTCAAGGCCGATACGCCGACCCAGCCGCCGCTGGCGCGCTATTCCGGCATCGTCAAGGTCGGCTCCAACGGGACGGCCAACATCTCCTTCGACCTGCCGGCCTTCAACGGCACGGTGCGCGTGATGGCCGCCGCCTGGTCGAAGACCAAGGTCGCGCATGCCGCCAAGGACGTGATCGTGCGCGATCCGGTGGTGGCGGAGGCGACATTGCCGCGCTTCCTCAATCTCGGCGATCAGACGCGCTTCAATCTCGACATCAACAATGTCGAGTTGCCGACCGGCGACTTCGCGATCGATGTCGATGTGCATGGCCCGCTCGTGCTGCCGGCGACCGCGACCCATTCGACCTTGCGGCTCGGCGAGCATGAGAGGAAGAGCATCCAGATCCCGGTGACGGCAGCCGGTATCGGCACCGGCACGCTCGATGTGAAGCTCACGGGCGGGGGCGGGACCTTCACGCAGACATTGGCGGTGAGGATCGAGCCGGGGCGGCCGGAAGTCTATCGCCGCATCGTGCGGCCGATGCCGCCGCAGGCGAGCCTCGCCATCTCGAAGGATCTGCTCTCCGAGTTCCTGCCGAGCACGGGCTCGGTCGGCGTCTCGGTCGCCCCGCTCGTCGCGATCGACGTGGCGGCGCTGCTGCAGGCGCTCGACCGCTATCCCTATGGCTGCACCGAGCAGACCGTGTCGCGCGCCATGCCGCTCCTCTACGTCAACCAGCTCGCCTCGACGGAGCGGCTCGGCCTCGACCCCGATATCGATGGGCGCATCAAGACCTCGATCGAGCGGGTGTTGTCGCGCCAGTCCTCGAACGGTTCCTTCGGCCTCTGGTCGCAGGAATCCTCCGATGACATCTGGCTCGACGCCTTCACCACCGACTTCCTGACACGGGCTCGCGAGCGGAATTTCGAGGTGCCGCAGATCGCTTTCCAAGCGGCGCTCGACCGGCTGCGCAACTTCGTCGTCAACCATGCCGATCTGAAGGCGGAGGACGCGGACGGCTTTGCCTATGCGGCCTATGTGCTGGCGCGCAATCATCGCCCGATCGTGGGCGATCTTCGCTATGCCGCCGATACCAAGCTCGATGTCTTCGAGAGCCCGTTCGCGCGGGCCCAGATCGCGGCGGCCTTGGCTTTGCTGGGCGACAAGGGACGCTCGCAGGCGGCCTTCGCCTCGGCCTTCGATCTGTTACGCCATGTCAAGGATATCGGCCTGTCGCGCCCGGATTACGGCTCGCGACTGCGGGATGGGGCCGGCACCTTGGCGCTCGCGGCGGAGTCGGGTCTTCCCCAGGACCAGCTCGTCAAGGCGAGCATGGTCATGGATGATGCCCGCGCCTCGCGCTTCTACACCAGCACCCAGGAGAATGCCTGGATGGTGCTCGCCGCCCAGGCGCTCGCCGCGACCTCGAAGGAGCTCGTCGTCAAGGTCGATGGCGACGATCGCAAGGGCACCTTCAACGCCCGCTACTCGGACGAGGCGCTGCAGGCAAAGCCGATCACCGTGCAGAATGTGAGCGATCTCCCCGCGCAATCGGTCCTCACGGTTTCCGGCAACCCGCTCATCGAGGATCCGGCCGCGAATCAGGGCTATTCGATCGCTCGCGAATACTACAAGCTCGACGGCTCGAAGGCCGATCTGACCAAGATCAAGCAGAACGACCGTTTGGTCGTGGTGCTCAAGATCACCGAGCCCGAGGCGAAGTATGCGCGTGTGCTGATCGTCGACCCGCTGCCGGCGGGCCTCGAGATCGACAATCCGAAGCTGATGGATTCGGATTCGCTCTCCGCGCTCGACTGGCTGAAGCAGGACGTGACGCCCTCGACCGCCGAATATCGCGACGACCGTTTCGTCGTGGCCGCCGACCGCGCCTCGGGCCAGCCCGCTCTCTTCGCCTTCGCCTATATGGTGCGAGCCGTATCGCCTGGGCATTATGTGCATCCGCCCGCGACGATCGAGGACATGTATCGCCCCGAGCGCTTCGGCCGAACCGCCTTCGGTACGCTGGATGTGGCGTCTGCCAAGTAGGGGCGAGCTCACCTCTCCCGCGAGGGGCTTCGGGATTCACGCGTCGCTCTTTGCGCCGGGCGCACCCCCTTCTCCCGCTTGCGGGAGAAGGGATGCGCACAACCGCGATGACCTTATTCGTCACGGAGAAGATATGTGGATGCCGTAGCCCGCAAAGGGAGAGGTGGACGGCGCCTCGTCTTCGGCGCGCTTGCCCTCTTTCTGCTGATCGTCGCCAGCGGCGGCTATGGGCTGTGGCGCGCCATCGGCGAGCTGGGGCCTATCCGCTGGCCTTCGGACCAGGATGATTCGACGGTCGTGCTCGACCGTTCGGGCAAGTTGCTGCGCGCCTTCACCACCCAGGACGGACGCTGGCGGCTGCCGATCGAAGCCAAGGACGTCGATCAGCGCTATCTCGGCATGCTGATCGCCTTCGAGGACCAGCGCTTCCTCAAGCATCACGGCGTCGATCCCCTGGCCACCCTGCGCGCCGCCTGGCAGATGCTCACTCATGGGCGCACGATATCAGGCGCCTCGACCCTGACGATGCAAGTGGCGCGGCTCCTCGAGCCTCGGGCGCAACGCTCGATCTCGGCGAAGCTCAGGCAAATGATCCGCGCCGTCGAGATCGATCAGGCTCGCTCCAAGACCGAGACGCTCGATCTCTACCTGGCGCTCGCGCCGTATGGGGGCAATCTCGAAGGCTTGCGCGCCGCGAGCCTGGCCTATTTCGGCAAGGAACCGAAGCGCCTCTCCATCGGCGAGGCGGCGCTGCTCGTCGCCTTGCCGCAATCGCCTGAGACGCGCCGGCCCGACCGCTTCCCCGAAGCCGCCGAGCGCGCCCGCGCCCGCGTGCTCGACAGGGCGCTGGGGCGCGGTCTGATCACGTCCGCCGAGGCCGAATATGCCAAGGCCGAACCCATCCCGACCGAGCGACGCGCCTTCCCGGCGATCGCGGCGCACGCCGCGCAGGAAGCGCTGGAGGCAACGCCGCGTGAACGGGTCATCAGGCTCACCATCGACGCAAGGCTGCAGGCTGCGCTGGAGGCGCTGGCGCGCCAACGTCTGTCGGCGCTCGATCCGCGGCTTTCGGCTGCGATCCTGGTGATCGACAACGCGACGGGAGAGGTGCGCGCCCATGTCGGCTCGCCCGATTTCCTCTCCGAGAAACGCTCCGGCTCGATCGACATGGCGCGTGCGGTGCGCTCGCCGGGCTCAGCGCTGAAGCCCTTCATCTACGCGCTCGCCTTCGGGGACGGCATCGCCCATCCGGAAACGCTGCTCGACGATCGGCCGGCGCGCTACGGCACCTACGCGCCCGAGAATTTCGACCTTGCCTATCAGGGCGCGGTCACGGCGCGCCGCGCCTTGCAGCTTTCGCTCAATCTGCCGGCCGTGTCGCTCTTGTCGCAGGTCGGGCCGGCGCGCTTCATCGCCAGGCTGCGGGCGACCGGGGTGAGGATCAAGTTGCCGGACGAGGCGGCGCCCGGCCTCGCGGTCGGGCTCGGCGGGGTCGGGATCACGCTGAACGATCTTGCGCGGCTCTATGCCGGGCTGGCGCGGGGAGGGGACGCCCCGGCGCTGGTGCGGCGGGTCAACGAGATCCCGGGCTCGCCATCGCGCTTCACCGAGGCGGTGCCGGCCTGGTATGTCGCCGATATCCTCAAGGGCGCGCTGCCGCCGACCAATGGGGTTGCCGGCCGCATCGCCTTCAAGACCGGCACCTCCTATGGCTATCGCGATGCCTGGGCCGCCGGCTTCGACAGGAGGAGCACGATTGCGGTCTGGGTCGGGCGCCCGGACAATGGCGCGGTGCCGGGGCTTGTCGGGCGCGTGGCCGCCGGGCCGATCCTGTTCGATGCTTTCGCCAGGCTGGGCCGTGATGTCGAATCGATTCCGGCGCCACTGGGGGTGATCTTCGCGCGCACGACGGCAGCATTGCCGCCGCCGCTGCGCCGCCTGACCGCGCAAGATCAGCTGCCGGCGCAGGGCAATGGCGTGGCGGCTCCTGAAGCGTTGAAGATCGCCTTCCCGCCCGATGGCGGCGATATCGATCTCGGGCTCTCTTCGGGCGGGATCTCGGTGCCGCTCGCCCTGAAGGCGCTCGGTGGCTTGCCGCCGCTCACCTGGCTCGTGAACGGCGCACCGGTGCTCCGCAACGAACCGCGCCGCAATGCCGCCTGGGCGCCCGATGGGGCGGGATTCGTGCGCTTGACCGTAATGGATTCAACCGGCGCGACTGACAGCGTGTCGGTGCGATTGGAGTAGCAGGGCCTTCACGTCAGCGTGAGATATCGCTCACGATCGCGAAACCGACGCTGTGACGGCCCGTATTTACGCTATATTCAATACCTATATTGGATCGCAATCGAGGAGCATCGCCATGATCTCGAGACGAAGCTTGGCGGGCCTTGCGGCGGCCATCGCCGGAGCGGCAGTCTTCACCAGATATCTACCCCTCGGCCGCGCCGCCGATGCGTCCGCCGAAGGCGGCAAGGTCTTTCCTGTCATGAAGGCCGACGCCGAATGGCGGAAGATCCTCACTCCCGCGCAATATGACGTGCTGCGCCAGGAAGGTACGGAGCGCCCCTTCACCAGCCCCTTGAACGACGAGCATCGCAAGGGCGTATTCGCCTGCGCCGGCTGCGACCAGCCGGCTTTCCTCTCGGAGACGAAGTTCGATAGCGGCACCGGCTGGCCGAGTTTCTACGCGCCGATCCCCAACGCGGTCGAGACGGCCGAGGACCGCAGCTACATGATGGTGCGCACCAAGGTCGGTTGCAGCCGTTGCGGCGGCCATCTCGGCCATGTTTTCGACGATGGTCCGAAGCCGACCGGATTGCGCTATTGCATGAATGGGGTTGCGCTCAGCTTCACGCCGGCGCAGGCGTGAGCCTCGTGCCTCTGCGCATTCTCTCGCGAAGGATTCGGCCATGACGAAATCGCCCAACCCCGCTCACGTGGCGAGCCTGCGGCTCCTGATCCTCGCTCTGGCGGCTTTGCCGTTTCTCGCCTGGATGACGCTATGGGAGGAGAGCTCGATGTCGCCGGCGAAGGCAGCCTCTGGCACCAGCGCGATCGCGACCTTCGCGGGCGGCTGCTTCTGGTGCATGCAGCCGCCTTATGACGGGCTCGAGGGTGTGATCAAGACGACCGTCGGCTATACGGGCGGCACGAAAGTCGATCCGACCTATGAGGAAGTCTCGAGCGGCACGACCGGCCATGCCGAGTCCGTCCAAGTGGTCTATGACCCGGCCAAGGTCACCTATGAGAGGCTCGTCGAAATCTTCTGGCACAATATCGATCCGCTGACCAAGAATGCGCAGTTCTGCGACCATGGCACGCAGTATCGCACGGCGATTTTCTACCATGACGACGAGCAGAAGCGTCTCGCCGAGGCAACCAAGGCGAAGATCGAGGCGAGCGGGGTGCTCAAGGGTCCGATCGTCACGCAGATCGTGGCAGCGGGAG
>JBIOEJ010000048.1:0-36707 GCA_044445965.1 Hyphomicrobiales bacterium
GGGTACGGGTGGGCGGTCTCATCGGTCAAGCGTCGCAGGTTGGGGAGTCCGGCGATTCGTATCGCCGCACGCGTCGGCCGCTTCCGGCTCGGAGCTTTGAATACCCTCTCTCAAATCAAACATGGGCGCCTCGCCATCGGGCGAGGAAATCGGTCCTGCGCCTTGTCAATCGCCGCGCCGCCGCGCTTAGATGAGGCGAAACCCATGGGGATGCCGATGCGCCTGTTCGCCGCCACGATCGCTACCGAGACCAACACCTTTTCTCCCATGCCGACCAGCATCGATGCCTATAAGGAGAACGTGTTCCTGCGGCCCGGCGAGCATCCCGAGGATACGCCGCTGATGTGCACGGCGCCGCTCTTCGTGGCGCGGCGGCGCGCCAAGGCCGAAGGCTTCACCCTCATCGAGGGAAGCTGCTTCGCGGCGAGCCCGGCCGGGACGACCAACCGCGAGGCCTACGAGTTCATGCGCGACGAGGTGATCGCGCAGCTGAAGGCGGCGCTGCCCGTCGACGGCGTGCTGCTGGGGCTGCATGGCGCCATGGTGGCGCATGGCTATGACGATGTCGAAGGCGACATCATCGAGCGCGTGCGCTCGGTCGCAGGGCCCAAGACCGTGATCGGCGTCGAGCTCGACCCGCATTGCCATTTGACGCTGAAGCGCGTGCGCCTCGCCGACATCATCGTCCTCTACAAGGAATTCCCGCATACCGACGTGGTGGAGCGCGCCGAGGACATGCTCGACATCCTGCTGAAGACGCTGCGCGGGCAGGCGAAGCCCGTGATGTCGCTCTATGATTGCCGGCAGATCCAGAGCTACCCGACGACCTTGCCCGTGATGCGCGCCTTCGTCGACAGGATGAAGGCGATGGAGGGCAAGGACGGCATCCTGTCGATCTCGATCGGCCACTGCTTCCCCTATGCGGACGTGCCCGAGCTCGGCGGCCGCATCCTCGTCGTCATGGACGGCGACAAGCAGAAGGGGGATGCCTTGGCGATAAGGATCGGGGAGGAATTCGTGTCGATGCGCGGCAAGACGATGCCGGACTATTATGGCGTCGATGACGGCATCTCGACGGGCCTCGCCTTCAACGATGCGCCCGTCGTGATGGCCGACCCCGCCGACAATGCGGGCGGCGGGGCGCCCTCCGACAACACTTCGATCCTGCGCCGCCTGATCGAGCGCGGCGTCGAGGACGCGGCGCTCGGGCCGCTCTGGGATCCGATCGCGGTGCGTCTGTGCTTCGATGCCGGGCTCGGCGCCGAGTTCCCCCTGCGCTTCGGCGGCAAGATCGGCCCGACCTCGGGCGCCCCGATCGACGCCGACGTCAAGGTGACGGGTCTCAAGCGCGATTGCTGGCAGAGTTTCGGCCCGACGCAGGTGCCGCTCGGCGATTGCGCCGCCATTCGGGTCGGCGGCGTCGAGGTGGCGCTGATCTCGAACCGCACCCAGGCGCTCGGCCTCGAGCTCTTCACCAATCTCGGCATCGATCCCCTCGAGAAGAAGCTGATCGTGGTCAAATCGACCAACCATTTCATGGCGGCCTTCGGGCCCATCGCCAAGAAGGTGATCTATATCGATTCCGACGGACCTCTCAGCCGCGACTACAGGAAGATCCCTTACACGCGGGTGGCGCGCCCCATCTGGCCGCTCGATGCGGAGACGCGCCCCGGCCTCATCCTATAGGGCCGGCGGCGGTGAGTCGAAAGTCGATGAGCGCCGGCGCCCACCTCTCCCTTTGTGGGCTAGGCTTTACTTCGTTCGGCCGACCTCTCCCCCAAGGGGAGAGGTGGAGGAGGAGCCCGCCGCCAGCAGCGTCGGCAGCATCCTCGCATCCGCGACCCCGTCGAGCGCGAGCACCGTATCCGCCAGCCGCCGCGCTTGCGCGGTGCTCAAGACCAAGCCTGCGAGCTCATGGAACTTGTAAAGCAGCGCCTCGTCGCTGAGCGGATTGCCGGGGGCACCGAGCGCAACGGTGACGCGCTCCTCGAGCCGCCGTCCATCGGCTGCCACGACCGTGACATAGGGGTCATCGTTCGGCGCCATGCGATCATCCGTCTCGAGCGCGATCTTCGCCATGGCGGCGTGCAGGCGCGGATCGTTGCGCGGCTCGGGCGCGTAGGCGGACAGGCCGGCGCTGCCGAGCACCATCCGCGCCGCGACCGCATAGGGCAGGCTCATCTGCGCCGCGGGCATCAAGGCCACGTCGCGCCCGCCGCACATGCCGTGCAAGAAGGGGCTCATGCGCAGACGCACCTCCGTGATCGCGTCGACCGTCAATCCCCCATCCAGGAGCTTGCCGATGGCGTCGACCGCCGAATGCGTGCCGCGGCACGAAGCATAGGGCTTGATCGCCGCGCTTTCGAATTTCCAGCTCGTTCCGAGATCACGGGTGAGCGCGTCGACATCGGTTGGAGCATGCGCGTAGGTGCGCAAGAACCCGCCCCAGACATCGTCGAAGACACATCGAGGCCCGGTCACGCCTTGACGCGCCAGAAGCGCCGCGAGCAGGCCACCCTCGGCGGCCCGGCCCGCATGGATGCGCTTCGCCTGCGAGCCGTCATGGATGAAGGCCCAAAGCCCGCCGGAGAAGCTCGCTGCGAGGCCGATGGCGGAGGTGCATTGCCGCGCGTCGAGCTTCAGCACTCTCGCGGCGGCGGCAGCGGCCGCGAAGGTGCCGCAGGTTCCGGTGGAATGCCAGCCGGCCGCGTTGTGCGGGTCGTAGCCGCCCAAGGCCTCCATGACGCGGCGGCCGAGATCGTAGCCGAGCACGACGCTGGTGATGAGCTCGCCGCCGCTGACCGCATCCGTGCATAGGTCGAGCGCCGCCACGGCGGCCGGCAGCACGACGGCGCCCGAATGGTCGCAGCCGCCGGTGTCGTCGAGTTCGAAGGAATGCGCCGCCACCCCGTTCGCCAGCGCTGCGCTGCGCGGCGTGGTGCGCTCACTGGTGCCCCATATCGGCGTCGCGCCAGCCTCGTTGGTCGCGGTGATCATCGCCAGCAGGCGCGACGCTTCGTCGGAGGTCGCGCCCGCGAGCCCTGCGCCGAACGTATCGAGGATATGGCGTCTCGCCTTCGCCACGATCGCCGCCGGAACCTCCGCGAACCGCGTGCCCGTGACGAAGTTGCCGAAACGTTCGGCATGGGACGGATGGTTCATGGATCGTTTTCCGGCTGAGGTTGCGCCGAATTTACTCCGGCCGAGCTGCGTGCCACAAGCGCGCGATGCTCTCGGCCTGTCCTGGTCGGCCTTCCATATCTGAGAGGAACTCGAAGATGGCGCGCCTGGTGATCAGGACAGCCTGGACGATCGCCACGCTCGAGGGACGGCAGGTGCCGCTGCCGGACCATGCGATCGTCGTGGAAGAGGGCCGCATCGCGGACGTGACGCGCGATCCACCCGCCGATACCGAGGTGATCGCCGTGCCCGGCGGCATTGCGGTGCCGGGCTTCGTCAATCTGCACAACCACACGATCAACGCCCCCCTGTTCCGCGGCATCGTCGACGATCTTCCCCGCGGCGTCATCGGCGAGAGCAAGGTCTATTCCATGCTGATGCCGATGGGCGGCCTCGCCGCGAGCCTTCTCGAACCGCGCGAGATGAAGGCGATCATGGCGCTCGGCCTGCTCGAGGTGCTCCGTAGCGGCGTCACGACGCTGGTCGACCAGTTCCGCCCGCCGCAAGCGGCGATCCTCGACCTTGCGCGGGAATGGGGCCTGAGGCTCTATGCGGCGCCGTATCTCTTCTCGCCGGCGGCTGGGGCGGAGGACGCCGCGACGGCCGGCGCGTCGCGCGGCAGCCTCGAGGGGGAGACGGGCCTAGCGGAGTTCGAACGCCTCTTCGGCGTCTATGACGAGGGGCCGCGTGGTCTCCGGCGCGTCCTGCTCGGCCCGCATGCCGCCGATTCCTGCGGCCCCGATCTGCTGCGCGCCGTCGATGCCATGGCCCGCGAGCGCGCCATCCTCGCCACCATCCATCTTGCCCAAAGCCAGGGCGAGGTCGACCGCGTCAGGAGGCAGCACGGCATGGGCTGCGCCGCCTATATGGATTCGGTCGGATTGCTGCGCGAGGGCGTGATCTTCGCGCATGGCACGCATCTGACCGACGACGAGCTCGGTGAGCTCGGCCGGTCAGGCGCGGCCATCGCCAATTGCGCCAGCGTCTTCCTGCGCGGCGGCAAGGCGCCATGCTTCGAGCGGTTCCGCAGGGCCAGCGTGCGCACCGGGATCGGCACGGATGCCGAGCGCATGGACTTCTTCGCGCAGATGCGCGCCACCGGCTTTGCCTCGAAGCAGGCCTTCGGTGCCGGCGATGCCGCGACCGCTGCCGCCTTGCTGCGTGCGGCGACAATGGACGCCGCGGACATCATCCGCCGTCCTGATCTCGGGCGCATCGAAAAGGGCGCCGCGGCCGATCTCTTGCTGATCGATGCGATGAAGCCGCATCTGCACCCGCTCAACGATCCGATACGGAGCCTCGTCTGGTACGCGACGGCCGCCGATATCGACACGGTATTGGTCGCCGGCCGGGCGGTGATCCGGCACCGGCACGCGGTCGGCATCGATGAAGCCGCGATCATCGGCGCGGGTGCCGATGCCACGCGCCGTGTCTGGGCGGAATCGAGACGCCGCGGCTTCTTTCCGGTGGAAGCCGATCCGGCGAGGGCATGATGCCGATAAGCGTGCGTGAACAAATCCTGGCCTGGATCGATCAGGATCGGGATACGTTGATCGGGTTCCTCTCCCGCTTCACCGCGGTGCCGAGCCCGAACCCGCCTGGCGATACAAGCGCCGCCGCCCGCTTCCTGCTCGATCATCTCCAGGCGCATGGCTTCCCTGCGGAGATCCGAGCCGCCAAGCCCGAATTGCCGAATATCGTCGGTTCCTTCGGCGGCGCGGGTCCGCATCTGGTGCTGAATGGCCATATCGATGTCTTCCCGGCAGGCCCCGCCGAAACCTGGTCGCGCGATCCCTGGAGCGGCGCAGTAGCGGGCGGCCGTATCCATGGACGCGGCGTGGTGGACATGAAATGCGGCACCGCCGCCTCGATCTGGACCGCCATCTATCTCAACCGCCTGCGCGACAGGCTGGGAGGCCGGCTGACGCTCACTTGCGTTTCCGATGAGGAGACTGGAGGCACCTGGGGCGCGCGGTGGCTCCTGGAAGCCTATCCCGACGAGTGCCGCGGAGATTGCTGCCTGAACGGCGAACCGAGCGCCGGCACCATCCGCTTCGGAGAAAAGGGCACGTTGCGCCTCATCTTCGAGATCGACACGCCGGGCGCCCATGCCGCCTATACGCATCTGAGCAGCAATGCGATCCGCATAGCCAGTGAACTGGTGCGCGATCTCTATCGCCTCGAGGAGATGCGGGTGATGCAGTCCGACGCCGTGCGAGGCGCTCTCGAGGCTTCGCGCGCGACGATGGATGCCGTGTTGGGGGAGGGGGCAGGTGGCATCCTCGATCGCATCACCGTGTCGCCGGGGGTGATCCAAGGCGGGCTGAAGATCAACATGCTCCCCGGTCATCGCCGCATCGAGGTGGATATCCGCCTCCCCGTGGGCACGACGCAGGCGCAGGTGATGGGCGAGGTCGACACCGTCCTGCGCCGTTATCCCGAGGCGCGGGTCACGCCGGTCCGCACGCATTCGAGCGAACCGAGCTTCAGCGATCCCGGCCACCGCATGGTCGGCATCCTGCGCGACACCGTCTCCGCGCTGACGGGGCGCGTTCCGGTCCCGACGGTGAGCCTCGGCGGCTCGGACGCCAAGCATTGGCGTAGTCATGGCGTGCCCGCATATCTGTATGGCTGCGCGCCGAACAATATGGCGAAGCCCGACGAATGGGTGGACATTGAGGAGTATCTCAATGTGGTGCGCAGCCACGCGCTGGCCGCCGCAAGCTTTCTGGCCGGATAGGGATCCATCGATGCCGCTCAAACGATATCTGCCTCTGGACGCAGCACCGTTCCTGCCGGACGGCCGGCTACCCGCTCCGATCGCGGGCGCGGTGCGGGCAGGGGAACGCGTCTTCCTCAGCGGTCGCGGCGCGCCGATGCCGGATGGCTCGGTCGCCGGCATCGGCGATGCGTCGGCGCAGGCGGAAGCCGCGCTCGATAATATCGAGGCGGCGCTCGCTGCCGCCGGCGGCACGCTTGCCGGGATCACCAAGCTGACCACCTGCATCGTCGATCCCGCCCATCGCAGGCCCGTCTATGAAGTGATCGGTCGACGGCTGAGGGATGTGTTCCCGGTCAGCACCGGCCTCGTGGTCGCCGGCCTGCCGCTGCCGGAACAGATGGTGCAGATCGACGCCGAGGCGGTCGTCGATTCCCCCGTCCGTCGCATCCGCACCTTCGAGATGAAGAACTGGTTCGGCCAGGATATCGCCTGGCAGGGCGCCATGGTCGCGGCGGGCGAGGCCGAGCTCTTCATCCGCGGCCAGACGGGCTCGGCGCTCGATGGCCGCCACATGGCGGGGCTGGGTCGGCGCCCGCAGGATGCTGCCGAGCAGGCCGACCTCGCAATGACCAATCTCGCGACCTTGTTGGCCGAGGCTGGGTCAAGCCTGGACGAAGTGTGCAAGATCACCGTCTATATCAACGACCGCGCCTACCGCACCGCGGTCTATCCGGTGATCGGCCGGCATCTGCGCGGCATCCCCCCGGTCTCGACCGGCATCATCGTCCCCGGTTTCGCCAGGCCCGAGATCCTGTTCGAGATCGACGCGCAGGCGATGCGCAAGCGGTCCGGCCCACATCGGCGCTTCCGGCGCTATCACTCCAGCGCCGCGAAATACGGCTTCGGACACCAATCGCTCGACTGCGATTTCTGCATGGCGGTGCGGGTCGGCGATCGGGTCATCTTGCGGGGGCAGACGGGCGGCGACCTGAACGAGGTCATGCATGGGGCGGGTGACGCGACAGCCCAGGCCGAGCAGGCGATGGACAATGTCGAGGTCCTGCTCGCCGATACCGGCGCAACGCTCGCCGATGTCGCCAAGGCGACGCTGTTCGTCACCGACCGCGCCTTTCTCCCTGGCGCGACGGACGTAATCCTGCGCCGGCTGCGCAACACCTTGCCGGCCTTCAGCGCCTTGATCGTGAAGGGCCTCGCCAGCCCTGAACTGCTGATGGAGGTGGATATCACTGCCGATCTCGGCGACCGCTAGAGCATTTTCTTAGCGAAGCATGCCCTCGCCAAGGCGGGGGTGGCCACTGGTTCGCCGCAGAAAATGCGGCAAATTAACTAACGAGGCTCCCGGTCCGATTCAATCGGACCGGAGAAAGCCCGCGCGGCGGAAATAGCCCGCCCGGACCGCGGTGCCGATGAGGTTGACGATCAGCCGCCCAGCCGCGATGCAAGTGATCTGGTTCGCATCGTGCTTCGGCGTGATCTCGACGACATCCATCCCGACCACGCGCCCCTTGCGCACGAGGCCGTGGATGAGCTCGCGCGCCTGGACGAAGCTCACGCCGCCGGGGCAAGGCGCGGCGACAGCCGGCGCGATCGAAGGGTCCATGCCGTCCATGTCGACGGTGAGGTAATAGCGCCCGCCATCGGGGATGCGCGCGAGCACCGCCGCCATGCCGATCTCGTGCAGCTCGTAGGCGGTGATGAGATGGGCCCCGTAGGCCAACGCCGCCTCGACCTCCTCTTGCCTCGCGCTTCCGGTTGCCCTCAGGCCGATCTGAAAGATCTCGCCCACATGGGGCATCTCGGAAGCGCGACGGATCGGGCTCGACAGACCATCGCGCACACCGCCAACCTCGTCGCGCCAGTCGATATGCTGGTCGATCTGGATCAGCGTGATCGGCCCATGCCCCTCGAAGGCGCGCAGCACCGGGATCGGCACGCTGTGGTCACCGCCCAAGACGATCGGCATGGCTCCCGCCGACAACAGGCTCCGCACGATCTCCTCGGCACGCCGCAGATGGGCTCGCGGGTCGCCGCGATCGGCGCGCACATCGCCGCAATCGATGACCTCCACCGCCTGGCCGTCATAGAGCGGCCCGCCAAGGTCGAAATCATATCGCTCCAGGGAACGGACGATACGGTCCGTCGCTTGCCGCATGGCCGTCGGCGCGTTCGCCTGGTCGTTGACGATGTCATGATAGGTATAGGCGCTGCCGTAAGGAATGCCCAGGAAGGCGATGTCGGCGCGCAGTCCCTCGAGGCCCCTCGCCAGCTTGGAATAGAGGAAGCTGCGGTGCCCGTGCCAAGGATCGGATCTCGAATCCGTCCTCTCATCCGTCCTCAGATCTTGCGCCAATCCGACCTCCGTCCGCGCCTGCCCTGCGGCATGGCTGCCGCAAGATTATCGTCTATTGCCAGGCTGATACGCTCAACCTAACGTCGAACGCAACGGCTCGACGCGGCATTCGACCGAGAGCTCGCCGGAATTCCATCTCGCGCGCGGTGAGTTGCGCGACAACGCGACAACAAGCCGAGGCGTCATGCACCCTTCCGCACAGTCGAGCCTGGACCTGATCGACCGCCAGGATCTCATCGAGATCGGCAGCGAGCTGGTCAAGTTCCCGAGCTTCAAGGGAGATGAGACGCCGCTTGCGCGGTTCCTCGCGGAATGGTTCGGCGCCAGAGGCTATGGCGTCGAGCTCGACGAGGTCGAGCCCGGGCGCTTTCAGACCATCGCTACCCTGAAAGGGTCTGGTGGAGGCAAGAGCCTCATGCTCAACGGTCATCTCGACATCAATTCCCTCTCGCGCGGCTGGAACCGCGATCCGTGGACCGCCTGGGTGCAAGGCGACAGGCTCCATGGTCACGGCATCCAGAACATGAAGGGCGGTCTTGCCTCCCTCGTCGTCGCGGCCGAGGCGATCCGCAAGAGCGGAGCCGATCTCGCGGGCGATCTGGTGCTTGCCTTGGTGGTCGGCGAAACCCAGGGCGGCGAGGGCATGCACCGCCTCATGCAGCGCGGCTTCCGCACCGACATGGCGGTGATCACCGAGCCGTTCGGCTCGGGCAATATCGCGACCGTCCATGGCGGCATCGTGCATTTCGCCATCCACGCCATCGGCAAGACCGGCCATATGAGCCGCCTCGATGGAACGGCGCATGCGATCCACAAGATGATGAAGGTGATCGAGGCGTTGGGAACCGTTCGGTTCACCTATGAGCCGCGCTCGGACCTCCCGGACCTCCCCCGCCTCAATGTCGGCAGCATCATCGGCGGGCGGGGCGAGAACTATATCCTCTACGATGCGCCCTATATCCCCGATCTCTGCACGATCATCGTCGATGTACACTTCGTGCCAGGCCAGTCGGTCGAGACGATTCTGGGCGATGTGCGCCGGCATCTCGACCCGCTCCGGCTTGCGGATCCGCAATTCTCCTACGAGATCGAGATTCCTCCGCCCGAATACTTCAAAGGGCGCAGGAGACTAGTGATGCCGCCCATGGATGTCCCGGTCGATTCCGAAATCGTCCGTGCCGTCGCGCGAAGCTACGAAGCGGTAACAGGCCGGCCGCCACGCAAGATCGGCGCGATCTTGCCCACCTCCTATTCCGCCTGCGACACCTCATGGCTGTGGGAGGCGGGAATACCATGCGTCAATTACGGGCCGGCCGCCACTTACGATGCCGCAGGCCCGGAGGAGACCTATGTGACGATCAGCGAGATGGAGGAGTGCGCCAAGATCCTGGTGCTGACCGCGCTGGACGTCTGCAATCTGTGACGTGGGCTCGGCGCGCCTTTCCGGTGCGCGCCCCCGGAAATGCCTCCCGTGTCAGGCCTTGGTGGCGTAGCGCAGATCGAACCACATCATCGGATGGGTCTTCACGTTCTGCACGCTCTTTCGATAGGCGCAGGCGTAGTTGACCGAGTAGGCAAAGAAGCCCGCCGGATCATCGTTCAACGCATGCTGCATGGCGATATAGGCGGCCTTCTGCTTTTCCGGATCGGCGGTCTGCCTCGCGGCTTCGAGACTGGCGTCGACTTTCGCATCCTTGTAATGCCACAGCGTCTCGTTCCAGCTCCCGTCGGTATGCAGGAAGGGGTAGGTGCTGGTGTCGACCGTCGGTCGTGCGAAATACCCGTCGATGTAGAATGGCGCCTTGCCTGAAACCTCCGCCGAATAGCTCGAGAGCGGGATGCGCTTGACGGCGATGTCGAAACCCGCCGGCTTCGCCAGCTGCTGCAGGGTCACGCCCAGGCGCTCGCGCTGAGTGCGCCCTTCCGGCAGGATGAGGGTGATGCTCACGCCATCCGGATGTCCCGCTTCCGCCAACAGCTTGCGCGCCGCCGCGGGGTCGGCCTTCGGGATGACGATATCATGGGCGAAGAAGGGAGATGTCGGCGGTATCGGGCTGATGGTCGGCGCTCCTTCGCCGAACAGCGTCAAATCCACCACGTCTCGCTTGTCGATCGCCATCTGGAAGGCGCGCCTGACGCGCACATCGTTGAACGGGGGAATGAGGTTGTTCATGATCGCTGCGTCCCACGAACCGGTGGCGACGCTTTCCACCCGCAGATCGGGGTCGGAACCCAGCGGCTTCACCTGCTCGAGGGGCAGGTTCCAGATGATGTCGATATCGCCGGACTTGAGCGCCGCCGCCTTCACGCTCGGCTCCGGGATGACGCGGATCACGATGCCGTCGAGTTTGGGGAGGCCCTTCTCGAAGTAGTCCGGATTCTTGACCAGAACCATGCGGTCGCCAGGCGTGTAGCTCTGGAACATGAAGGGACCGGTGCCGATCGGCTTGCGCTGAAGCTCGCTGACGAGATCGCGCGGTGTGATCTTCACCTGGCGGTCCGCCATGATGTCGGCGAACCCGCCATATGGATAGGAGAGATCGAATGTCACCGAGTATCGATCGGGCGCCGTAACGTTGGTGACCATCGTGTAGTTGCTGCGCGACGGCGCCGCGTTCTTGGGATCGATGATGCGCTTGAAGAAGGCGGCGACGTCCTCGGAGTCCAGTTCGCGGCCATTGTGGAACTTCACGCCTTGCCGCAGGCGGAACGTCCATTGCTTGAGGTCGTCGGAGTGGGTCCAGCTTTCCGCCAGATCCGGTTGGACGGTCAGGTCCTCCCGAATGCGGGTCAACCCGTTGAACACCAAGTTCCCATAGATGTACTCGTCGCCGCTGGTCATCATCATCGGGTCGAGGGCGACGATCGATGTGCTGATCGCCAGGCTCAGCGGCTCGGACGCAGCCCTCGCCAAAGGGGCGAGCATCGGTTCGGCCGCGAGAATGAGGGTGCCCCCCACAACTCCCCGGCGAGTGAGCTTCATTTCACTATTCCCTCTACTTGCGCTCGGTCGTGGAAACTTGCGATGGATTTGAGTATTCGTACCATACGCCCCAGACCGGTAGCGTCAACTGGAGCATTTTCCGGCGAAGCCTGCCCTCGCGAAGGCGGGGGCGGTCTTCGGTTCGCCGCAGAAAATGCGGCAAATCAAGAAACCGGAGCCCTCGGTCCGATTCCGTCGGACAGAGAAAGGCTCTAGATCACTGGAGCATCTGGTACGCTCTCGCCTTATCGCGAAAGCCGGGGCAGCGCCGACAGCGTGGCGAGCGGGATATGGCAAGCCACCCGGTGTCCCGCCCCTGCCTGTTGCCAAGTGGGCTCGACGCTATCGCAGACCGCCCCGATCTTGCGCGGACAGCGGGTGGCGAAGCAGCAACCTTTCCCGCTCGGCGCCTCCCCGGCATGGCCGGCAAGACGTATGCGCGCCGCCTCCCGGCTACGCGCTCCGACGATCGGCACCGCGGAGAGCAGGGCCTCGGTGTAGGGATGGTAGGGCGGATGCAGCACGTCGGCGGTCGGGCCTTCCTCGACCACGCGGCCGCGGTACATGACGGCGATCCGGTCGGCCATATAGGCTACGACGCCGATGTCGTGACTGATGAACAGGTAGGCGATGCCCAGTTCGTCCCGCAGGTCGCGCAGCAGGTTGAGCACGACCGCCTGAACCGAGACGTCGAGCGCCGAGACCGCCTCGTCGCAGACCAGGAAATCCGGTCGCGTCGCCAGCGCCCGGGCGATGCCGACGCGTTGCTTTTCGCCGCCGGAGAGCTGGTGCGGGTAGCGCCCGCGATAGGCCCTGGGCAGCCGCACGACCTCGAGCAGCCGCTCCACCTCGCGTGCGGCGGCGGCGCCGCAGGCAAGACTGAATCGCATGAGCGGGCGTCGCACGATGGTATCGACGGTCTGGCGCGGATTGAGCGAGGTGTCCGGGTTTTGAAACACGATTTGGGCGCGCCGGTGGAACTCGACGTTCGGCCGTGGCGGCAGCAGCGCCCCGGCGAAGCAAAGCGTGCCGGAATCGGCGCTCAAGAGGCGCAGCAGCAATCGGCCGAGAGTCGATTTGCCGCAGCCGGATTCGCCGACCAGCCCCAGCACTTCGCCCGAGCGGATCGTCAGCGATACGTCGTCCACCGCCTGCACGGAAGCTGCCGGACGCAGCCAGCCTTGCAGGAACGGCAGATCGGCGAGCCAACCGCCGCTACGGAACCTTCGCGACAGGTGCTCGGCCGATGCCAATATGTGTTCGCCGCGAGCCTCCGAGCGGCACGGCGCCGGATTCGGCGAGGGGAGCGGCTGTCCGGCCACCGTCGCGGCGCGATGGCAGCGCACCGCGCGTCCATCCACGAGGTCGAGGAACTGGGGCGCCGCGCATCCCTCGACGGCGAAGGCGCAGCGTGCCCGAAAATTGCAGCCGGCATCCTCGGCGACCATGTCCGGCAGGCTGCCGGGGATCGACACCAGCCGCTTGCCGGAAGCTTGGTCGAGCCGCGGCAAGGCTGCCAGCAGGCCCCGCGTATAGGGATGCCGCGGCCGATCCAGCAGCTCCGCCGTCCGGCCGGCTTCCACGGTCCGCCCGGCGTAGAGCACCGTCACCGTCTCGCAGACGCGCTCGACGATGCCGAGATTATGGCTGACGAGCAGCATTGACAGGCCGCGCCGAGATCTCAACTCCTCGAGGAGGTCGAGGATCTGCGCTTCCACCGTCACGTCGAGTGCGGTGGTCGGTTCGTCGAGCAGGAGCAGCTCCGGTTCGGGTGCCAGCGCCGTCGCTATCATGACGCGCTGCTTCATCCCGCCCGAGAGCTGGTGCGGATAGGCGCGCATGACGGACGACGCTCGCGGAATGCCCATCTCCGAAAGGAGCGCGGTGGCGCGCGCGAAAGCCTCGGCTTGCCCCAGGCGCAGATGCACCTGCATCGGCTCGGCCACCTGAAGGCCGATGGTGAGGGCGGGATTCAACGCCGCGCTCGGATCCTGGAAGACCATTCCGATGCGCTTGCCGCGAAGCTCTCTCGAGGCGCCGAGCAGATCCGTGCCCGCGAAAGCGGCGCGGGCCGCCTCCACGCGTGCGGCGGTTCCCAAGAGGCCGAGCGCCGCGAGGACGACGGTGGACTTGCCCGAGCCGGACTCGCCGACGAGCCCCACCGCCTGGCCGCGCGGCACCGCCAGCGACACCTTGTCCAGCGCCCGCAGCCAGCCGCGGGGAGTTGGGTAGCTGACCGATAGACCCTCGAGCGCCAGGATCGGCTCCGGCTCAGCCACGGGCGCGACCGAGCAGACGCGGATCGAGCCATTCGCGCAGGCCCTCCCCGAATATATTCACCGCGACGAGCAGCACGCACAGGCAAAGCCCGGGGGCGAGGCCGATCCAGGGCGCCTGGTCGATGAACTGGCGGCTCTCGGAGATCATCAACCCCCACTCGCTGCTCGGAGGCTGAGAGCCTAGCCCCAGGAAGGACAAGGACGAGCCCAGCAAGACCGCAAAGGTCACGCGCAGTCCCGACTCGACGATGATCGGAGGCCAGGCGTTCGGCAGGACCTCGCGCACTAGGATGGAGAACGCTCCCTCGGCCCGGGCCCTCGCCGCCTGCACGAAATCCTCTTGCAGCAATCCGAGCGCGACCGAGCGGGTGAGCCGCGTCAGGATCGGCACATAGACGATCCCGACCGTGACGATCGTCTTCCACAGAGCGGGCGGCGTGACCGCCAGGATGAGCAAGCCGAACAGGATGGGAGGCAGCGCGATCAGGAGATCCACCGCCCGCATGATCGCTTCTTCGACGATCCCGCGATGGAACGCCGCGATGAGGCCGAACGGCACGCCCAGCGACAGGCTGATCGCGGTCGCGCCGAACCCCATGGCGAGCGAATAATGGGCGCCCGCGAGCACGCGCGAGAAGACGTCGCGACCGAATTCGTCGGTGCCGAACACATGCTGAGCCGAAGGGGCGGCGAAGCGCTCCCGCACCGCGAAGGCGGTGGGATCATAGGGCGCGAGCCAGCCGCCTAGCGCCGCGAGCACCACGATCGCCAGCACGACGGCGGCACCGATCCACACGGCCGGTGGCGGCCGCGTGCGTCGAGCGGGTTCGATTGTTGCCACGCTCACGTCGTGGAGTGCCCGTAGCGGATGCGCGGATTGAGAAGGGCGTAGCCGAGATCCGCGACGAGATTGGCGAAAGCGTAAATCGCCGTCACCACCATCATGCCCGCCTGCAGCAAGGGCAGATCGTGATGCTCGATGGCGAAGACCAGCAGCCGCCCGAGGCCCGGATAGGCGAATACCGTCTCCACCACCACGACGCCGCCGATCAGTATGCCGACATCGATCGCCAAGATGGTGATGGTCGGCAGGAGCGCATTCGGCAGCGCGTGCCGCCTCAGCACCAGCCGTTCCGGCAAGCCTTTCGCCCGCGCGGCCAATATGTAGCGGCTCTCCAGCACCTCGAGCATCGAGGAGCGGGTCAGGCGCGACACATGCGCGACGAGGCCCGTCGCCAGGACGATGACCGGGAGCACGAGATGCGACAGCCATCCCAACAGGCCCGCCTGAGCCAGCGGTGCATACCCCGTCGCGGGCAGCCAATGCAGCCAGGAGGCGAAGACGATGATGGCGAGGATCGACCAGAAGAAATCCGGCACCGCGATGAACAGGAACTGGCCCAATGTCAGGACGCGGTCCGACATGCGGCCCTTATGGGTCGCGGCATGCACGCCGGCGAGGATGCCACCCGCCGCCACGAGCATGAAGCTCAAGCCGGCAAGGATCGCGGATCGGCCGAGCGCGTCGGCGATCACCAGGCCGGCCGGCTGGTCCATGACCAGCGATCGGCCGAAATCGCCGCGCAGCATGGCGCTGAGCCAACGCCAATATTGCACGGCCAGCGGGTCGTTCAGTCCGAGCTTCGCCTCCAGCGTGGCGATGGCGGCCGGCGTCGCGTATTCGCCCAGCATCGCATATGCGACATTGCCCGGCAGGATGTGGATGATCCCGAAGATCAAGAGCGACATCGCGAAGAGGACACCGACCAGGGCCACCAGCCTATGTGCCAAGAACCCTATCATGTCATCCGGTCATGCGCGCGATTGCCTCTTCTTCGGACCTTCTGCTGCGCCAAGTCTTCTGCTGCGCCAAGTCTTCTGCTGCTCCAAATTTTCTGCTGCTCCAAGTCTTCTGCTGTTCCAAGTCGCCAGGGAGCAGGGGGCGTTCCTCTCCCGCTCGTCATCGTGTCAAAGGCGGTCGGCACGGTCAAGCAGACGGCGCGTTTGCCGCGGCCGGAGCGCGACGGCAGGGTAGCGCCGCCTCCCGTGACAACCCGAGCTGGTCTTGCCGGCTCCAAGTCGAATCCCGAGCCGATGATTTTAAGCTCGCTGCCATGGTCGAGGGCGCAATGATCGCCTCGCGGCGCCTGTTTCGCTGATCGACTATGCCGCTTCGGCGAGACTCAGGCGGCCGCCTTGCGAGGCTTCGGCAGATCGGGAAACTCGCCTCGAAGCTTCTGGTAAAGGTCGTAGACCCCTGCGGCCCCTGGCGCGATCGACTGCGGGCTTTCGTTCATCGCCGAGAAGAATCGGTGCTTGAGATAGAACCGCCAGTTGATCGGAACGTCGCGTAAGATTCGGGTCAGCGCCTCGTAGCGCTCGGGGGTCCATTTCAGCTCATGCGCACGACGCCCGGCGCCGACATCGAAATGGCCGAAGGACAGCGGTGCGATCGGATGGGTCCGCCGCAGCGCGCGCGTTGCCTCCTCATCCAGGGCATCGTCATGGATGACGACGCCGTAAAGAGCGTGGGCATTGCGTGAGCTCACAAATCCGCAGCGCACGTCGTGCAGTACCATCAGCGGGTCTCGATCGAACGGGTCGCCATAGCCTCCCCCTCCAGGACCGACGACGCTGATCACATCGCCAGGCTCGCATTTCACGATATCGGCATTCCCGAGTTCGACTGCTCGATCCGTTCCAGGGTTCTTGGTGAATTTCGAGGACGCTCCGGCCCGCCCGCCCAACACGCCCCACGCATTGAAATGAGAGCGGTCACGATTGCGGGCCGTCACCATGGAGTTGGGCGCAAAGAGCTGGAACACCATGACCGTGCCGGTGCCGCCCCGGAATTTCCCCGCCCCGCCCGAATCGGGCGCAAGCCCGTAGCGCAGCATTCGGATCGGCACCTCCGCCTCGTTGATCTCCACCGGCGTGTTGCGCAGGAAGGAGGTGTTGGCGCCCGAACCCTCGGAGCCGTCGCCGTTCCTCATTCCGCCGGCGCCGCCCCCGACTGGCCCGATCGACGCCATGATGGCGCGCCCGTCGCGCCTCGTCGTCTTGACGTTCATGATCGTCATGCCGCCCGCGGGGCCGCCGGGCATCCGCTCGGGCACGGCGCGCGAGAAGGCGCCGATGACCAATTGCTGCAGGACGTTGCAGAGCAGGCTGCGCATGCCGACGGCGGCGGGAGGCAGCGGGTTGACGACCGTCCCCTCGGGAAGGATGCACCTGACGGTGCGCAGCACACCGGCATTCAGCACGAGTTGCGGATTGAGCGTGTAGAGCGCGTAGACGAAGCCGACCGTCGGGAGCACATGGCGTTCGTGACCGCCCGTCGGAATGTTGATGGACGAGGTGAGCTGGGGGTCGCAGCCCGTGAAATCGAGCTCGGCCGCGTCGCCTCGAATTCGCAGGTTGACCGCTACGCGGCAAGGATAGCCGCCCTCCGAATCTTCGTCGGCATAGTCGGTGAACGCATAATCCCCGTCCGGCACGTCGGACAGGATCGCCCGAGCCTGCTGCTCGGCATAGTCGAGGAGAGCGGGTATCGCCTCCTTGAAGGTGTCGATGCCGAAGCGCTCGATCATCTCATGGACTTTGCGTTCGGCGGTATTCACGGAGGCGATTTGGGCGTTGAGATCGCCCCAGTTCTGCTCTGGCAAGCGGACATTGAGCTGCATGATAGCCAGGAGCTTCTCGTCGAGAGCACCGCGGCTCATCAGCTTGGTCGGCGGTATCCTAATACCCTCCTGATGAATTTCCGTGAGCGTGCGCGACAAGGTGGCGGGCACCGCGCCGCCCATGTCCGTGTTGTGGATGTGGCCGCCCACGAAGCACACGATCTCTCCCTCGTGGAAGACAGGCTTCCAGATGTGGATGTCCGGCGTGTGCGTGGCGACGAAGCCGCTATAGGGATCGTTGGTGAGGCAGATATCGCCTTCCTCATAGCGGCCGATGGCCCGGACCGCCGGACCGTAATCGAGACCGATAAACCAGGTCGCACCGAGCGTCTTGGGCGAGGCGAAGGTGAGCCCTTCGGGCGTCAACAAGCCGCAGGAGAAATCCTCGGTTTCCTTGACGAAGGTCGAATGGGCCGTGCGCATCAAGGTGTAGGCCATGGCCTCGGCGGCGGCGGCGCAATGGTTCGCGAGAATTTGCAGCGATAATCTATCGATCGGCATCGCGTCGTGCTCAATCCTGTTGCAGGGATATCAGGAGGTTGCCGTAATCGTCGACGCGGCAGCCGAAGCCCGGCGGCACGCATGTGGTGCAGTCGTCTTGCGTGACGACGCAGGGCCCGGCCAGGCGATGGCCGGCCTTCAGCGCCCCTCGAGCGTAGAGCGCGATGCTGCGTCGGCTGCCATCGAGCCACACCTCGATCGGCTTCACCGGAATGGGGTCCGAGGTGGCGCGCGCAAGAAGGACCGGATCGGGTTTCGGCGTGCGTCCGGTCACCACGAGGCGTAGCGCAATCACTTGGATCGCGGCGCCCGGATCGGCATGCCCATAGACGCGCTCATGCTCGCGGTTGAAGCACGCCGCCATGGCGGCGACCGAGGTGAGATCCGCCATTTCCAGAGGCGTCTCGATCTCGAAGGATTGGCCCTTGTATCGCATATCCGCCGAGAGGTGGATCTCGGGCTCCCCTGAATGAGCCTGCTCCTCGCGCAGCCAGGCGAGAGCCTTGCGCTTCAGCTCCTCGAACACCTGACGGAATTTCGGAAGCTTTTCGGCCGATAGGTCATCGTAGACGGTGCTGACGAAATCCGACTTCAGGTCGGCGATCAGGCCGCCGAGCGCGCTGAGCACGCCGGGGATCATAGGCACGACGACCTGCTCGACATTGAACTCCCGCGCCAGGAAGCAGGTGAGCATCGGACCGGCCCCGCCGAAGGCGATGAGCGAAAAGCGGCGCGGGTCGACGCCGAATTTGGACATGATGCCGCTCGCATCAGCATACATGCCCGAGATAGCGACATTGACGATCATCTCCGCCGCCCGCTCGATGGTCGTTCCGATCTTCTCGGCAATGGTGCCGACGGCGCGGCGCGCCGCGGCGAGATCGACCGACACGGCATTGTATCCAAGCTCGGAATGCCCCAAGAGCCCCATTGCGGCAAAGGCATCGGTAATGGTCGCTCGCGTGCCGCCTCGACCGTAGCAGGCCGGGCCCGGGTCGGAGCCGGCGCTCTCGGGTCCGACCTTCAGCACGCCGAACGGGTCGACCCATGCGATCGAACCGCCGCCCTCGCCGATCGAGGACACGGCGACCGAGGGGATGTGGATCTGGAACTCGCCGATCGTCTCGCCGACGCCGTATTGCGGGCGGCCCTTGACGATGAGCGCCAGATCTGCGCTCGTTCCTCCGATGTCGATGCTCATGGCGCGCTCGAGCCCGCATTGCTCGGCGATATGGGCTGCTCCGATGACGCCGGAGGCCGTGCCGGACAGGATCATCTGCACGCAGTTCGTCTTGGCATGCTCAGCGCTCATCACGCCGCCGTTGGACTTGGTGACGCGAAGCTCCGGCCGAACGCCGACCTGCCGCAGCGCCTCCTGCAGAGATGCGAGGTAGTGCGCCACTTTCGGCTGGACATAGCCGCCGATTACCGCCGTCATGGTGCGCTCATATTCGCGGATGATCGACCACACATCGCTGGAGCACAGCACGAAGAAGTCCGGATCGATTGCCGCCAGCGCCAATTTGACCGCGTGTTCATGGGCCGGGTTGCGGTAGGAATGCAACAGCGCCACGACCGTGCCCTCGCAGCCAGCCGCGCGAAGCTTCTCGTAGGCCGCCTTCACCGATGCCGGATCGAGCGCTCGCACGATCGAACCGTCGGCGTCTATTCGCTCGGCCACTCCCGCGACACGATCGCGCGAGATGAGAGGGGTCGGGCGCTTGGAACGAATATTGTACATATCCGGGATTTTGAGGCGCGCGAGCTCGAGCACATCCTCGAAATTCTCCGTGGTGATCAGACCAAGAGCGAACCCCTTGCGCTGGATGACCGTGTTCACGCCGACCGTGGTGCCGTGGGTGAAATAAGTGACATCGGCCGGCGACACGCCGAAGCGCTCACCGAGTTTTCTCATCCCGTCGAGAACCTCCTCGCCGGGAGCGTCAGGCCTGGAAAAGACCTTGAGGCAACTGAGCGAACCGCTCGTTTCGTCCAACACCGCGAAATCGGTGAACGACCCGCCGATGTCGACGCCTATGCGATATCCCATTCAACCGCCGATGTCCGCAGCCAAGTGCCGATGCTGCCGGACGCGAGCATAGAAAGGGAATTGCCCGCCTTCAAGATATTGAGCGCCCCTCTTGCAGCGCGGCCAGCAGCCGCTCGATCAGCACGGCCGCAGCGGCATCGTCGAGATTGGCCGGATGGATCAATAGGCAACCATCCATCACCTTGCCTTCGCCGACATGGATGGGTGGCTTGCCCGCTTTGAGCCGCGCGGCGAGCTCATACGCCGTCAGCCCCAGTTCGCGCTCGTCGATTTGGATTTCGAGCACTGGAAATCCGAGCTCATGCCTCGGCGGCACGAATATGGCTCTGGCCTTCCGATATGGCTTCAACGCCTGTTCGATCGTGCGCAGGAGGCCGGCCCAGCGCTCATGGTCCTTGCGCGCCCGCTCCTCGGTGAAGAGCTGAAGGGCGACGATCAGCCCGACGATCTGCTCCTTCGCAACCTTGTAGCCGCGCCCGAGACCGTGCCGCGGCGCACCCGCCAATTTCTCCTTCGGTATGAGATTGGCCGGCGGCGTCCAGAGCGCGAAGGTCACATCCATATCGAGCTGCTGCAGCGCGACCGATGCAATCAGGTCGCGCCTGCCGGCGAGAATTCCCGTTCCCTGCGGACCGCGAATCGCCTTGCCGCCGCTGAACGAGACGAGGTCTGCGCCTTCCGCGATGAAGTGCTTGAGGTTGGACGGCGGCGGCAACTGCCCGGCCGCGTCGACGATGACCGGTACGGCGTGCTTCCTTGCCAGGGCGCTCACGTCCTTCAGCGCCGGGAAGGAACCGGCGCCGGCGGTATAGGCAATCGCTGCCGTTCGTTCGCCGATCGCTGCCTCGATCTCCCAGATTTCGGTCTCCCTGACACCGGCGCCGGTGTGGCGGTCGCTCATCCCGACCTCGACCAGCCTCGCGCCGGCGGCACGGTAGGCGTGGTCATAGGAGTTTCGATGCGGTCGGCAGATGATGACTTCGTTCTTTCCCCCGACGAGGAAGGGCAACTGGTCCATTCTCGCGATGTCGAGCCCGACCATGCAGGCGGCCGTGGCCAAGGTCAGTCCTGCGGATGCGCCGGATGTCACATATCCCGCCTCCGACCCGCAGGCCTCGGCGATGACCTTGCTGGCCACGGACTGCAGCTCGTCGATCGGCACCATGGCCTTGGCGGCGTCGGACATGGCGTCCCTGACCTCGGGAGTGACCAAGGTGCCGCCCAATCGGGTCAGAGTGCCGGCGGCATTGACAATCGTCGTCAACCCGAGCTGTTCGTAGATGCTCAAGCGAGAGACCTCCTGATCTTTCTCTGCGTCCGCTCGCAGCCGTTCCGGCGATTGATCCAAGGATTCGTGACGCATGTCCATGGCGGCTCGCTAGATTGATCATGGCATTGCGGGCATAGCGGTGACTGGGCTGTGGACCGCGGCCTTGGACGGCACCATTATATGGAATGCGCCATCTGAGCGCTGGGAGACGGGCGAGGAGTTGGGCATGGTCCACGCTCCAGGCCCTTGCCAAGACCGGTATCGGCCGGTTGCATGATGGCTCTGGCGTGGCAGGGCCACCATCCGTGAGAGCAGGCGACAGGAATCGTTCATGACTGAGTCCATCCGCTATTCGGTCTCGCATTGGGGAGTTTATGAGGTCGAGCCCGCGGGCAACGAAATTCCGCGCCTGCGCCCCTTCTCCCGCGATCCCGATCCATCGCCGATCGGTCTCGATCAGCTGGAAGAACAGGTCACGCGCCTGCGCGTCCGCCGGCCGGCCGTGCGGCGCTCATGGCTGGAGGGCGGGCCGGGAACGGCCCCGGAGTTGCGCGGCAAGGAGCCTTTCGTCGAGGTGAGCTGGGCGCTGGCGCTCGACCTCGTCGCCAAGGAGATCGAACGGGTGCGCGGAAAGTTCGGCAACGCCTCGATCTTCGGCGGCTCATATGGCTGGTCGAGCGCCGGGCGCTTCCATCACGCCCAGAGCCAGCTCCACCGCTTCCTCAATTCGGTCGGTGGCTATGTCCGCCATGTCGACACCTACAGCCTCGGTGCCGGAGCGGTGATCATGCCGCATGTCCTCGGCTGCTCCATGGCCGAGCTGATCGCGATGCACACCTCCTGGGACGTGCTCGCGGAGCACGCCAAGCTGTTCGTCGCCTTCGGCGGCGTGCCGCTCAAGAACTCCCGCGTCTCACCGGGCGGGGCAGGAATTCACCGCGTCCGCGCTGCGCTGCGAGGCCTGCGGGACGCTGGCATGCGCTTCATCAATATCGGGCCGTTGCGAGACGGATTCGAAACCGGCGGCGAGGTCGAATGGATACAGATCCGGCCGAACACCGACACGGCGCTGATGCTGGCGCTCGCCCATGTTCTGCTCACGGAGGGGCGCGCCGACGCCGATTTCCTGCGGCGCTGCTGCACCGGCGCCGACATCTTCACGGATTACCTGCTCGGCAAGACCGACGGACAGCCGAAAAGCCCGGCATGGGCGGCGGCCATCACAGGGGTCGAGGCGGCACGGATCGTCACGCTTGCCCGCGATATGGCCGGCACGCGGACCATGCTCAACGCCGCATGGGCGCTGCAGCGCGCGGTGCATGGCGAGCAGCCGTTCTGGGCGCTCGTCGCGCTGGCATCGATGCTCGGCCAGATCGGGTTGCCCGGGGGCGGCTTCGGCCTCGGCTACGGCGTCATGAACGGCATCGGCAGCGCACACGCCGACCTGAAAGGTCCGACGCTGCCGCAGGGGCGCAACAAGGTCTCCGCCTTCATTCCCGTCGCGCGGATCGCCGACATGCTGCTTCGGCCGGGGACGCCATTCACCTATAATGGCGCGACGCATGTCTATCCGCATATCCGCCTGGTCTACTGGGCCGGCGGCAACCCCTTCCATCATCATCAGGACCTGAACCGGCTCAGCCGCGCCTGGCAGATGCCGGATTCCATCGTCGTGCACGAACAGTATTGGACGCCGACGGCAAAGCTCGCGGATGTGGTGCTGCCCGCCTCGATTTCCGCCGAACGCAACGATCTCGGCTTCGCCTCCCGCGAAGACCATCTGATCGCCATGCGGCAGATCACCCAGCCGATCGGGCAGTCGCGCTGCGACTTCGACATCTTCGCCGATCTCGCGGAGCGGCTCGGCGCCACCGCGGCCTATACCGAGGGCTTGAGCGAACAGGGGTGGCTGCTGCGTCTTTATGGGGAATTCGCGGGCAAGGCCCGGGAGCTCGGCATTACGCTACCGTCCTTCCAGGAGTTCTGGGAGTTGGGCTTCCTCGATCTGATGAGCAAAGGCCGTCCAGGCGTGATGCTGGAGAAGTTTCGGCACGACCCGGCCGGCCACAAGCTCGGCACGCCGTCCGGTCGGATCGAGCTGTTCTCGCAGCGCGTCGCCGGTTTCGGCCTGGCGGACTGCCCGGGACACCCCACTTGGCTCGAGCCGCCCGAAAGGCTGGGCGCCGCTCGCGCCGAAGCCTTTCCGCTCCACCTCACATCCGACCAGCCGGTTCGACGCCTGCACAGCCAGCTCGACCACGCCGCCTACAGCGTGGCCGGAAAGAGGGCGGATCGTGAAGTCGTCGAGATCAACCCTGTCGATGCGGGCCGGCGCGGTATCTCGGATGGCGCCGTCGTCGAGCTGTTCAACGATCGCGGTCGCTGCCTCGCCGGAGCGCGCGTCACCGACAATGTGATGCCGGGTGTGTTGCGGCTGTCGACGGGAGCCTGGTACGATCCGGCGGGATCGGAGGGCCTCGACAAGCACGGAAACCCGAATGTGCTGACCCTCGATCGCGGTTCGTCCGGCCTGTCGCAAGGCTGCAGCGCTCATACCTGCCTCGTGGAAGCGGCAGCCTTCGCCGGCTCCCCGCCCGCCGTCACCGCGCATAACTTGCCGCCGTTTTACGGCGAGGGCCCGCCCGGCGAGGCTGAAGCGTGATTTTCCATTGTCCCGCAGAGTGGGCCCAAATCGGCCGATGATCCGAAGTTGAAAACGGACCGACACCAGCTATTGCGCCGCAGGCTCTGCGTCGCGGCAGCCGAGGCAGCATCGGGTCGTCCGCCCCATTCTGCCAGTCGAGGCGAGGCGGCAGCTTGACGCAGAAGCTTGTGACGGGGTCGAATTTCGTGAGCAAGGCGTTCCCGGTTGCGCCACCGATGATCGATCTCGAGAAATTCTTCAATTCGCAAAACTTTAAAATCCGCGTTAAGCTATCTTAACTCGCGTTAAACGCTTTAAACAAGTTGTTATCTTACCAAGTTGAAAAATTTGTTCTAAGATTAAATTGAATTGATGGGAAATACACAATGCGAGCGATCCTCCGATACAGTTATCTCGTATGCGTGCTCGGAATTGCGGCATCCAATTGCCCGGCATCCAAAGCAAGCGCGTGCTCGGCGTCCGACACGAACTCAGTTCGGAGCGATGCGGCCGTCGGCCCGGATCATACGTGGTGCACGGCGCAGGGAGACCGCAGCCTCGTCGGCACAGACCCAAATGTGCCAAAATTCCAGATAGGCGACAAGGTGAACATCGCGGTTTTCGAGCATCTCGATCGCGAGGAGGATAAATGGGGTTCGGGGCAGCAGCGGCCCCGGGATTTGTCGCACAGCTTCCTGCAGCGCCCGGAGATGTCCGGCGAACATGTCGTTCAAGAGGATGGAACAATCTCGCTGCCGTTGCTCGGACAGATCACCGTCGCAGGGACGACAAGTCGCGATTTGGAGCTGTCGATCGCCGGCGCCTTCGAGCAGGCGTTCGGCCGGTCCGGGTTTGCCAGCGTTCTCTCAGTCGAGCATAGCGCGGTCTACATCGTCGGACCCGTCAAAAATCCGGGCTCCTACAAATATGTGCCTGGCATGACGGTGCTTCACGTCGTGGCCCTTGCGGGAGGGCTCGATCGAAGCTCGACCGAACCCTGGGAGGCGGTCGAGTCGGTTCGTCAGACCCATCAGGCTCAGAGGTCGCTCGCCACCATGGCCCGTGCCCTAGCCCGCCGAGCAGTCTTGCAGGCGGAACGCGACGGAGCACCCGTGCCGCAAGCGCGACAGCTCGTCATGATCTTGGGCGATGTCGAGGCGAGAACCGCGATCGCCGATCAAATTGCTTTGCGCAGTTTAGTCGTCAATACGCGGCGCGCCCGGGAAACCATGCTGAAATCGTCGATCGAAAGTGCACGCAGCGACCTCGAGGCGGCGAAGGGTCGGATCGGTCCCCTCGATGCCCTTATCAAGATGCGCGCCGAGCGCATGAGCGGACTCTCCGGCCTCGTGAATCGTGGCGTCGTGGAGCGACCGATGCTGCTTCAAGCACAAAGCGATCTTTCCGAGGTTCAGGTACGGCGGCAGGATGCGCTCGCATCGATTTCGTCCGCGAAACGGCGGTTCGATCAAGCCGTCGAAGAAGAAACGACATTCCAACTCGAAGCACGCTCGGAATTAGAGCTTGAAATCGCCGCCCTTGACCGGGAAGCCACGGAAACCTGGCCAGCCTGACGGCAGCGCAAGGCGTTCTGAAGGTGACGCAATCGAGTCTTTCGGGTTCGACGGATACGCGGAGCGCCGGCTCCTACCACTTCGAAATCGTCCGGCGTGCTCCGACCGGAGTCACGGTCTTACCGGCTTCGGACCTCTCGGAACTCAGACCTGGGGACCTGGTGCGCCTGCAAACCGGAAGCGAGGCGATAGAAGGCGGCCATGGCCGCACCGCCGCCGCGGCCGGCGGCGGCAGCGGATCGCTTGCTGAGCTAGCCCGTATCCAGAGGCAGGAATAGCCGCTTACGAAATGATGGACGAAGGGAGGCTGACTGGAACCGCCGACACTATGCGGTCGGTTAGTTGCACGCAGATGGCGAGGACGGGAAGCACGCGATGTCAAGCCCAGAGGCCCGCGGCAGGTTTCGCAGATCACAGTTGGTCTTGCCACCCATCAGCGTGATCATCCCCACGCTCAACGAAGCGAGGAATTTGCCGTGGATCATGCCGCGAATTCCGGCTTGGGTGTTCGAGGTCATCGTCGTCGATGGCCGCTCCACGGACGGTACGGTGGAGATCGCCCGTCAACTCCGGGACGACGTTCGCATCGTCATGGAGAGGCAACCCGGCAAAGGCGTCGCCTTGCGAAGCGGATTCGCCGCGGCGCGGGGCGACATCATCGTAATGCTCGATGCGGACGGTTCCATGGATCCGGACGAAATCATGCTGTTCGTGGGCGCTCTGATGTCCGGAGCGGACTATGCCAAGGGCACGCGATTTATACAGGGAGCGGGCACTGACGATATGTCGCTGTTCAGGATGCTCGGCAACCGCGCGCTCACGCTGGCGGTCCGCCTCCTTTACGGCGGAACCTTCAGCGACCTCTGTTACGGCTATATCGCCTTCTGGTCCAGATATCGGGGACTATTCGAGTCCGAATGCAGCGGCTTTGAAATCGAAACCCTTATGAATATTCGGGCGCTGCGGGCCTTGCGGGTCGTCGAGGTCGCGAGCTTCGAGGCGAACAGGCTCTTCGGCACGAGCAATCTTCGAGCCATCCCGGACGGTTGGCGCGTGCTGAAAACCATCCTGCGGGAGCGGTTCGAGCTCGGCCGGAGCGTCCTTGCCCATGTTTAGGGTGCCGCACGGCTTTGCCCAGCCTCTTGACGAGGTCGATCACGAAAGGAGCCGCGCGGCCACGGCTCCACTGCGCATTGCCATGGTATCCGCTCGATACTTGCCTTTCATGGGCGGCACCGAGGCCCATGTGCACGAGGTCACCTCCCGCCTCGCGCGGCTCGGGCACTCCGTTACGATCCTGACGACCGACCCGACGGAGAAACTCCCACAAGAGGAAAGCGTCGCGGGCGTGCGGATAGTCCGCGTGCGCACATGGTTTGGCGACGCCGATTACTACTACGCCCCCGGAATTTACCGCAATCTGACGGAGGGCGACTGGGATCTCGTTCACATCCAAGGCTACCACACCTTCGTCGCGCCGTTGGCTATGCTCGCAGCGATCCGCAAGCGCGTTCCCTTCGTCCTTACCTTTCACAGCGGCGGGCATTCGTCGCGGCTGCGAAAAGCATTGCGCAAGCTGCAATCAGCGCTCTTGAGCCCATTGGTACGACGTGCTCATCAGCTTATCGGAGTGTCCGAGTTCGAAGCGGAGTTTTTCAGCAAGTCGATGGGCGTGCCGCGGAGCCGCTTCGTGGTCGTGCCGAATGGAGCCCACTTGCCGGCTGCGCCGAGCGCGGATCAGTCGAGCGATCACCGCTTGATCATCTCCATAGGCCGTCTGGAGAAATACAAAGGCCATCACCGAGCTATCGAAGCGATGCCGAAACTGCTGTGGCGGTTCCCGGACCTGCAATTGAGAGTTCTGGGGACAGGCCCCTACGAAGGGGAGCTGCGTGTAATGGTCCGCAAGCTCCGGCTCGATCGACACGTTACGATCGGGGCCATTCCCCCAAGCGAGCGTCAGGCGCTGGCGTCGCTGCTGTCGAGAGCGGCCGTTGTCGTCCTCTTGAGCGAGTATGAAGCCCATCCCGTCGCCGTCATGGAGGCGCTCTACCTGCGCCGTAAGGTGCTGACGAGCGACACGTCCGGGTTTCGCGAGCTGGCCGAGAAGGGCCTCGTTCGAACGGTCTCGCTTCAGTCCACGACAATCGAGATCGCATCCGCGATCGCCGATGAGCTCACGGCGCCGCCGCAATCGGCCGACTTCGTCCTGCCGGATTGGTCGCAATGTGCAGCCAAACTGGATGACATCTACAAGACCGTCGTTCAGCGGGCGGCATGAGCGCGTTTCATGGCCGAGACTTGCGCAGAGTCCAGGAACCCGGCGCCCCGGCGATCGGCGGAACGTAGGCGCGCCGCGGGCGTTTGGAGACAGGCTGCGAGCTTCGTAAGAAAAGCCCTGGGCCTAGGCGAAGTCGACATCCCGATCCCGAGCGTCCAGACCAAACAAAGTTGGGGTTGGGTTCCTCAGCTGAGCTTGACGACCGCATTGGGGCTCGCCCTCGTCGCATTGACCCAGGTTGGCGAGGTGCGGGACGCGCACTGGGCTGATCTCAGCTACTGGACAGGGATCGTCGCCATCCTGTTTCCTGCGGCGGGGCGGATTGCGTGCCCGTCCGCTTCCAGGCGAGAGCAGTTGTCGCTGGTCATGCTCCTCGGCCTCGCGCTTTACGCCGTCAAAATCCTCCACAGCCCGACGCGCTTCGCCCATTTCGACGAATTCCTTCATTGGAAGACCGCTTCGGACCTGATGGAGCAGCAGCGCTTGTTCGCGCCCAACTCCCTTCTTCCCATAAGCCCCCTCTACCCGGGACTGGAAATCGTCACGACCGCGATCGCCAACCTTTCGGGACTGTCGATCTTCGCCGCGGGCCTGGTGTTGATCGGGATCGCGCGGGCGATCTTTCTCAGCGCTTTGTTTCTGTTCCTCGAGACGATCACGGTCTCCTCTCGAATCGCCGCGATCGGCTGCATCGTCTTCATGTCGAATCCCAATTTCAGCATGTTCCATGCACAGTTCGCCTATGAAACCTTGGCGTTTACCTTGCTGGTACTCATTATTCTTGCTGAAGCGGATTCCGAACGCGAGGAACGACACAGTCGCGCTTACCCGTTCTTCATCGCGCTATTGCTCGCCGCGCTGGCTGTGACCCATCACTTGACGTCGTATTTCGCCGCGGCTTTCCTCGCCTTGCTCGCGTTGCTGAAATTTGCATGCCCGGGCACGGGGAGGGATCGCCTCGGGACCGGAATGGTTGCCGTTGTCGCGGTGCTCGTAGCTTATGTCTGGCCGCACCTGGTTGGAGAGTCTACGGTCGCGTATGTTGGACCGGTAGTCGAAAGGGGCTTCAAGGAGCTTTCCGACATCGTCGGATTCTCCGCTTCGGCACGGGTGCCGTTCATCGGTGAAGACGGTTTGCAGCAACCTCTATGGGCCAGGTTTACGGCGGTTGCCGGCCTGGTTCTGCTCTGTCTCGGGCTCGCGACGGGCTTTTTCCGGTCTCTGGCCCTAGCCAGAATGAAGGCTGCGATTCCAGAAAATCGCTGCAATCTCCGCAGCACCGGTGCTTGGGCCGACGGTCACTTGCTCGCCTTTACCTTGGTGACTCTCGTGTTTCCGTTGAGCGTCCTGTTGCGGTTGACGAAGAGCGGCTGGGAAATCGGCAATCGACTCGGCTCGTTCGCCTCTCTGGGTACCGCTCTCGTTGCCGCGATCGCCATCGTCGGGCTGTGGCAAAGCCGATCGTCGAGTCGGATCCGTGCCGTGAGCGTGGCTCTTGCTCTCGGCATCATGCTCTGGGGCGGCGTGATCCTCGGCTGGGGACCAACCGCGATCGTATCGCGCTACAAGGTGTCCGCTGACGCAATGTCGATCGAGCCGCTCGGCATCGCCGCCGCGGAATGGACACGCGAGTGGCTCGGAGAGGGAAACCGGTTCGCTACGGATCGCGTCAACCGGCTGCTTCTGGCGACCTACGGCCATCAGACTCCCGTTACCACCATCAAGGATGGCGTGGACACCTCCTATGTCCTGTTTGCGCAAGAGGTCGCCGAAGAGCAACTCGATGCGATCAGGGAGGGCATGGTCGATTACCTGCTGGTCGACTTACGCTTGACCAGTGCGCGGCCGGTGCTGGGCCTCTATTTCGAGGGCGGCGAGGATCCGGCCATCCACTCGGCGCCCCCGACGACTGATGCCCTCTTGAAATACGATGCCCTGAAGACGGTCGGCCGGCCGTACGACAACGGCGCGGAGGTCATCTACGATGTGAGGTCCCTGTATGCGCCGAGGTAGCACGATAGGCCTCGGCTTTCTCTTGGCCGCCGCCGTGCTCGCGGGGGGCGTCGCAGCGGGCGTCCCGGTCGGTCCCATCCTGCTCGCTCTCCTGGCATTGCCGTTGGTGTTGTTCCTGCCAGGCTATGCCATCGTTCGGTTGACCATAGATCCGGTGCGCTTGCGGCTGCGGCACGTCTTGCTGGCTTCGGGCCTCAGCATGGGGATCACCATCTTCGGCGGCTTTCTGCTGCACGCGCTCGGGGCGATGACGCAGCTCGGCTGGGCGGCTCTGCTCGGCGGGATCACGGTGGCCGCACTTGCGGTTGCCGCTCGAAGGTCGCGATTGTCGATGCCGGGCATCTCGGGACTGGGCATGCTCGCAGAGCTTTCGCGCGGACAGGTTGCGATGATCGTGTGCGCCGCAGGCACCGTCGTGGGAGCCTTCTTCATCGCCCGCGAAGGGGCGCTGGCGCACAAGGAGTTTTTGGCCACGGAATTTTGGATGGTTCCTCAATTCGGCTGCTGTCCGAACGGGCTCACGCTCGGCATCAGGAACCTCGAGGACACACCTGCGGAATACGAAGTCGAGATCATGCTCGAAGGCGAATTTGTCGGCGCCTGGCGATCCATTGCATTGCAGCCCAATGAGACGTGGACATCGGAAGCGAATTTGCGTTTCAGGGCCGGATCGGGACGGCGAGCGGAGGCTTGGTTGTTCAAGAACCACGACCACCGCACCATCTACCGGCGGGTCTGGGCCGACATTGGCCGCGTCTAGCCGGAGACCATGCACAATGCGTATCTTGATGCTGGCGCAATTCTACCCGCCGACCGTCGGTGGCGAGGAGCGGCATGTTCGAAACCTCAGCATCGATCTCGTGCGACGCGGCCACGACGTTAGTGTCGCAACGCTCGGGCATCTCGGGTCAGCCGATGCTGAAATCGACCAAGGCGTGAAGATCTACCGCCTTCGTGGCACCCTGCAGCGCGACTCCTCTCTCTTCACCGAGACGGAGCGCCGCCACGCTCCTCCCTTTCCCGATCCGGAACTGCTCTATGGCTTGAGCCGGATCGCGGCGCGCACGAAGCCCGATATCGTGCATGCCCATAATTGGTTGTTGCATTCATTCCTGCCGATCAAGCGGAGGACGGGCGCCCCGCTCGTGGTCACGCTGCACGACTTCAGTCTCGTCTGTGCAAAAAAGAATTCCATGCGCGCCGGCTCCATTTGCGATGGCCCCGCGCTCGTAAAATGCCTGGGCTGCGCCAAGGCGCACTACGGAGCGGTCAAGGGCGGCATCACGACCGTCGCGAACTGGATTTCGAGCCGCTATGAGCGGCGGCGCGTCGACAAATTCATCGCGGTGAGTCGGGCGGTAGCGGATGGAAACGGTCTTGCGAAGCTGCCGACCCCGTTCGAGGTCATCCCGAATTTCGTTCCCGACGACATCGCCACGCTCAGCGCGTTGCCCGATCCTAGGCTCCGTCAGCTTCCTAGCGAAGGTTATCTCCTTTTCGTTGGCGACCTCAACCGGATCAAGGGCGTGCACGTCCTTATGAAGGCCTATTCGACGTTGCGACAAGCCCCGACGCTCGTGCTCATCGGCCGGCGCTGTCCTGACGCGCCTAAGGAATTTCCCCCCAACGTTCTCGTCTTCGACAGCTGGCCGCACGGCGCGATCATGCAGGCCTGGAAGCGCTGCCTCTTCGGTCTGGTGCCCTCGATCTGGGCCGATCCCTGCCCTACCGTCGTCATGGAAGCCATGGCTCTGGGCAAACCCGTCATCGCCGCCGATGCGGGCGGCAATCCCGATCTCGTCGATCGGAGCGAGACCGGACTTCTCGTGCCACCGGGCGATGCCACGGCACTCGCTGCGGCCATGCGCAGCCTCGTCGAGAACGCGGATCTTCGAGCGCGATTGGGCGCGAAAGGTCTGCTGAAGGCGCAGACCCTCAAGGCCGCAGCCATCGTGCCGCGTATCGAGCGGACCTACGAGAAGCTGATTGCAACAGCCGCCGCCGGCTGCTCCGAGGGTGTCCGAAATGCTGCCTAGAAGAAGAGCGAGCGATCCTGCGGCAGCCGGCGTCCCGCTGTTGATGTATCACAGCGTATCCTCGGGCGCATCGCGCGGGTTCCGGCCCTTCGCGGTGACGCCGGAGCGGTTTGAGGAGCAGGTTCGCTTCATCCGGGATAGTGGCTATGAGAGCCTGACCGTGAGTGGGCTCGTAGAAGCGATGGGCCGAGCGGACATCGGCCTCCCCGAGAAATGCCTCGTCATCACCTTCGACGATGGCCTCGAGGACTTCTACACAGCCGTGCTTCCGATCCTGACCGAATATGGCCTGACCGCGACGCTCTACGTTGTCACAGGATATATCGGCGGTACGGCCCGCTGGCTCGCCGGCGCGGCCGAGGGCGACCGCAAAATGCTGAGCTGGTCCCAGATCGTGGAGATAAGCAGCCTGGGTGTCGAGATCGGAGCTCACACGGTGACACATCCGGCATTGGATGCAATCCCGCTCGCCGAAGCCCGTCGCGAGATCTTCAATTGCAAGCGAGTGCTGGAGGACAGGCTGGGCGCCAAGATGCGCAGCTTTGCCTATCCGTTCGGCTACTACGACCGGGCGGTGCGAACGCTCGTCGAGGAAGCCGGCTTCGACTCCGCCTGTGCCGTCCACTACGCCATGAGCTCGCCTCGCGACAACCGCTTCGCTCTCTCGCGACACATCGTGCGCCACGACGCAGGTGCCGATGAAGTCGGCGCGGTCCTCGCCGGCCGAGCACCGCTCGTACCGCTTCTCTACGATCGCGCCCGCTCGAATGCGTGGAAACTGCTTCGACATGCCATGAAGAGGGCGAAACAATGAGCGGATCGACGATCCCGGTCTCCGTCGTCATATGCACCTACACGCTCGACCGATGGACGGACCTGTGCGAGGCGGTGGATTCGGCCCGCAACCAGGTTCCGCCGCCCGCCGAAGTTATTCTCGTCGTCGATCACAACCCGGAGCTCAAGGCACGCTGCGAGGCCGAGTTTCCCCATTGCGTAGTGGTTGAGAATCGCCAGGCACCCGGGCTATCCGGGGCACGCAATTGCGGGACCGCCGAGGCGCGCGGCTGGGTCGTGGCGTTTCTGGACGATGACGCGATCGCCGATAAGCATTGGGCCGGTCGTCTTCTCGCGCAGTGCGAGATGTCTGGCGTGCTTGGGGCGACCGCGAAGGTCGAGCCGCTGTGGATCGGCCGGCAACCCACATGGTTTCCCGACGAGTTCCTATGGGTCGTCGGCTGCTCCTACCGGGGCCTGCCGGACCGACGCCAGGAGATCCGCAACCTCTCGGGAGGCGCATGCTGCCTGCGACGCGAACTGTTACGGAGCCTGGGAGGCTTCAATTCGAGATTGGGACGCGGCAAGGGCAGGCTGCCGCTGAGCTGCGAGGAAACCGAACTTTGTGTGAGGGCGCGCCAGTCGGTCGAGAATGTCAAGTTCATGTTCGAGCCTGCGGCCGTGATTTTCCATAAGGTTCCGGCGCAGCGACTCACATGGTCCTATTTCGGGCTGCGCTGCTATGCGGAAGGTCTTTCGAAGGCCTTCCTCGCGGCGCTGGTCGGGCCTCGCATCGGTCTGTCCTCCGAGCGCAGTTATGTGCTGCGCACGCTCTCGACCGGCCTCGGGAGAGCCATGGTAGATGTAGTATTCCGGTTCGACCTGAGCGGCCTCGGGCGCGCCGCCGCGATCGTCTATGGGCTGAGCTGCGCGGTCGCCGGCTAAGCCGCTGGCAGGATCGGCGCGATCTTCGAGGGTGGTGTCCCGCCTTCGACGACGAATCCTGAAGGGGAGGGTCTCAAAGCGCTCCGGGCCGACGCGGCCGACCGATGAAGGGGAGGTCGAGGGTAGGCGCGACCGGATTTGCGCGCTTGCGCGACGTGGTTCGTTCGCAGGCAATCTTGCTTCGAAACGCCGGCGCTCTCGCCGTCGGGGCGCTCATAAGTTCCGCTCTCGGCTTCGTCTATTGGTGGATCGCCGCGCGCTATCTCGCGCCTGAGATCGTCGGGTTCACTGCAGCCGCCGTCTCGATCATCGGCCTGATCGGATTTGTCGGCCAGTTCGGGTTGAGCACGCTTCTCGTGGGACAGACATCGGTGCAAGAGGCAAATAAGTCGGGCCTCATCTTGGCGTCGCTTGCGGTTTCCCTGCTAGCGTCGCTTCTGTTCGGCATTCTCTACACCGCCATCGCCCATATGGGCTCGCTGGAGCTCGGCGGCGTCATGCGCTCATCCGCTGGAATCGCCTGCTTCATATTTGGGTGCGGCATCGCGGGTTTCGGCATGGTGCTCAACAACGCCTTCGTAGGGCTCCTGAGAAGCTCGCTGCAGATGTACCAGAATGCCATCTTCTCCACGCTCAAGATCGCCCTCCTGGTGCTTGTGGTGGCCCAGCTCGGTTCGGTAGCTGGAGAAGGCATAATTGTCGCGACTTGGGTGCTTGCCCAAGCGGTATCCGTGATCGCCTTCACAATGATATTGATGCGGCTCATCAGTCACGGCGGGCATCTCCCGAACATCTCTCTGCTTCGGCCGCATCTGCGCTCTGTCCTCGGGCATCACCTTCTCGATCTTGTCACGCAAACACCAGTGCTGGTCATGCCTTTCCTGGTAACGATCGCGCTCTCTCCTACCGTCAACGCCGCCTTCAACGTGGCGTGGATGATGCTGCGCATCACCTTTCTCGTCCCGGCCGCGCTGGTGACGGTTCTCTTTGCCGTAGGCACCTCCGACCCCGGAGCCTTCATCGCGCGGATGCGGATGTCGCTCATTCTGTCGACGGCTTCAGGAGTTGCCGCAGCGCTTCTCTTTTTCTTCTTCTCGGATATCATCCTTGCCTTTTTCAATCCCGCATATCCGGGCATCGCGGCCCACAGCCTGTCGCTCCTGGGCATCAGCCTGTTAGGAGTGGCCGTCAGGGGCCACTACCTGGCGATAAAGAGGTTGCGGCATGAGATGGTGGCTGCTTCCCGTTTCCTCGCATTCGCAGGGCTGCTCGACCTGCTGTTCGCGCTTGTCGGAAGTCGCCTGGGAGGCCTGCTTGGATTGACCGTGGGGTGGACCCTCGCCGTGTTCGTGGAAGCAGCACTCATGTTGCCGGTCGTCATGCAAGCCGCGGACCTTCCCATCCCCCGTATCTTCGTTCCTGCCGCGAGGGGATTCCGGTTCGCGCCTGCCGGCGCGGGCGGAAGCGGGAGCCGGTCGACAGCGGCGCGATCGCACGCGCCGCGCGGAAAATGACCGGCCAAGAGGTGCCAGTTGAACATCTCGGTCGGTGGAACGCTGCCCTTGCTCTTGCGGCCATGGTCGCGGTCATCTGCTCCAATGCATGCAGCTGGCCGGCATCCGCCGATGAACAGATGTCGGGATTTGTCGGTAGAACAGCCGGACGTTTCATTCTCGACGGGAAACCGTACTTCGTCGCGGGGGTCAACAATCATTACTTGACATTCGCATCCCCGCGCGAAGTCACGCATGTGCTCGACGACGCCGTTGCCATGGGGGCAAATGTCGTCCGAACCTTTGTTCAGCCTGTCATCGGCTCACCGGACGGCACCACCATGCCCACCATTTGGAAATGGCGAAGCGGCGCCGACTCGAGCAACCTCGGCGTACACGGTACCTACATGCTCTACTGGGACGTCGAGCACGGCGGCATGGGCATCAACGAAAGCGAAAATGGGTTGCAGAAGTTGGACTTCCTGGTCGCCGAAGCTCGGAATCGACGTCTGCGGCTGATTATTGCGTTCCTGGATTACTGGGATTTCACGGGCGGAGCTCAGCAGATGCGAGCCTGGTATGGCAGCAAGGATGCGAATGACTTCTTCCGCGACGACCGTACCAAACGCGACTACAAGGAGCTGGTGCGTGCGATCCTGCTGAGGGTCAATCCGCTGACCGGCATTGCCTACCGGGACGAGCCGGCGATATTCGCCTGGGACTTGATGAACGAGCCCGATGATGTTCGGCCCACGGGGCTCCTTCATGGCTGGATCGCGGAAATGTCGGGCTATGTCAAATCCATCGACCGCAACCATCTGGTCACTTCCGGCCTTGCAAATGTCGATGGTCGCCTTTCGGACATCGGGATTTCGACGATCGACTTCGGCGTGTGGCACGGTTATCCGATCTACTACAACCTGACCGTCGACGAATTCGACAAACTGATCGGAGAATTCTGCGACATTGGTGCCGCCAACGACAAGCCTGTGCTCCTGGAGGAGTTCGGCTACGCGCGTTCCAATGGCGATCAGGTCGACGCATACCGGAAGTGGATGGCCACGATCGAGCGGCATCCGTACTGCGCGGGATGGCTTGTCTGGCGGCTCGTTTCGCTCCAGGACACGCAGCGCTATCCGACAGACGATCACGATCAATTCGACATTCACCACGATGGGTCGCCGATTTGGGCCGCCTTGCTGGAGGGTGCCCGGAGGCTGATAAGCAAAGGCGGGAAGGTGGTGCCTTGAGCTCGCGCGGAAGCCGCTGCGGCTCGCGTGGCCAAGTCACTCCTCGGCGGCTATCCCGGCCTTGATGACATTGGTGGCGCGCAAGGCTCGGCTGCGCTGCCGGGCCGGATCGGCCTCCATCCCTGGATAATCGACGAGTTCAAAGCTACCGTTGCGCGATACGATCTTGGAAGGATTGCCGACCACGCAGGCTCGATCCGGAACCGAGCGAGCCAGAACGCTGTTCGCAGCTACATAGACGTCGTCGCCGACTTCGATGCCTCCAAACAACATGGCCCCCGGTCCCAAATAGACGCGATCACCGAGCCGTGGAACGTCGGTTCCGCGCGGAGTGCTGCGGCCCAGCGTGACATTGTGAAAAATCTCGCAGTGGGCTCCGATGACAACACCCGAGCCGATGAGGATCCCGCCAAAATGCGGCATGAACAATCCCGGACCGATACGGGCGAGCGGAGAGATGTGGATGTTCGAAACGATCTCCATCAAGCGGCGCATCAGCAGATCGACGACGATAAGCGGAAACACCAGCAGCGACTTGCGTCTCGTAAAGCGCGACAACCAATGGCTTATTCTATAGACGACCAGCGCTTGGAAACTGGGTATTGTCAGAGTAATGGCAGTGGCGGATTGGTCGATGCGATGGCGGTATGTCCTGAGA
>JBIOEJ010000049.1:0-36561 GCA_044445965.1 Hyphomicrobiales bacterium
GGCAGGAACATCTTGCCCGAGCCGAACAGGTCGCCGACCACGTTCATGCCGGCCATCAGCGGCCCTTCGATGACGTGCAGCGGACGCTCGGCCGCGCGGCGCGCCTCCTCGGTATCGGCCTCGATGAACTCGGTGATGCCGTTGACGAGCGCGTGCTCGAGCCGCTTGCCGACGGGCCATTGCCGCCACGACAGATCCATCTGCGTCGCGACCTTGCCCTTGCCGCGGAAGCGCTCGGCGAGCGCCAGCAGCCGCTCGGTCGGGCTCGTCGCGACGCCGTCGCGGCGACGGTTGAGCACGACATCTTCGCAGGCTTCGCGCAACTCCGGCTCGATCTCGTCATAGACCGCTAGCTGGCCGGCATTGACGATGCCCATATCCATGCCGGCCTTGATGGCGTGATAGAGGAAGACGGCGTGCATCGCCTCGCGCACCGGCTCGTTGCCGCGGAAGGAGAAGGAGAGGTTCGAGACGCCGCCGGAGATATGGGCGTGCGGGTTCTGCCGGCGGATCGCCTGCGTCGCCGCGATGAAGTCGGCGCCGTAATTGTCGTGCTCCTCGATACCGGTCGCGACCGCGAAGATGTTCGGATCGAAGATGATGTCCTGCGGCGGGAAGCCGACCTTCTCGGTGAGGATCTTGTAGGCTCTGGCGCAGATCGCGATCTTGCGCTCCGCCGTATCGGCCTGCCCCTTCTCGTCGAAGGCCATGACGACGACGGCGGCGCCGTAACGGCGCACGGTCCTGGCCTCGGCGACGAACTTCTCCTCGCCTTCCTTCAGCGAAATCGAGTTCACGATGCCCTTGCCCTGCAGGCATTTCAGGCCGGCCTCGATGACGTGGAACTTCGAGGAATCGACCATCACCGGCACGCGCGAGATGTCGGGCTCCGAGGCGACGAGGTTCAGGAACTCGACTATCGCCTTTTGCGAATCGAGCAGGCCCTCATCCATATTGACGTCGATGACCTGCGCGCCGTTCGCCACCTGGTCGCGCGCCACATCGAGCGCGGCCGCGTAGTCGCCGGCGGTGATCAGCTTGCGGAAACGCGCCGAACCCGTGACATTGGTGCGCTCGCCTATGTTGACGAAGGGAATGTCCTTGGTCAGCGTGAACGGCTCGAGGCCCGAGAGGCGCAGCGCCGGCGCGATCTTAGGGATGGGACGCGGCGGCTTGTCCCGCACCGCCTCCGCTACGGCGCGGATATGGGCAGGCGTCGTGCCGCAGCAGCCCCCGACGATATTGACGAGGCCGGATGCGGCGAATTCGCCGAGCATGCCGGCCGTCGCCTCCGGGCTCTCGTCATAGAGGCCGAACTCGTTCGGCAGCCCGGCATTCGGATAGGCGCAGACGAGCGTGTCGGCGACGCGCGCGATCTCCTGGATATGGGCGCGCATCTCCTTGGCGCCCAGCGCGCAGTTGAGCCCGACGGCGAAGGGCCCGGCGTGGGAAAGCGAGTGCCAGAAGGCGGTCGGCGTCTGGCCGGACAAGGTGCGGCCGGAGAGGTCGGTGATCGTGCCCGAGACGATGACCGGCAGCCGAATGCCGGTCTCGGCGAAGGCCTCCTCGACGGCGAAGAGAGCCGCCTTGGCGTTGAGCGTGTCGAAGATGGTCTCGACGATGAGGAGATGGGCGCCGCCCTCGATCAGGCCCCGCGCCTGCTCGCCGTAGGCGAGGCGCAGATCGTCGAAGGAGACGGCGCGGAAGCCCGGATCGTTCACGTCTGGCGAGATCGAGGCGGTGCGGTTGGTCGGGCCCATGGCGCCGGCGACGAAGCGCTGACGGCCATCCTGCTTCTCGGCGAGCGCCGCGGCTTCGCGGGCGATGCGCGCCGCCGCCACATTCAGCTCGTGCACGAGCCCTTGCATGCCGTAATCGGCCTGGGCGATCGCGGTCGACGAGAAGGTGTTGGTCTCCACGATATCGGAGCCGGCCTGGAAATAATGCAGATGGATATCGCGGACGGCTTGCGGCTGCGTCAGGGTCAGAAGGTCGTTATTGCCCTTGAGGTCCTGGGGCCATTCCTTGAAGCGGCTCGCTCGAAAATCCGCCTCGGTCAGCTTCAAATCCTGGATCTGCGTCCCCATGGCGCCGTCGAGCACGAGGATGCGCTCGGCGGCAGCCCGCTTCAGCGCCGAGGCGACGCTCGTCGGATCGAAGGGAGCGGGCAGGAACGCCATCGACACGAACTCTTTGCTAGCGCGGTCCAACGAGCATGTCTTGTCGGCGGGACATGCTCAGGCCGCCGCGACTTCGATCGCGTCGGCCGCCGTCAGCGCCGGGCGCAGCCCGATCAGATGGCAGATCGCATAGACGAGGTCGGCCCGGTTCATGGTGTAGAAATGGATATGCGTCGCGCCACGGTCGATCAGGTCGAGCACTTGCTCGGCGCAGACGGCGGCGGCGACCAGGCGGCGCGTCGCCACATCCTCGTCGAGCCCCGCGAAGCGCTCGGCGAACCAGGCGGGGATGCCCGCTCCGATCCGCTTCGCCATGTTCGCCGTCTGCTTGAAGTTCTGCACCGGCACGATGCCCGGCACGATCGGGATCTTGATGCCCGCGGCCTGCGTCACATCGAGGTAGCGGAAGTACAAATCATTATCGAAGAAAAACTGGGTGATCGCCCGATCGGCGCCGGCATCGACCTTGCGCTTGAGCATCTCGATATCGGCGAACAAGGTCGCGCTTTCGGGGTGGCGCTCGGGGTAGGCCGCGACCGAGACCTCGAAATCGCCGATCGCCTTGACGGCCGTGACCAGGTCGGTCGACCAATGATAGCCGTCGGGATGGGGCTCGTAGCGCGCCCCTGCCCCGCCGGGCGGATCGCCGCGCAAGGCCACGATATGGCGCACGCCCGCGGCCCAATAATCGCGGATGATGGCGTTTACCTCGAGGCGCGACGCGGCGACGCAGGTGAGATGCGCGGCAGGCCTCAGCGCCGTTTCGTCGACCATGCGCTTGACGGTCGCATGGGTGCGTTCGCGCGTCGAGCCGCCCGCGCCGTAGGTGACCGAGACGAAGGCCGGCGACAGAGGCGCGAGGCGCGACACCGCCTCCCAGAGCGTCGTCTCCATCTCCGGCGTCTTCGGCGGAAAGAACTCGAAGGACACAGCTACGCCGCTGCAGCCCGGCAGCCGGGAGATCGGCAATTTGCGCTCCGTCATCTTCGCTCCTCCCTCGTTAGGCGACATGCATCAGGGCCGGCGGGGCATCGGTGACGATCCGCCGATCCTGACCGAGCCAGATCGTCACAGTGAGCTTGTTCGGATCGCCGTCCGGCGGGGCCAGGTCGCGCACGGAGCGGGCCTCGAGACCCGCGGCCCGCATCCAGCCCGCGATCTGCTCATGCGTGAAGCCGAGCCGACGATGGCCGGAGCTGTCGCGCAACTGCTCCATCTGATGGGCGGCGAAATCGACGACGAGCAGCCGCCCCGCGGGCGCGACCAGGCGCGCTGCCTCCTGCACGGCGCGCTGCGGGTCGTCGAGATAATGCAGCACCTGGTGGATGACGACGAGATCGAAGCTGTCGCGCGCCAGGGACAGGGCGTAGATGTCGCCTTGCCGCAGATCGACATTCAGCAGGCCTGCCGCCTGCATGTTGGCGCGCGCCACCGAAAGCATCGCGTGGCTCGCATCGACGCCGACGGCGCGCACGGCGCGCGGCGCCACGAGCTTCAGCACTTGCCCGGTGCCGGTGCCGAGATCGAGCACGCTGCGGAACGGCTTCTCGCCGATCACCTCGATGATCGCGGCCTCGACCGCATGTTCCGGCGCATGCAGCGAGCGCAGCCGGTCCCATTGCGGGGCGAGCTTGGCGAAGAAGGCTTGCGCCGCGGCCGAGCGCTGGGCCCGCACGGTCCCGAAACGCTCGCGATCCGCGCCGGTGACGCGATCGGCGCGATCGAGCGAGGCGAGGAGGCGGCGCATGAAATCGGCTTCCTGCGTGCCTTCCGCCAAGCGGTAGAACACCCAGGAGCCTTCGCGATGGCGCACCAGCAGCCCCGCCTCGACCATCACCTTGAGATGACGGGAGATCCTGGGCTGCGACTGGCCGAGGATCTCGGTCAGGTCGGAGACCGTCAGCTCGCCTTCGGCGAGCAGCGCCAGGATGCGCAAGCGCGTCTCCTCTCCGGCGGTGCGCAGCACCGGCAAGACGGCATCGAAGGGAAGGGTTTCGGTATTGCGCATCTCGGCAACCGTCCAGCCTGACATAAGGATATGTTTATATCATTCTGTGTTGCTGCGCAACCATATTGTGGGCGCCGTCCCACCGCAGCCGCAAGGCGTGGAAGGCCGAGCCAAGCCACCAAGTGCGGCCATGACGGAATGGGTATCGCCTAGCAAAAATGACGATGTCCGAAACCGGCCAGCCGCCTGGCGCCTTTCCTGATAGCGCTCTCGTGCGAGCACCACTCACGTAAGAGGCATCATCATGGCTTCCATCCATAAGGAAATCGAGGTCACGGCGCGGCCGGACCAGGTCTGGTCGGCGATCCGGGACATCGGCGGGCTGCACACGCGGCTCGTTCCAGGCTTCGTCGTCGATACGAAGCTCGAGCCCGGCGCCCGCATCGTCACCTTTGGCAATGGCATCGTGGCGCGCGAGGCCATCGTCGGCATGGACGAGACAGCGCTTCGCCTCGTCTGGTCGGCGAGCAGCGGCCGGTTGACGCATCACAACGCCTCGGTCCAGGTCTTTCCCGCGGGCGAAGACCGGTCGCGGATCGTCTGGATCGCCGATCTCCTGCCGGACGAAATGCGCGCTCCGATCGAGGGCATGATCGACCAAGGCATGGCGGTCATGAAGACAACGCTCGATGCGCTCGGAAGCGCGAGCAAGGCCGCGTGAGGCGGGGTCACGCGTGATGTTTCACCGCCGACCTGGCGCAGCCCATGTTCCGCCCGCGCCTCTTGCGGGCGACGCCAGACGAGTCCCCGCACAGGTTTGACATGCATCCTGGGAGGACTCATACGGGCCTCGCCAAGAACGCAGAAGCATTTCGAGGATTGATCTTTGCCGATCAAGATCCAAGACGAGCTGCCGGCGGTAGCCGCCCTCGCCGCCGAAGGCGTCGAACTCATCGGCAACAGCGCCGCGTTCAAGCAGGACATCCGGCCGATGCGGATCGCCCTGTTGAATTTGATGCCGACCAAGACCGCGACCGAGCTGCAAATCGCGCGCTTGCTCGGCCACACCCCTCTGCAAATCGAGTTGGTTTTACTGACGACCTCGAGCTATACGCCGAAGAATACGAGCAGCGCGCATCTCGAGACTTTCTACAGGACAATCGAGGACGTGAAGGGCGAGTATTTCGACGGCTTGATCATCACCGGCGCGCCGGTCGAGCAGCTGAACTTCGAGGACGTCGCCTACTGGCCGGAATTCCTGGAGATCATGGATTGGGCGGATGCTCACGTGCTGCGCCGGTTGCATATCTGCTGGGGCGCCCAGGCCGGCCTTCACAGAACATTCGGCATCGCCAAGCACCGCTTGCCGAAAAAGCTCTCGGGCATTTATCGCCAGCGCAACCTGGCGCCAGACGCGCCCTTGTTGCGCGGCTTTCCGGCCGAGTTTCCGGTGCCGGTTTCCCGGCACACCAGCGTGCGCGCCGCCGAGGTCTCCCGGCACGAGAGATTGCGGATCCTGGCCGGGTCGCGAAGGACCGGACCTTCGATCGTCGAGGACCGCGCCACCGGCGACGCCTTTATCTTCGATCACATGGAATATGACACGGATACTCTCGGCGACGAATACCGGCGCGACAGCAGCCGGGGTCTCGCGCCCGCGATCCCCTGGCGCTACTTCCCGGGCGGCGACATCACCAGGCAGCCGCCGAACACCTGGCGGCCGTTCGGCTATCTGTTCCTCGGAACATTCCTGCAGCTTCTCTATCGCGACACTCCCTACGCTATCGACGAAGTCGGGCTGGCGCGCGCCGCACTCATGCGACGCTGGAGGTCCGGACGGGTCGAGGCGTGAGCACGCCGAGACGATCGCGTTTTGGTCGCGCGGCCGCTTCGCCGGATGGGCTCTGCATGAGGCGCACCCGCCAATTCCACACTATTCTTTCAGAAAATATGACAATATGATGACTGTGCGTTTAGCTCATCCTTAACTTACCGCGTATTAGCGTCACTGCGCCATCCGGATCGCAGTTATTCTCATGCCAAAACTTGGAAGCATTGTCATCGATTGCGATCCTGTTCAGGAAACCGCAGCCGGAGGGATAGTCTATGACCGGTTTCGCCGCGAGCCGGACACGCTCATCGTCGCCGTCCTGAGCCGCGATGGCCGCCCGGTCGGGCTGATCGAGCGCCATTCCTTCATGCTCAGGATGGCGGCCGAGTTCGGGCGCGCCCTGTTCGCCCGCCGCCCGGTGTCCTTGTTGATGGACGCCAACCCTCTGATCGTCGATGCGCAGGCCGAGGCATCCGAATTCATGCGGCGGGCGCTGCTCGATCGCCCCTCCGATCTGTTGCGCGGCTTCATCGTCACGGATGGGGGCCACTATCTCGGTGTCGGCACGCCGATCGTGCTGTTGCGCATGATCAGCGACGAGAATCAGCGCCGGGCCGACGAGATGGGAAAGCTCGCGGAAGGCTTGGCCCGCATGGCGCATCGCGACGCCTTGACGGATCTGCCGAACCGCGTCGCCTTCCGCCTGGAGCTCGAGAATGCCTTGCGCCGCAGGCAGCGTGCGGTCGACCTGGTCGGCGTCTTGTGCGTCGACCTCGACAACTTCAAGTCGGTCAACGACACGCTCGGCCATCCAGCGGGCGACGCGCTGCTGCAGGCCGCGACCGAGCGCCTGAAGCATTGCGTGCGCGCCGGCGATACCATCGCGCGCCTCGGCGGCGACGAGTTCGCCGTCGTGCAGACGGGCCTTGCCGACCCTGCCGATGCGGGGCGTCTCGCCGGCCGCATCGTCGCCGCGATGTCGGAGCCCTTCGAGCTTCAGGGACACCAGATCGTCATCGGGGCGAGCATCGGCATGGCGATCGCGCCGAATGACGGAGGCGATCCCGACGAGCTTCTCAAAAAGGCCGACATGGCGCTCTACCGGGCCAAGAACGAGGGGCGCAACGGCTTCCACTTCTTCGAGCCCGGCATGGACGAGGCGCTGAGGGCGAGGCGGCTGCTCGAGACCGACCTGCGCCAGGCGCTCGTGGACGGCGCCTTCGAGCTGCACTACCAGCCGCTCTTCGACCTGTCGCGCGCCACCATATCGTGCTGCGAGGCCCTGATCCGCTGGCGCCACCCGGAGCGCGGTCTCGTGCCGCCCGGCGACTTCATCCCGCTCGCCGAGGAAACGGGCATCATCGTCGGCATTGGCGAATGGGTGCTGCGCCAAGCCTGCGCGGAAGCGGCTCGCTGGCCGGATGGGATCAAGCTCGCCGTCAATATCTCTCCCGCCCAGTTCCGCAGCCGTAATCTCGTGCCGCTGGTGATCTCGGCGCTCGCCAATGCCGAGCTATCGCCGCGACGGCTCGAGCTCGAGATCACCGAAAACGTCCTGTTGAACGACACGGCCGGCAATATCGAGATGCTCTACCAATTGCGCGATTTGGGCGTGCAGATCGCCATGGATGATTTCGGCACGGGCTATTCCAGCCTCGGCTATCTGCGCGATTTCCCCTTCGACAAGATCAAGATCGACCGCTCCTTCGTGCGCGACCTGCATGATCCGAGCGCCAAATCGATCGTCAAGGCGGTCACCGGCTTGGCGACGGCGCTCGGCATCGCCACTACCGCCGAGGGCGTCGAAACGGTCGAACAGCTAGAGCAGTTGCGGAACGAAGGTTGCGATGAAGTGCAGGGCTTCCTGATCAGCAAGCCGCGGCTGCCGGACGATCTCGCGACGCTCGCCGGCTGGCCCGAAGCGCCGCGGGCCGTGGAGGCTGCTTGACGACGGCCTGCGCGGGTTCGATCGATTGACTCAAAGGCCTCGATCGCAGCCAGCCGCGGGTGGTCCGGGCCAGCGCGCGAGCGTATTGGCGATGATCGCGGCCAGTTGCCCGGTAATCCCAAACTGCTCGACATTGTGGGCGAGCTTCACACCGTCACCAGGGTGACGCTCCGCCCCGCCGTCCAGTCGCAGACCATCTCGACGATGTCGGACAGATCCATGCCCGCTATTCCGGCCGGATAATGCTCGGGTGATGAGAGTTGCGGCGGTAATGATGCTCCAAGGCCGGCCTGACGCGATCTAGGACGGCGGCATATTCGGGAGACCCAGGTGGGCCGCCCATGATCATCTCTCGGCGAGCGGCGGCCAGCTCAAGGGAAGCTTGTCAGGCCACATGCTTGCCAGCAAAGATGCGGCCGGAACAAGCACCTCGGCCGCTATGTCTCGCGCGCGCTTCGCGGTGAAACGAACCGAAGGCCCGGTGATTCCGATCGTGCCCACACATGCGGATCGCAGGTGCGCTGGTCGGATGGCCGACGCCACCGTCACGATTCCAACCTCGGATTCTTCATCGTTCAAGCCCCATCCGCGGCGCCGTGTCCGCTCCAGTTCCGTCAGAAACTGATCGAGATTGCGGATGGCGTTGGGTCCCAGCTCGAGGTTGGCAGCGCCCAAGCCGCGCGCCAGGACGATCCTGCCTGCCTCCTCGTTGCTCATGGTCGCGAGCCAGGCCTTGCCGGCTGCTGCAGCATGCAGTGGAAGTGTTCCACGGCCGCCTTGGGCAACCAGTCCCGATGTCGCGCCTTGAGCGGATGTGAGCCAGCTCAGGCCATCGCCGGCCACTACGGCGACCCGCACGTACTCGCGCGTCTCCTCGGCGACCCGCTGAATGATCGGCTGCACGATGTCGCCCAATCCGGTTGCCTCCAGGTAGCGCTTGGCGAGAAGCGGCAGGCGAAGGGAGGGGCGATAGAAGCCGGTCTGGGAAGACTGCTCCGCCCATCCCTTGCTGCACAGGGCCTGAAGCATGCGGTGGGTGGCGCTTTTCGGCAAACCTAAACTCTCGCCGATCTCGCCGAGCGGCCTGCCGCCCGCGTCGTGCAGCAGACACTCCATGACTTCGAGCACTCGACTGACGATGGGATTGACATCGGTCATCTTGCGGTACATCCTTCCACTCGGAACGCAATTCCACAGATATGCGCACTCAATCGCACCGTCAACGTCAGCCGGCTGAGCGCGAGACGAATGCGTCTTAAGCGATCGAAGAGAGAACGGGAGAGTGATGGGCGGGGCCTACCAGGCAAATGCCAGCGTACCCGCCCGTCGACCTAGGCTGGCAAGACGCGCGGCGTCGGGACGTCAGCGGGATGGCCACCCCCTGATTTGGTTTGCGCCCACCGTGTCGTTGTTGCTGCTGGTCACGCTCTATCCGCTGGGCCTCGTGATCTGGATGAGCCTGCATCGGACGCATCTATATGAGGTGCGGCAGTTCGTCGGCCTTGGCAACTACACGGAGTTGCTGACTTCAATCGAGTTCTGGTGGATTTCGCTGACTTCCATCCTTTACGTCGCCGGGTCGCTCGTTCTGGTGCTACCGGTGGGCCTGGCTTCGGCAATGGCCTTCAACCAGTTAGGTCGTGCCGCCCCAGCGTTTCGTGTCGCAGGCCTATTGCCGTGGACGCTCTCCATGGCGGTGGTCGGGAGCATGTGGATCTGGATCCTCAATCCGACATTCGGCCCTCTCACCACATATCTCAAATCGCTGGGGCTTCCGACAGGGCTCATGCTCGGCGATCCATCGCTAGCGTTGCTGCTGGTGATACTGGTGACCGTATGGTGGTCATTTCCCTATGCCATGGTGATGCTGAGCGCAGCGCTGCAGTCGGTGCCGGGGGATCTGTATGAGGCGGTCGAGATCGACGGAGGTTCGAGCTTGGCGAAGTTCCGCTTCGTCACGCTTCCTCATGTCGTGCCGACGATCGGGAGCACGGCGCTCAACCTCGGCATTCTCTATCTTACCTTGGTCACTCTCATCATTCTGCTGACCGGCGGCGGGCCACTTGGCGCAACGACGACGTGGAGCTTTCAGATCTTCCGCGAGACCGTGCAGGCCTCCAACATCGCGCCAGCCGCGGCAATGTCCGTGGTGGTACTGATCATCAATCTCGTCCTCGGTGCGGCCTATGTGAGGCTCACCGGTCGGATAACGGCCTGAGAGGGAGCGAGATGTCGCAGCCGCGAAGGCAAGCTATCGGGCAAGTGCCGGCGTGGATCGTGGCGTTCATCATACTCGTGATGGTGGCCGGACCGATGCTCTGGGCGGTGTCAACATCGCTCAAGACGGAGGTTGATGCCGTTAAATTCCCGCCGGTGCTGCTCCCTTCGTCCCCGACCTTCCAAGCTTATCTCGACGTCTTCACTCATACGACCTTCATGATTGAGCTCTTCAATTCGGTGCTCTACGCCGCCGGCGCCGTGATCGTGTCTTTGCTGGTCGGCATTCCCTCCGGTTATGCAGCCGCTCGACTGACGTTTCGGGGCAAGGGAACGCTGCTGCTGGTCATCCTCGCCACCTCGATGATTCCGGGCGTGGCGCTGCTGGTCCCAACCTATTACGTCCTCGATCGCCTCGGGCTGCTCAACAATGCGATCGTGGTCGTCATCATCTCGGCGACCCGTCTCCTGCCGCAGACCGTTTGGTTCGTGAAGGACTTCGTCGACGCGGTGCCGCCGGAGATCGACGAGGCGGCGATGGTCGACGGCGCAAGTCGCGGTCAGATCTTGCGCAAGATGATCCTGCCGCTGATCAGACCCGGTATCGCGGCAATCGGTGTGCTCGGCGTCATCTCGACCTGGAACGACTACATCACCGTGGCAGTGTTCGCACCCGCCGCCGAAAGCCGGACGCTTCAAGTGGCGCTGGTCGACCAGGTTTTCGATTCGGTCGGCATCTCCTGGTCCTACACGCTGGCCTTCGCGATCGTCGCCTCGATGCCAATCGTCATGCTTTTCATGCTGACGCAACGATGGTTCATCGCCGGCCTGACCGCCGGCGCCGCAAAAGGGTGAATGCAGCGTAGCCAATACGCTCGACCAATTGGGACGGCCAGAACGGGAGGAAGTGACAATGAGTCTTTCATCGAATCGCCGCCGACTAGCATTGGCGTGTATGGCTGTCGTCTGCCTGAACCTTGCCGGCATTGCGCAAGGGCAGGCACAGGTCGAGGTCACCTATGCGACGTTCCTCGACCCCAACAACCACAACGACCCGCGGGCCGCCGCCCAATCGAAGATGATCGAAGCCTTCGAGAAGGCCAACCCGATGATCAAGATCAAAGTGATGGTCGACGGCACGCAACAGGCGTCCTTTCGCGCTCTTCGCGCCCGCTCGGCAATCCCGGACGTGATGCGCCACTCGAACTACTACATGCTCGAGGCAGCCAACACGGGATCACTGCTGAAGCTCGACGATCTCATCAAGCGTGACGGCATCAGCGAGACGGACTGGCTATTGCCGCTGTCGTTGACGCGCGTCAATGATGGTGTCTACGGCCTGCAGCAGGATTTCAGGATTCCGATTCTGATCTATCGCAAGAGCCTCTTGTCGAAGGCGGGCGTCACTCCACCAAGGGTCTGGGACGATGTCTGCCCGACGGCCAGCAAGATGACCTCGGGAAGCGTCGTCGGCTACGCAGTGCCGCTCGGATCGAGCGGCGGCCTCGGTGGCGCGCAGCCGCTGACGGAGAACATGTTCGGCTCGATGGTGACAGAGAGCGACGGTAATTACTTCTCGGCCGATGGCCGTTCCATCGAATTCTCGCGCGACAGCTTCATCCGCACCGCCAAGACGATCAAGGGACTCTATGCGTGCAACGCTGCGCCTGCAACCAGCATGCAATTCGGATATACCGAGATCCATGACGGGCTCCGCTCTGGCAACGTCGCGATGGCAACCTTCGGACTATTCCGCTACCGCGCGATCGAAACGGGCGGCGCGGGCGACGACCTCGCCTGGGCACCTCCGCCAGCTTACAAGCCAGACGGCAAGATGGTCGTTTATGGCTTCCAACTGACCATCAACGCCAACTCCACGCAGAAAGAGGCGGCCTGGCAGTTCGCCAAGTTCATGACCAGCCCCGAGGGGCAGGCCATCGCCGCCGAGGGCGGCGAGGTCGTGGCCCGAGCGTCGGTCTACGCTGACCCGAAACTGTCAGCCTCCGTAACCGAGCGTCAGCGCGCCTGGGCCAACCTCGTTCGCGAGCGTGGCCGCTTCGTCAGCTATCCCGTGCTGAGCACGAACTTCAATCAGGTGCTCGGCGATGCCATGCAGCGCATGATCCTTTCGAACGGCACGCCCGAGGCGGCATACGACGAGGTCGTGGCCAAATACAATGAGGCGGTGCGCAAGTCGGTAACCCCCTGACCGCGATCTCGGAGCCTGTCTCGCCGACAGGTTCCGCGATGCCACTAGCTGCAAGTTCGGAACGCACGGAGCGAGGTCACGGTGAGCGCGCAAGCACAGTTCGAGGGACAGACGGCCATTGTCACCGGCGGTGCGCGCGGAATCGGTCGCGGCATAGCTGCCCAACTCGCGCGACTAGGCGCGCAAACGGTGGTTTGGGACAATCGCCTTGATCGCTGGGAAGACGCCAGCGACGGAGTAGCGCGGGCCGATGCATTCCAGGTCGACGTGACCGATCTTGCCGCCGTCGAGCGGGCGTTTTCCGCGACCGCCGACCGCTACGGGCCGGTGTCGATCCTGATCAACAATGCCGGTGTCAACGGCCCCGTTCATCCGGTCGACGGCTACCCCGTCGGGGCCTGGCACACGGTCATCGCCGCCGATCTCACCAGCGTGTTCTACTGTTGTCGCACCTCGATACCGCGCATGATCGCCGCGCGTTATGGCCGTATCGTCAACATCTCCTCGATCTCGGGCAAGGACGGCAATCCCAACGTGGCGGCATACTCTGCCGCCAAGGCTGGCGTGATCGGCTTTAGCAAGTCGCTGGCCAAGGAAGTTGCCGATACCGGCATCACCGTCAATTGCGTCGCCCCCGGAATTGCCAAGACCGACCTGCTGGCGGAAATGACACCGAGCCACATCGAGGCGGTGCGCAGCAAGATCCCGATGAACCGATTCTGCAGGGTGGAGGAGATCGCAGCCATGGTGGCGTTCGTGGCGAGCCCGGCGTGCAGCTTCACCACAGGTGCCGTGTTCGACCTATCAGGTGGTCGGGCAACGTACTGAGACACCTGACGGAGCGGCCATGCGAATTGCCCTTATCGAGACGACACACTGGCACCTTCCATTGTACCTGGGCGCGCTGAAACGGTCCGATGTGCGGGTGGTTGGTGTTACCGACAGCGCAGGTCGAACCGGCAAGGCGGTCGCCGCCGACTTCGATTGCCCTCTCTACGAGTCGCTCGATCACCTGTTTGAGGCAGAGTCGCTCGATTTCGCATTCGTGTTCGGGCGTCATGTGGACATGCCTGCGCTGGCGCATGCCATGATCGCGCACGGCATTCCCTTCGCCATCGAAAAACCATGCGGCATACGGGCGGATGACGTCGTCGCGGTCGCAGCTGCGGCGGACCGTGCCGGGCTCTTCGTTGCCGTGCCCTTCATCCTGCGCATGACCGACGCGGTGAAGATCATTGTCGCCGAATGTGCCCAGTCCGGTCCGGTCGATCACGTCAGCATCCGCTTTATCGCGGGACCACCCTCGCGGTATGTGGCGGCCGGCGTGCCGTGGATGCTGGAACGCGAGTTAGGTGGCGGCGGTCCGCTGATCAATCTCGGCGGTCACCTGATTGACGTGTTCCGGGTGTTGGCGGGCGACGAGGTCGCCTCGGTCTCCGCAACCGTGTCGTCGCGCGTCTTCCGCCTCGCGATCGAGGACACCGTCAGCCTGCGCCTACTCTCACGGTCCGGTCGCCTGGCGACCCTCGAGACCGGTTACACCTTCCCCTCGGACCGTGACGCGCAGCGCGAGTTCACGCTTTCAGCGCGCGTCTCCGGCGTCTACTTCATGTCGGCGCCAAACGGGCTGTTCATACGCAGGACGTCGGAGAACGGCGCATTCGTGACGCGGACCGCGCCGGTTCGCTACGAGACCGACGTCTACTACGGCGAGTTCGTCACATGCGTTCTCGACGACTTCGGCCACAACCGCAAGCCGATTGCCGGTCTCGGAGATGCAGCGCGCGCACTGCGTATCATCGAGGCTGCTTACGCGTCCGGGGCAGACGGCGGTGTGCCAGTAGCGCCCAGGCCGCTCGCATGAACTGCACGGTGGGCAGTTCGTTCGCCCATGCGAACGCGTGAATGGTGACAGTTTTCGTCGAGAAGGCAGGTCGGGAAGGGATCAAAATGTTGTCAGGAGAAGGCGCGATTGCAATCTGGAACGGCATCGCCGACGAGGGGCGCGATGAATTCTATTCCTGGCATCTGCGCGAGCACATGCCGGAACGAGTCGGGATTTCAGGCTTCGTTAGGGGGCGTCGTTATCGCGCGGCCGATGGTGACTCGCAGCCTGAATTCTTCACGCTTTACGAGACGGTGAGTTTCGAGGTCACGCGAGGTACCGACTACCTCAATCGGCTGAATGCGCCAACCACGTGGACCAGGCGGGCGACCGCCCATTTCCGCAACACCACCCGGTCGCTGACGCGTGTGGTGACGACGCTTGGCGTTGGTCCTGGCGGATCATTGCTGACGCTTCGCTTCGATGTGCCGGACGGACAGGCTGATGAAGAACAAGCGAAGTTGACGCGAGAACTGCTCGAAATCGAGCGCATGCCAATGGTGACGGGGTCTCACCTGTTGCGGGGAGACGAAACCGCTTCTGCCGCTCGGACGGCCGAGACCAAGGACCGCAGGGACATCGAGCAGCCCGCCCGCTGGATCGTCTTGATTGAAGCCTGCACAATCGATGCGCTCGATCGCCCCTTCGCGGCTTTGATGCGCAACTTCGAACCAACGGACGTGATAGCCGGTCGGTATGTGATAGAGCATACGCGATTGAAGACGGCCTCCGCTGCAGGATAGCGGTCGCCGACCGACAGACATCCTCGCAGATCAAGCGAGCCATACGGCTCTTGGCCGGTCGTGAGCGGGACCCATCTCATGCTGGGAATGCAATGAGTTCGGCGACCCCGGGCTCGCATCGGCTTTCGACCGATTGTGTTATGGCCCCCCCGAAGCGATCTACGCCGCCTTGCGCAGCGCGAAGACGAGCTTGTGCCCGTCGATCTCGTCCTCGACCCGGTGCCCCTGCGGCTCGGAATCGAGATCGAGCCCGACGCTCAGCGTCTCGCCGCTGACATAGGCGGCGTGGTGCTTCACGGCTGCCGCAAGCGGGCCGTTGAGCTTCGCCGTCAGCGCGATACGGTCGGTGACGGCGAGCCCCGCATCCTTGCGGGCGTTCTGCACCAGGCGTACGAAGTCGCGGGCCCAGCCCTCGGCCTGAAGCAGCGGGTCGACCGTGGTGTCGAGCACGACAAGGCCTTGCCCTTTCGCGATCCGCTCGGCGGCGACACCCTCGGCGGTGATCAGTCGCATCTCGAAATCGGCCTTGTCGAGCACGACACCGGCGATCTCGACGCGACCGTCCGAGAGTTCCGACCAGCGACCTTCGCCGGCGGCGGGCAGCACCTCCTTGATCTTGGCGCCGATCTTGGCGCCGATCTTCGGATTGACCTTCAGCTCGCGCTTGCCATGCGCCCCCGGATCGTCCGACAGCGCCACTTCCTTGACGTTCACTTCCTCGGCGATGATGTCCTTGAAGGGGTCGAGGATGGCGGCTTCCGGATGCGCCACGGTGAGCTTGCGCAGCGGCAGCCGCACGCGCAGGCGCCGCGCCTCGCGCAAGCCGAGCGTCGCGGACGAGACCTCCCTCGCGAGGTCCATCTGGCGCACCAGCTTCGCCTCTTCCGGCAGCTTGGCGATATCGGGCCAATCGGCGAGATGCACCGAGCGCTCGCCCGTCAGCGCCGTGTAGACGCGTTCGGTGACGAAGGGCAGCAATGGCGCCAGCGCCCGGCACGACAAGGTCAGCGCCGTAAAGAGCGTGTCGAAGGCATCCTGCTTGTCGACGCCTTTGCCTTCCGCCCAGAAACGTGCGCGGCTGCGGCGAATATACCAATTGTTCAAGGCCTCGATGAAGGACGGCACGGCCGCATAGGCGCCCGGCACGTCGTAATTGTCGAGGCGGTCCTCTATGGAAGCGATCATCTCGCGCGTCTTCGCCAGGATATAGCGGTCGAGCACACCTGTCTGGTCGGCACGCGCCTTCGCCTTCACGCCGTCGATATTGGCGTAGAGGGTGAAGAAATAATAGGCGTTCCAGATCGGCAGGATCGCCTGGCGCATCGCCTTGCCGATATCGCGCCCATCCTTCGACATGACGAGATCGCCGCCGGTCATCACCGGCGAGGACATCGTGTACCAACGCAGCGCGTCGGCGCCATGGGTGTCGAAGATGTCGGTCGGGTCCGCATAGTTCTTCAACCGCTTCGACATCTTCTGATGGTCCTCGCCGAGGACGACGCCGTGGCAGATGCAGTTGCGGAAGGGCGCGCGGTCGAAGAGCGCGGTCGAGAGCACCATCAAGGTGTAGAACCAGCCGCGCGTCTGGGCGACATATTCGACGATGAAATCACCCGGGAAGTTGGCTTCGAAGCGCTCCTTGTTCTCGAAGGGATAATGGAGCTGCGCGAAAGGCATGGAGCCCGATTCGAACCAGCAATCGAGCACGTCCGGCACCCGCCGCATCATCGATTTGCCCGTCGGATCGCCCGGGTTCGGACGCACCAATTCGTCGACCATCGGCCGATGCAGGTCGAGCGGCCTGACGCCGAAATCGCGCTCGATCTCGTCAAGCGAGCCGTAGACATCGGTGCGCGGATATTTCGGGTCATCGCTCGTCCAGACCGGGATCGGCGCGCCCCAGAAGCGGTTGCGCGAGATGTTCCAGTCGCGCGCATTGGCGAGCCAGTTGCCGAACAGCCCGTCCCGGATATGGGAGGGCACCCAATCGATGCCCTGATTCAGCTCGACCATGCGGTCGCGGAAGGCCGTGACCTTCACATACCAGGAGTTCACTGCCTTATAGATCAAGGGCTCGTCGGTGCGCCAGCAATGCGGATAAGTGTGGCGATACTGCTCGTGGCGCAACACCACGCCCTTGGCCTTTAGATCCTTGATGATCCTCGGATTGGCCTCGTGGATGACGTTGAGGCCTTGATAGTCGGGGACCTCCTCGGTGAAGCGGCCGGCGGCGTCGACCGGCACGACGAGCGGGATGTCGTTCATCCTGCAGAGGTCGAGATCCTCCTCGCCGAAGCCCGGCGCCATATGCACGATGCCGGTGCCGTCCTCGGCATTGGCGAAATCGGCGGCAAGCACGCGGAAGGCGTTCGGCGTATCCTTGAAATAGGGGAACATCGGCTCGTAGGAGCGGCCGACCAGGTCTGCGCCTCTCAGAATGCCTGTCTCGACGAACGCCTTCAACTCCCGCTCATAGCGCTTGACGGAAGCGGCCGCGAGAACGATGCGCTCGCCGTCCTTTTCCAGCACGGCGTAATCGAGCGCGGGATTGACCGCGAGCGCGAGGTTCGAGGGCAAGGTCCAAGGCGTGGTCGTCCAGGCGAGGAGCTTGAGCGGCGCCTTCTCGCCCTTGGCGAGCTTCAGCGCGAAGGCGACCGTCAGCGCCGGGTCGTCGCGTTCGCGATAGGAATTGTCGAGGCGCGTCTCGAAATTCGACAGCGAAGTCTGGACGGCCCAGCTATAGGGCACGACGCGATAGCCTTCATAGACGAAACCTTTGTCCCATAGCGTTTTGAAGGCCCACATGACGCTCTCCATGTAGGAGAGGTCCATGGTCTTGTAGTCGTTCTCGAAGGAGACCCAGCGCGCCTCGCGAGTAACGTACCATTCCCATTCCTTGGTGAAACGCTGAACGGAAGCGCGGCAGGCCGCGTTGAAATTGGCGATGCCCCATTCGAGGATGGCGTTGCGGCCGGAAACGCCGGTCTCCTTCTCGACCTCGAGCTCGGCGGGCAGGCCGTGACAATCCCAGCCAAAGCGGCGCTCCACATGGCGGCCGCGCATTGTCTGATAGCGCGGCACGAGATCCTTGACGAAGCCGGTGAGCAGGTGCCCGGGATGCGGCAAGCCGTTGGCGAAGGGCGGGCCGTCGTAGAAGACGAATTCGTTCGACTTGCCGTTCAGGACGCGCGGACGGTCGGCGACCGAGGCCTCGAAGATGCGCTCGCGCTTCCAGCGTTCGAGGATCTCCTTCTCGATCGAAGGAAAGCTCGGTGACTGCTCGGCCTGCGGATAGGTTTGCGCGCGCTCGTTCATTCGGCTTAATGCTTGTAAGCTTCGGTTTGAGCCGCTCATTTGGGCGAAGCGGGCCGGCGCGTCAATGTGAAAGGGCAGCCGGCGACGATCATCGACCCGGATTCGGTCCCACTGGGGACCATCCGAGCTCAATTCTACAACGGAACACAGTATGGCAGCCCCGATCGACACCGTCCTCGCCCATATCGACGCGAAGCTCGACCAATCGCTGGCGCGACTGTTCGAGCTTCTGCGCATTCCTTCGATCTCGACGGATCCCGCCTATGCGCCGCAGGTCGAGCGCGCGGCGGCGCATGTCGCCGCCGATGTCGGCTCCATCGGCTTTGCGGCGAAGCTGCACAAGACGCCGGGCCATCCCGTGGTCGTCGCGCATGCGCGCGCGGGCAAGCGGCCGCATATCGTCTTCTACGGGCATTACGACGTGCAGCCGGTCGACCCGCTGCCGCTCTGGGAGTTTCCACCCTTCGAGCCGCGGCTGGTCGAGATCGCGCCAGGCCGCAAGGCGATCCGGGCGCGCGGCGCCTGCGACGACAAGGGTCAGCTCATGACCTTCGTCGAGGCGTGCCGCGCCTGGAAGGAAGCGACCGGCTCATTGCCCGTCGATATCTCGCTGCTGCTCGAAGGCGAGGAGGAGGTCGGATCGGAGAGCCTGCCCGACGTCATCAAGGCCAATCTGAAATCATTGCAGGCCGATCTCGCCTTCGTCTGCGACACCGGCCAATGGGACCGCGAGACGCCGGCGATCACCATCTCGCTGCGCGGCATGTTCCACGAGGAGATCGTAATCCGCAGTGCCGATCGCGACCTGCATTCCGGCCAATTCGGCGGCGCCGCCATCAATGCGATCCGGGTGATCTCGCGGATCATCGCCGATCTCCATGACAAGGACGGCCGCATCGCCATCCCCGGCTTCTACAAAGGCGTGAAGGAGCTGCCGAAACCGATCTACGCAGACTGGAAGAAGCTCAACCTGACCGCCAAGAAGCTGCTCGGCCCGGTGGGCCTCTCGCTGCCCGCGGGCGAGAAGGACCGCATGGTCATCGAGCAGATCGCCTCGCGTCCGACTTGCGACGTCAATGGTGTCTGGGCGGGCTACCAGGGCGCCGGTGTGAAGACCGTGATCCCGAACGAGGCGCATGCCAAGGTTTCGTTCAGGCTCGCCGCCGGCCAGGACCCGCGGCACGTCCAGAAGCTCTTTCGTGCCTTCGTGAAGAAGGGGGTGCCGAAGGATTGCTCGGTCGAGTTCATCAATACCAAGGGGACGACGCCCGCGAATGTGAAATGGGATTCCCCGCAGGTGGTGACGGCGCGTGGCGCGCTCACGCAGGAATGGGGCAAGAAGGCACTGCTGATCGGCACAGGCGGATCAATCCCGATCGTCAACGACATCAAGGGCCTGCTCGGCCTCGAGCCCCTGCTCGTCGGCTTCGGCCTGAAGGATGACCGCGTGCACGCGCCGAACGAGAAATACGACCTGTCATCGTTCCATAAGGGCATCCGCAGCTGGGCTCGCATTCTCGGCGCCATGGCGGCGGCGCGATAGCCGATTCGCGACGCTTCTCGCGCAACGGGGGGATGCACGCGCTCCGGGCTCGATTCAATAGCGATGAAAACGACGTATCGGGCACGGATTAGTGGCAATATGCGCTGGTTCCGAATCACGGAGAGGTCGGGCAGTGGCAACGAATATGGCATTGAAGCGCTTCAAGAAGGCTCAGCGTCACAAGCAGGTGGTGGCCGAAAAACGCAAGGCCGAGGCGCTCGAGACGGGCTTGGCCGCCGAGGTGCGCCGGGCGGCGGGGACGCCCATTCAGCAGTGCCTGCTCACGGAATCGCTGTTCGAGCACGGCCTTGGAAGCCTGGTCCTGACGCGCGCATCTACGCCCTACCGCGTCACGCTGGGTTCGTTCCTGATCGATACATTCTGCCTCGGCATCAAGGATGTCGTGGTCCGGATGATCGGATCGGAAGAGCTCGCGATGTACATCGAAAGCATGGGAGCAGCAGCGCCCTTGGTCCCGGTCGATCCGAGCTATGCGCGCAAGCTGCTTGGCGACCTCGCCGCCGGGGCAGGATCCATCGGGTTCCCGCCGCATCGGGACTTCCCGATCGCCGAGCAGGTATTCGGTGACACGAATGCGGCCGCCTGCGACGCCGATTTCCGGTTCGGTCGAGACGGCAAGCCATTCTACGTGCCGGGCCCGACCGAATCCCCGTCCCAAATTCGCCGCCGGATCGAGCATCTGCGAAGAACGGTCAGCGACGACCGTTTCGTTCTCGAGGCTCGGGTGTAGGCGGCCGATTCACCGATCTTCGTAGCGGGCTAGACGACCTGCGAGAAGATCATGACGAGGCCGATCGCCGACACGCCCCAAACGGCGGTGCGCAGCCAGGGGATGCCGGCGAGATAGACGAAGGCGTAGACGAGCCTCGCCCAGAAGAAGATATGCGCGCCATAGGCCGTCACCGGATTGGTCCGCTGCGCCGCCACCGCGACGAGCACGAGAGCGGCGAACAGGACGAGGTTCTCGAGCATGTTGAGATGGGCGCGCCTGGCGCGCCCGGCCCAGCCTGTCGGATTGGGCACCGGCTCGCGATTGCCCGCGAGCGTCGGCAGCCCGACCTCGAGCGTCGCGCCCGACACGGAGATCAGCATCTGGGCAAAAGCCAGCGCCACGGACCAGACCAGCAGCTCGAGCTCGATCGTCATGCCCATCCTCCCTTGTTTCCCGCATGCCTGGCGCGGGATTCATCGTCTGCCCGTGACCCTAGGGCAGCGGCCCAGACGGTTCAAACGGTTTCGGCGAAGGCGTTGGTCAGGCTCTCGAACAGGCCGCGCCCATCGGTGCCGCCGACCAGAGGATCGACCAGGTTCTCCGGGTGGGGCATCAGGCCGAGCACGCGCAGATTCTCCGAATAGATGCCGGCGATCGAGTCCATCGCCCCATTCGGGTTCGCGGCTTCGCTCAACCTCGCCTCTTCGTCGCAATAGCGGAAAGCGACCAGGCCCTCGCCCTTCAGACGCGCCAGCGTCTCCGCGTCGGCCACGTAGTTGCCCTCGCCATGCGCGACGCAGACCTTGATCGCCTGGCCTTTGGAGTAGGCGTTGGTGAAGGGCGTGTCGGCGCGCTCCACCCGCAAATGCTGGAAGCGGCAGACGAAGTGCAAGGCCGCGTTGCGCATCAAGACCCCCGGCAACAGTCCTGCCTCGCAGGCGATCTGGAAGCCGTTGCAGATGGCGAGCACCAGGCCGCCACGCTCGGCGTGGGTCCGCACCGCATCCATGATCGGGCTTCGCGCGGCGATCGCCCCGCAGCGCAGATAGTCGCCATAGCTGAAGCCGCCAGGCAGAACGACGAGGTCGGTGCCGGCCGGGAGCTGCGTATCGGCGTGCCAGATCATCGCCGCCTGGCGACCCGATACGAGGCGGATGGCGCGCGCCGCATCCTGCTCGCGGTTGATGCCGGGGAAGCGGATGACGGCCGAACGCATCACTCCACGACCTCGACCCGGTAATTCTCGATGACGGTATTCGCCAGCAGCTTGTCGCAGGCGCTCTTCAGCGCCGCTTGCGCAGCCGCGCGGTCCTGCGTCGCCAGGTCGATGTCGAAGATCTTGCCTTGCCGCACGCTCGCGACCCCCTCGACGCCGAGCGATTTGAGCGCCCCCTCGATGGCCTTGCCTTGCGGATCGAGAACGCCGGCCTTGAGGGTCACGATGACGCGGGCTTTCATGAGCGAATCCAGACGTGAAACGTCAAGCAGCGCTAAGGCTTTCGCAGCTTCCGCGCAATGCTGTTTCTCGCCTAGAGCTTTTCCCGGTCCGATTGAATCGGACCGGGGCTCCAGTTTATTGCTATAGCCGCATTTTCTGCGGCGAACCGCAGGCCACCCCCGCCTTCGCGGGGGCATGCTTCGCTAAATGCTCTAGGCGATCCCGGTATCCCGATAGATATCCCGCAGCGGCAGCGATACGCCGATCAGCGCCAGGTCGACTGAGCCATCGAGCCCGCCGAGGGTGCGCTCGGCAAAGCCGCTCGCCCGGTCGTAAGTTGCCACCTTGGCGGCATCTTGCGCGATGACGACATAGTGCGCGAGCGAGGACAGGCTCGCATAGGCCTTGCGCTTCCAACGCAAGTCGCGCTTGGCGGTCGAGGGCGAGAGCACCTCGAAGGCGACGATCATGTCATCGCACACGACCCCCTTCAGGAGGTCCCGCGGCCTGATCATCACGTCGGGCACGGGCGCGCTGATATCCGATAGCCGCACGCCGATGCCGGGTATGACCCTCCAGAGGGCCGCGTTCCGCCGCGCCATGATGGTCAGCTCGGCAATCAGATTTCCGACAATGATCTGATGGAGGTGCGCAGGCGTCGCGTTCATGATCGGCTCCCCCTCGATCAGCTCCCATTTCTCCTCATCGGGACGCGTCTCGGTGAAGGCGAGGAATTCCTCGACCGTCATGGGATCGTCGATATGGGCGAGCCTCGTCATCGCGCTTCATCCTTGCTCGGTCCAAGATAAGCGAAACGAGCCGTTCCGGCAAAAATCCCCTCAGAACGTCCTTGCGGCCGCTCGCGCGTCTTGCAGCGCCGCGTCGGGATCGGTGGTCACCGCCAGTGCCACCTTGACGGCGTCCGCATCACGCTTCGCGAGCACCACCGCATAAGCGACGTGCCCGCCGGCAACATCGGATGACAAGGTGACGCGGTAGCCCGAAAGCCCATCGGCCGCGACGGGCTCGGCATGCTCGCTGCTCTTCGGCTTTTCGCTCGCGGCCTTGCGCTTGAAGCGCGGATCGCGCGCGACCGCGACCTCGACACGCTTTGCTAGCAGCAGCGCCTTTGGGTCGGCGAGAGAGCGCATCAGGCGCAAGGCCGTCTCGCCTTCAGCCGAGAAGGTCGCGACCATCGCCGGCCGCGCACAAGATTGCGCCGGGCAATAGACGATGGTCGCGGCGCCAAAGCCCTCATTGAGCAACCAGCTGCGGACCGGGAGCCGCTGCCAGCCGGAGGTCGCCGGAAGCTCGGCTATGCCGGAACCAAAGCCGGCGCAAGCCGATAACAGCGTAAGCGATGCCAGGATCGCCAGGGCAACGCGAAAACGGGGGCGCCGGCGCCCCCGTTCAGCCGACCCGACCGATCGCCGGATCACTGCACCAGCTTCGGCCCCGCGCTCACCATGGGCTCGTTCTCGGCAATGATGCCGAGCCGGCGCGCCACCTCGGTATAGGCTTCGATCAGCCCGCCCAAATCGCGTCGGAAGCGGTCCTTGTCGAGCTTGTCCTTGGTCTTCATGTCCCAGAGGCGACAGGAGTCGGGCGAGAGCTCGTCGGCGACGACGATGCGCATCATGTCGTTCTCCCACAGCCGCCCAGTCTCCATCTTGAAGTCGACAAGACGGATGCCGACGCCGAGGAAGAGCCCAGTGAGGAAATCGTTGACGCGGATGGCGAGTGCCATGATGTCGTCGATCTCTTGCGGGTTCGCCCAGCCGAAGGCAGTGACATGCTCCTCCGACACCATCGGGTCGTTGAGCGCGTCATTCTTATAATAGAACTCGATGATCGAGCGGGGCAGCTGGGTGCCCTCCTCGATGCCGAGCCTGGTCGCCAGCGAGCCCGCGGCGACATTGCGCACCACCACCTCGAGCGGGATGATCTCGACCTCGCGGATCAGCTGCTCGCGCATATTGAGACGGCGCATGAAATGCGTCGGCACGCCGATGTCGTTGAGGTTCTGGAACAGGAACTCGCTGATGCGGTTGTTGAGTACTCCCTTGCCGTCGATCACCTCATGCTTCTTGGCGTTGAATGCGGTGGCGTCGTCCTTGAAGTGCTGGATCAATGTACCAGGCTCAGGCCCCTCGAAAAGGACTTTCGCCTTTCCCTCGTAGATGCGGCGGCGGCGGTTCATCGGGATATACCGTGGTTTGAGAAAATCCATGGAAAGGATGGGTCTCCTTTGTCGTGGCGGGCCGGCCCATGGCGCATATGAGCGCGACCGCGCCCACTTGCATCGGCGCTGCGCCCCCGCAAGACTTGGCCTCAACCTATCCGATCGAGGCTCACGGCACAATGTTGGTGGCCCACAGGCGCGCGACAAGTCCCCTGGGCTCTTGGATATGGCCGTCCGACGCATGACATGTCATAAGGCGCCGATGCATCGCCCAGCCGCAAGTCATTGAGGTTCACCCATGTCCACCTTCGACAAACGCGAGGAAGGTTTCGAAGCCAAATTCGCGCATGACGAGGAGCTCCATTTCATGGCTCTGGCGCGGCGGAACAAGCTGCTGGGGGCCTGGGCGGCCGGGCTCATGGGGAAAAAGGGGTCGGACATCGACGCCTATGCGGCATCCTTGATCCGGCCCGATCTCCTCGGCCAGACCGATGACCGCGTCGTCCTCAAGGTGGTCGCCGATCTCAAGGCGCAAAGCGTCGAGCGCTCGGCGCAGGACGTGCTCGGCAAGATGAAGGATTTGCTGGCGAAGGCAATCGCGGATATCGAGGCCGGACGTTAGTTGCGAAATCCCGGCCCGCCTGCCGCTTCCCACCAACCTGCGTCGACCTTTCCCACCCAGAAGAGAAGCTCATCATGATCCCGAGCGCCTATCACGTCGCGGCGAAGATCTCGTCCGGCTCTCCCGTCTTTGTTGCCTGGCTCGGCATCGCCGAGCCGGTCATCGCCGATATTTTCGCGCGCGAGGGGTATGACGCGGTGGTGTTCGACGGCCAGCATGGCATGTTCGACGACAACGCCATGGCGCGCGGCTTCGCCGTCGTCTCCTCGATCGGCGTGCCGGTGATCGGGCGCATCCCGGTCGGCAATTTCGCCATGGCGTCGCGCTTCCTGGATCTTGGGGCGGCTGGCGTGATCGCTCCGATGATCAACTCGGTCGAGGCCGCCCGTGAGCTCGTGGCATTCACGAAATTCCCGCCGGTCGGCGAGCGCTCCTGGGGGCCTGCGCGCGCGCTCGCGCTCACCGGCCTTCCGCCGCAGGAGTATTTCAAGCAGGCGAACGACTTTTCGCTGATCGTCGCCATGATCGAGACGCGCGAGGCGATCGCCGCGGTCGACGACATCCTGGCCGTCCCCGGTCTCGACGGCGTATTCGTCGGCCCTTCGGACCTGTCGATCACCTTGACCAATGGCGCCTCCTTCGATCCTGCGAGCGCCGAGGTCGACGCAGCCTTCAAGCATGTGCTGGGGCGGGCCAAGGCCGCCGGCAAATTCTGCGGCGCCTTCGGCATCTCGCCCGCGAAGGCGGCGGAGCTCGGCAAGCAGGGCTTCCAGCTCATCACCGTGTCTGGCGATTTCGCCATCATCCGGGATGCCGCCAAGGCCGCGCTCGCGACCGCGAGGGCGAAGTAAGCCGCGGCCGTCAGCTTTTCGGCGGCTTCTTGCCGTACGAGATGTCGGGCGTTCCGCGGAACAACGACATATGCGTGTGCGTCGCGACGAAGGGATCGCCGATCTTGGCGCGCCTCAAGGATACCGTGGCGCGGCCGGCACGATCGAAAGGCTCGCCGCCCGGGTGGTAGCCGGTCGAGTCCCAGACGGCGAGGCCGACCGCGAAGAGGCGATCGGGCGACAGCAGGGCTTTCACGCCGTCGAGCCTCCAAGCGAAGCCGTCGATCGTCGGCCAGACCTTGCGCCATTGGCTCTCTTCCGCGGGCTCGCGGCCCGTGACGAAATCGGTGAAGGTGCCGAAGGCGACGAAGTCCTTGTCGAAGAGGTGACGCGCGGCAGCGAAATCCACCGCCCTGACATGCTCCGCCAATTCGCCGAACCAGCTTCTCACCAGCTCGAGATCGGCATCGTGCGCGGCGGCCGGGGGAATGGCGCTCATTGGCCGCCTGCTGCGTCATCCTTCAACGCATAGTCGCCGCGCCGGACGGCCTTTAGGATCTCTTGGGCACGCTCGAGATGCGACTCCGAAACGAGGACGCGCACGCCGCCGATCACGGGCCCGAGGAGCCAATTGACCTGGACCATATTGGTGTCGGCGACCATCGCCTGCACGCCTTCAGCCTCGAGCCGACCCCGCAATATCTCGGCCTCCATCGGGGTGAGGAACCGAGCGACTTGCACGAGATCTCCCTCGCCGAAATCAGGCGGCTCTTCGTGGCGCTCCTCGCTCGCAGCTTCGGCCTCGGGCTTTGTGAGGCGCACTCCGCGGCTGCGCAGCTCCGCGCTCGCGACCTCTTGGGCGAGGCCGGTCAGCTCGCCTGAATGAAATTGACCGAGAAGTTCGTCATCGCTGAGAAGGCTGAGGCTCTCCTGCAGCGATTCCCGGGTGACGTCCATGGTTCCAACCCATATTGGCGCAGGGCAGCGGCAGCTTGCAAACCAGCTGAACCTGGCCACGCATCGCAAATCCGTGCCAAAACTCACCGACCTCACCATAAAGAAGCTTCGAGCGGGCGTCTATTTCGATGCCCGCCTATCTTCCTTCGGCATTTGCCCCAAACCGGTCAAAAGGCGTTCGCGCGCCCCTGCAACCTCTCCGGCACGAGAATGTCGACCGGCTGACCGATCGGCTCGCCGTTCGGGTAACCGAACAGCCGCTCCATCGCGCTGTTGAGCAATATGATCTTGCCGGCGCCATCGATCATCACCATGCCGGACGGGCAAGATTCGACCGCCAGGCGGAACAGCTCCTGGCTTTCACGCAGATCGGCGGTCCGGTGGGCCGGCCCGCGCCCCACATCGCGGGCCCCGACCGGCAGATTGCCGACGAATTTGCCGCGATGATCGCGTAGCGCTGGCACGGCGTAGTCCCCCTCATTTAGTGAATATGACCTACTCCGTTGCTATGAATCTAAGTTTAAAATTTCGTATATCGAATTTATAAAAACTACGCAGTACTATGCGTAATACTACTATCTGTGCTTGTCGAGTCAATACTTATCTCACTCGAATGATGTAATGCTTCTCGAGGGACATGACGGCTGGCGCAATCTCGCATCTCGCCAATCCTTGCGGGGAATGCCGTGCGAAATCGAGCGCCGCAGCTGCTACCTGGCTTCCCCAAGTACAGTACGGACAAGATCGGCGGCGTTCCTGGCCCCGAGCTTTCGCATGATATGGGCGCGATGGGCCTCGAACGTCCGCTTGCTGATCCCAGGCTGCTGGCTGCCTTCCTTGTTCGAGGCGCCCGCGGTGATCTCGGCCAGCACTTCTTTCTCGCGCAGCGTCAAGGGATGCAGGTCGAGAAAAGGAGGTGGGGGCGCCCGTCGGGCGCCGCCTCCATTTGCCTTGCCGTTCCGCGCCCAAGCGTCGATCGCGTCGCGCCCACGCGCGACGGCGGATCGGGTGTCTGCGGGGGTCTCGACACGATTGCGCATCCGCTCCAGGATATCGCAGACGCGCTCGACTTCGCGCACCGCCCTCCCGGCGATCTCCCGTAGCGGCACTGGCAGTGCGTCTCCGTCCGACCGGCGTTTGCCCCCCTGCTCGATCTCGTGCATGTAGATGAGCAACGCGGTCAGCGGCTCATGGAATTGATGGGCGACCGCGGCACTCACCTCCTCCATGGCCCACATCCGCGCCGCGACAACCGACTCGGCTGGCAGCCGGTCGCGCTTGTGCGCGTAGTCTTGCGGAGGCTGCTCATGCGGAACATCGAAATGGGATTTGCTCAGCATCGTCGTAGCGACCTTTTCCGAGTTGCCGGCTTGCTGTTGCACGATCTTTCGCGCGGGCTGACCGGGACATGCATTGAGGGCCGCCATCAATCGACGGAAAGTTCGTCATCGATCACAAGAATGCGCATGCTAGTACCCACCTTTGCAAGAGGGGGACTCCCACCAGTCTTCCTCAGAAAAGACAACCGCTCCTACGTGTGATTCGTATAAATACACGTTAGCGCGAATATTCTCTGTTCAAAATTGTACACCCCGATTGACATTCGTCCGTATCCGGCGGCCAAAGCCGGCCAGCGATGTCGACTTCCACCGATGTGGTCGATGGGCTTATCGCCGAATAGTGATCGCGGCCACGGCGACGGTGATTCGATATGGGAAGGTTGCGAGGAGCAGCCCGCGCTCGGCGGGTCATGATCCTATCCAATCCATCTGCCTCAACTCATTCGAGTCAACCCATCCGAAACCCATCCGACTCAACCCTTGCGTGTTGTCGCCGAATCGTAATAATACTGCGAAGGCACCTCGGCCCTTCGGCCCTTCGGCCAGAAGAGGCCCTCAAGGGGAGCTCAGCATGGGCGACGGCCAGCCACCATTCGACCCGAATATCTTCTCGAACATGCAGCAAGGGGTCACCCTTACGACATTGCGGGAGGGTCAGATCCTCTTCACCCAGGGGGATCCTGCGGATTCGGTGTTCTATTTCGAGAAAGGCAGGTTCAAGGTCACCGTCCTGTCCGCGCAGGGGAAGGAAGCCATACTCGCGATTCTCGGGGCTGGCGATTTCTGCGGCGAGGGATGCCTGGCCGGACAGGTCGTGCGCATGGCATCGGTCGTCGCGATGACCGATTGCGTTGCCGTTCGCATCGAGAAAGCGGCCATGATCCGCCTGATGCGTGAGGAACCTGCCGTCTCGGAGATGTTCGTCGCGCATCTCTTGGCGCGCAATATCCGCGTGGAATTGGATCTCGTCGATCATCTCTTCAATTCGACCGAAAAGCGCTTGGCCCGCCTGCTCCTGATATTGGCGAGTTTTGGGAAGGAGGGGAAGCCGGAGCCGGTCTTACCGCCAATCCGCCAAGAGACGCTCGCCGAGATGATCGGCACGACGCGTTCCCGCGTCAGCTTCTTCATGAACAAGTTTCGGCAGCTGGGCTTCATCGACTATAATGGCCACTTGGAAGTCCACAGCTCATTGATGAGCGTCATTCTCAATGATTTCTCGGAGCCGGACGGTCGAGTGGGCAACCACATGCGCCGCCCCCGCGGAAGCCTCGAGAACCACCGAAGAATCGCCTGAGCAACCTTCCGAGCACGAAGCCGATCTCCGGCATCCGCCGCTGCGGGTCATACGCGAAGGAGCGCTGGAGCGGGCGAAGGGAATCGAACCCTCGTATGCAGCTTGGGAAGCTGCCGTTCTGCCATTGAACTACGCCCGCGAACCGCAAAGATCCGGCGAGGCCGCCGAGACTAGAGGATCGGGCACGGCACGGCAACAGTCGGGGGTGTCGGTGTGCCGGGGTGTCGGTGGGTGCCCCGCCGCTACCCGGTCCAGGTTTTGGGCGAAGCCGTCAGCCCTGACCGCGCGGGCGGACCTCCGCGATGGTCAGCTTCACTTCGGTCGCATGCTCCGCGCCACCCGCATGCGCCACGCGCATCGCCGAGGCGCCGAGCGAATCGAGCCCGATCGCGACGCGCACATAGCGATCATCGGGGCACAGACCGTTAGCCGGATCGAACCCGACCCAACCGAGGCCCGGCACGAAGGCCTCGGCCCAGCCATGGGCGCCTTGCAAGGTCGCGGTTGCGTCCGGCAGACGGTAGCCGGCCACATAGCGCGCCGGAATGTCGATGAAGCGCGCGCAAGCGATGAAGAGATGCGCGAGATGCTCGGGCAGGGCCTGCGCGGACATCTGGCCTTGCGATTGCCGAGCGTCGTCTCCCATCTCGAGCGTTTGCGGCGAATCCGCCTCCGGTATGGCACGCAACAGAGCGTGCAGGCGGTCGAGCTCGCTCGCCTGGCCAGCGATCGCCCGTTGCACCAATCCCCTGACATCGGCATTCACGGGCGTCATCGGCGTCGAGCGCAGATACATATCAGGCGGGAAGCGCTCGACCGCGCCATTGACCACGCCGCGCGTGTCGAAAGTCTCGACCTCGCCGATCGCCGTCACCACGACCATGGAATGCGGGCCATCCGAGGTGAAGCGGTGAACGATGTTGCCGAAGGCGTCCTGCGAGGCCTTCAGGCGACATTCGACATCGACGTCGATGCGCCAATGCACCACGTGCTGGCCTTCATGGTTGCGCGGCGTCAGCCGCAGGATCTGGATCACCGACCTCACGGGCTCGCCGTAGCGGTGGAGCGTTTCGTGGCGGATGCTCAATCGCATCAGGTCAAATATTGCTCGGCGATCGCGGTGCCCAGACGCGTGTTGTCGCTGATGAAGGCGGTGATGAATTCGTGCAGGCCGCTCTGGAAGATGGTCTCGATCTTCTCGTTCTCGAGCCTTCCGAGCATCGAGCGGGCATGGCGCTGGGAAGCGCCTTGGCGGCCATGCGAAGTCCCGAGCGAATCGAGATGACGCACGATATTCTCGTAGCAGGAGGTCAGCGAGCGCGGCATCTCGGGCCTCAGGATCAGGAGATCGGCGACGAGCCAGGGCTTGATGCCCTGCCGGTAGACCCAATGATAGGAGGTGTGCGCCGAGACGGCCCTCAGGATGGCCGTCCATTGGAAATAGTCGAGCGAGCCGCCGACCTTCTCGGTTTCGGGCAACAGCACATGATATTTCACGTCGAGGATGCGGGCCGTGTTGTCGGCGCGCTCGACGTAGAGGCCGAGGCGGGAGAACCAATAGGCGTCGTTGCGCAGCATGGTGCGGTTCGATGAGCCGTCGAAATGCAAGGATGTCTGCTTGACGAAAGCCAGGAAGCGCCCGAGCTCCTCGAGGTCGAGCACACAGCCGGGACCGCGCGTGCCCTCGAAGCGCCTCAGCTCCAGCCAGGCGCTGTTGATCCCCTCCCACATCTCCATGGTGAGCGCGGTGCGCACCGCCCGCGCATTGGTCCGGGCTAGATCGATGCAATTGCGGATCGAGGACGGGTTCGCTGCGTCGAACACCAGGAATTCGACGACGCCATCCTCGTCGGACTTCTCCTTTATCGCATGGAAGGCATCGGCCGCGCCCGCCGATTCCAGCGCGCTCTCCCATTCGGCGCCCGCCCCGCCATAGGCGCGCGGCAAGGCCGAAAGGCGTTGCGTCGCGTCGATGATGCGGGCGAGATAGTCGGCACGCTCGAGATAGCGGGCGAGCCAGAAGAGGTTATCGGCGGCGCGAGAAAGCATGGGTCGACCTCAGCCGTCATGACCGGGCTCGGCCCGGCCCTCGCGCAATCCTTTGCCCTTCCCGGCAGTCAGGGAGAGGTGAACCCAGCGTCCGCCCTTACCCATCGACCACCCATGTATCCTTGGTGCCGCCGCCCTGGCTCGAATTCACGACGAGCGAGCCCTCCTTCATGGCGACCCTGGTCAAGCCGCCGGGCACGACGCGGACCCCGTCCGATCCCGAGAGCACGAAGGGGCGAAAATCCACGTGCCGCGCCGAGATGCCGTTGTCGGAGAAGGTCGGACAGGTCGACAAGGCAAGCGTAGGCTGGGCGATGAAGTTGGCGGGCGCGTCATTGAGCTTGGCCGCGAAGGTCGTGATCTCCGCCTTCGACGCATGGGGGCCGACGAGCATGCCGTAACCGCCGGAGCCGTTCACTTCCTTCACCACCAGCTCAGCGAGGTGATCGAGCACATAGGACAGGGATTGCGGTTCGCGGCAGCGCCAGGTCGGCACATTCCTCAAGATCGCTTCTTCGTCGAGATAGAAGCGGATGATCTCTGGCATGTAGGTGTAGATCGCCTTGTCGTCCGAGACCCCAGTCCCGACCGCATTGGCGAGCGTGACATTGCCGGCGAGATAGGCGCCGAACAGGCCCGGCACGCCCAACGCCGAATCCGGCCTGAAAGCCAAGGGGTCGAGGAAGTCGTCGTCGATGCGGCGATAGACGACATCGACGCGCTGCGGCCCCTCGGTGGTGCGCATATAGACGATATCGTCGCGCACGAAGAGGTCGCGGCCTTCGACCAGTTCGACTCCGAGCTTGTCGGCGAGGAAGGAGTGCTCGTAATAGGCCGAGTTGAACTGACCCGGCGTCAGCAACACCACGGTCGGATCGGCACTCGCGGTCGCCGGAGCGACGGAGCGCAAGGTCGCGAGCAGGGCGTCCGGATAATTCTCGACCGGAGCCACGCGATGCGCATGGAACAGCTCCGGAAACAGGCGCATCATCACCTCGCGGTTCTCGAGCATGTAGGAGACGCCGGAGGGGGTGCGGGCATTATCCTCCAGGACGTAGAAATCCTTCTCGTCGACGCGCACGATGTCGATGCCGGCGATATGGACATAGACGCCGTGCGGCATCTTGTGGCCGACCATTTCCGGCCGGTACTGCGGGTTCCGATAGACAAGGTCCGAGGGCACGATGCCGGCGCGCAGGATTTCGCGGGCGCCATAGACGTCGGCGAGGAACATGTTCAGCGCCTTGACGCGCTGGATCAACCCCTTCTCCAGCCTTTGCCATTCCTCACGCTCGAAGATGCGCGGCACGAGATCGAAGGGAATGAGGCGTTCGGTCGCGTCCTTATCGCCATAGACCGCGAAGGTGATGCCGATGCGCCGGAAGAGCAGCTCGGCCTGGCTGCGGCGAGAGGACAGAAGCTCGGACGGCGCATCCTGAAGCCAGCGCGCCAGACGTCCATACGCCTCCCGCGCCTTGCCGTCCGGCAATGTCATCTCGTCGAAGGTCGGCATTCACCCTCCCCGGCTGTTCTTATGCGCATATTCGGTCACATTCCCCTGGAAAGGCAATGCCCATGCCATCGAGGATGTCCTCGGCCATGGCTGTCGCTTGCTCCGGCGCGCCGCGATCGAGCCGGCAGGCCGAGTTCGCGCTGGGCGGCGCTGCGGATGGTGTGCCGCGCAAGAGTGGGCGACAGCGGAAAATCCTGTTACATGCCCTTGCCGGCGCCGTTACCCGACTTGATCGTGATTGCGGTCGGGCGCGGCGGCAATGCAAAGGGTCCATCAGAGGCAGGTTCATGCATACGCGGCTGAAGACGATCATGGCGGCGTGCGCATGGACGGCCTTGGCCTGCGCCGCGCCCTCGCTGGCGCAAGTCAAGCCGAAGACGCCGCCAAAGCCGGCGGCGGCCCCACCGCAGCCCATCACGGCGCCTGCCGCGCAAGCCGCACCGGCCGCGGCTCCTGCCGCCGCAGACGCCACGCAAACCCCGCCACCGCCCGAATGGGTGTCGCGCTGCGCGAGCGATGCGCGTCAGGGCGCCCTCGAATGCGCCGTCGAGCAGACGGCGTTCCTCTCGAAGACGGGTCAACTCGTGGCGGCCGTGACGATCCGTGTGCCCCCCGATACGCGCCAACCCACCATGGCGATCCAAGTCCCCGTCGGCCTGTTCCTGCCCGGCGGCGTGAGCCTGCAAATCGACGACGGCAAGCCGCTCACGCTTGCTCTGCAGACCTGCGATCTCAAAGGCTGCTATGCGGGCATGATGGTCACGCCTGAAATGCTGGCCGCCCTGCGAGCCGGAAAGAAGCTCGCCATCACCTTCCAGAGCCTCTCGAAGGAGAACATCACCATTCCGATGCAGCTCACCAATTTCGCGCAGGCCTACCAGAAGATCCAGTGAGCCGCCTCGACCAGCTCATGGCTCCGCCCCAGTCTGAATATAGCGCTTATCTTCCAGCGCTAACGGGCAATTAACTCAAGAACGTTTGAGCGCCGACACCAACTAAGTTTTAATAACATGCCGCTAGCGTGACCGATGGCTTCCCAGGTTGCAATGGCGCAATGAAATCATCTTTTTGGACCGGTCGGCTGCATCGTCAGGATGGGCTGCCGAAAGAAATATATATCTCGCTTGTCGGCTCGCTGTATCAGGACGCGCGATCGCTGTTCCTCGGCTCGATCGGCGCCTCGGCCGCAGCCTTCATCACCGCTGTCCAGACCGGCGAAGTGTGGCTTCTCGTCTGTGCCATCGCCATGCCCGCCGTCGCCTATCTGCGGGCGCTCGACGTGCGCCATTTCGCCCGCCGCCGCAAGACCATCGCGACCATTGAGGCCGCCAGGGTCTGGGAGCTGCGCTATGTCGTCGGCTCGGCGGTAGCGGTGGCGCTGCTCGGGGCCTGGTGCCTCTTCACCTTCATCCTCTCGACCGATCCGTTCCTGCGGCTCCTGAGCTTCGCGACGACGCTTGCCTATTTGATGGGCATATCCGGGCGGAATTTCTCGAGCCCGACGCTCGTGCATACGCAGATCATTTGCGCCACCGTTCCGATATCCCTCGCATTGCTGCTGGCGGGCAGCGCTTATTGGCTGATACTCGCCGTCGTCATCGCCCCCTTGTTCTTGAGCATCAGCTCCATCTCGGCGAGATTGCGCCGCACGCTCTTCGACGCCCTGATCTCCGCCCGAGAGGTGACGTTGCTGGCCAGCCGCTTCGATACGGCGTTGAACAACATGCCGCTCGGCCTGTTCATGTTCGATGCCGATCACAGCCTCGTGGTTGCCAATAACCGCATTCAAGGGTTGTTCGGCGCCTCCCCCGATACCTCCCGCAAAGGCGCATCGGTGAAGGCGCTCCTCGTCGATTCGGCGCGCGCTCAGCGCGTCGCGGAAGCAGATGTGCAGAGGCTGGCCGCGGGATTCGAGGACCGCCTCTCCCGACGCGTCGAGACCCCGTTGTTCACCACCACGGAGGATGGCCGGTCCCTGTCCTTCACCTTCGAGGCCATGAAAGGCGGCGGCTCGGTCGTTCTCGTCGAGGACGTCACCGAGCGACGCGCGGCCGAGGCCGCGATCAAGCATCTGGCGCGCTACGACCCCTTGACCAAGCTGCCGAACCGCATGTTCTTCCGCGACGAGATCATGCATGTCCTGGTCCGCGCCCGGGAGAGGCATGAGCGTTGCGCCATCCTGTTCATCGACCTCGATCAGTTCAAGCAGGTCAACGACACGCTCGGGCATTCGCAAGGTGACGAACTGCTATGCTCGGTCGCCGACCGGCTGCGCACCGTAGTGCGCGACACCGACCTCGTGGCGCGCCTGGGCGGCGACGAATTCGTCATCGTCCAGTCTCCCCTGCGGCGCTCGGACCAGGCCGCGGGGCTTGCCAAGCGCGTCGTCAGCCTGCTCAACGAAGCTTTCGACGTCGATGGTCACCAGGTGATCATCGGCGCGAGCGTCGGCATCTCCGTCGCGCCGCGCGACGGAGTCGATGCCGATACTCTCTTGAAGAACGCCGACATGGCGCTCTATCGCGCCAAATCCGACGGGCGCAGCACCTGGCGCTTCTTCGAGAAGGACATGGACATCGAGGCGCAGGCCCGCCGCAATCTCGAGCTCGACCTGCGCAACGCGCTCGCCAGCGGAGCCTTCGACGTCTATTACCAACCGCTCGTCAACCTGCACACGCAGACCATCACGGGCTTCGAGGCGCTGCTGCGCTGGTCGCACCCGCAGCGCGGCATGGTCTCGCCGGCGGAGTTCATCCCGGTCGCCGAGGAAATGGGCGTCATCGTCGAGATCGGCAATCTGGTGCTGCAGAAAGCCTGCCTCGAATGCATGAAATGGCCGGGCAACATCCACGTCGCCGTCAATGTCTCCTCGACGCAATTCAAGCGCAGCGACGTGACCAAGGCCGTGCAGCACGCTCTCTCGGTCTCCGGCCTGCCTGGGTCGCGGCTCGAGATCGAGATCACCGAGACGACGCTTCTCCAGGACACGCAATCGACGCGCCTCACCCTCGAGACTTTGCGCAATATGGGCGTGCGTATCTCGCTCGATGATTTCGGCACGGGATATTCGAGCTTGAGCTATCTCCACAACTTTCCCTTGGACAAGGTGAAGATCGATCGTTCCTTCCTCAAGGGCATCGGCTCGAGCGAACGCTCGCTGACCCTGTTGCGTGGCGTGGCGCGGTTGAGCTCCGAGCTCGGCATGTCGGTCGTCATGGAGGGCGTCGAGACCGACGAGCAGTTGAAGCTGATCGCGGCGGAACCAGGCGTCGACCAAGTTCAGGGTTACCTGTTCAGCCCGGCAGTCCCGAGCCGCGAGGTGTCGAAGCTTCTGGCCTCGAGTACCGCCCCGCGTTCCGACAAGAGCCAGTGGCCCGGTGCTCCTTCGGCGGCCGACACCAATATCGTCCCCATCAAGAGCGCGGCTTCGCTGGCGCGACGTCGTCCGGGCAAGAACGAGGAGGCTGAGGGAGCGAGCGCCATGACCTCAGGTGCGTCCACGGCGTAGCGCCGGCGGGCTTCGTGAAGCCGACAGGCCTGCGCGCTCGCCGCTTGCCGATGACGCTGTTGCCGACGACGCTGTTGCCGACGACGCTTGGAGGCGCCGGCGGGCGCGGGTAGACTGCCGCGATGGCGTCGCCGCTTGATCCAAATGCCGCTGCGGCCAATCTGCGCTGGCATGTCGATGCCGGCGTCGACTGGGCGGTCGACGACATGCCGCATGACCGTTTCGTCGAAAGCGCGCAAAGAGCTGCCCGCCGCGCGGCCGGCGCGGTCAACA
>JBIOEJ010000050.1:0-36441 GCA_044445965.1 Hyphomicrobiales bacterium
ACGACTGGACTGTCAAGTCCAATTTGTTTAACGTCTCGGAATGTCGGCGAACGAGGAATCTGACTTACCTACCCTGACCGCTCGCGGAGCGGCGACACGCTCGCGCATCGTCAATGCTGCGGCTGATCTGATCTATGCCCATGGCGTGGATCGGACGAGCCTGGACGAGGTGATGGCCGAGGCCGGCGTGAGCAAGTCGCAGCTCTATCATTACTTTGCAGACAAGGACGCGCTGGTGCTTGAAGTGATTGCTCTCCAGACCGAGCGCGTTCTCAGCGCCCAGCAGCCACATCTAGGCGCGCTGGATTCTCTCCGGGCGCTGCAGTTGTGGCGGGACGCGCTCGTCCAACTCAATGCAAGCGCGCGCGCCAAAGGATGCCCGCTTGGATCATTGGCCAGCGAACTGGCGAATGACTCCGAATCAGCACGAAAGCGCCTCGCGGCCGGGTTTGAGATCTGGAGCGACTGCATCGAACATGGGCTTACGAAGATGCGCGAGCGTGGCGCACTTGCGGCATCTGCGAACCCGCATGAATTAGCTGTCGCTCTTCTGAGTGCAGTCCAGGGCGGTCTTCTGTTGTCGAAGACGACGCAAACAAGCCGCCCCTTGGAAATCTCGATCGATATGGCTATCGCCCATGTCGCCCGGCATATGAGCTCTACGTCGGAGCGCTCACCACGCAAGAAGCGCTGATCATCCCAGATGCGTCGACAGGGTCCGGAAGAGCTCCTGAGACGCCGCAATCCCGCCCGCTCATGCGCCGATTCCGACCACACCGAAGTAGGCGGCGCAGGTTCATCTGTCCGGCGTCGACGTGCCCGAATCCCGTTTGTGGGCTTGATGTGAAGATGACCAATTTTACCTCGACGTAAGCGTCCAGTGACGATCCTACTTGCACGGCAATTACAAGGGTGGCCACCAGCACCTGCGGGCTGCCCGGGCCGCGGGATCGACTCGTCAATCCGACGGAAATCACGTGGATTTCGGGAATCTTCGCGACCGTGTCGCGCTGCAGCGCCCAGGCTTTTGGGGCCAATCCTCGCGATCTCAAAACGGAGGCGACGGAGCGCTTGCGCTCTGATTCATAAATCCGCCTGTTGGTGGCGGCGAGCGTTTTGTAGTCGACCCCTGATCAGTAGTTCGAATCGACCGATTGCTATCGACTACTTTCGTTCAGGTGCAATCGCCTCGAGTATTCACTATTGTCCCATCCTACTCCACAGTACTCCCCCTCACTCCCACTCGATCGTTTTGGAGCATGGTAACGCGCTGATCTAACAGCGCAAATCTTTCTACACTCGATGGAGAACCGCCTCCTCGAACCGTCAAAAATTTGCACTCTTGAATTTCAAAGGGGAATTTCCACGATTCGGAATCTGCTCGGTTTTGGCGACTATCGGGATCGATCGGTCGGATTTCGATAGCCGCAGTAACGAACCGCGTCCCACTTGGCGCCGGAAAAAGACCGTCAACCAAGGCCGAGCGGTCCTTTTTGATTGCGATCGGCATCCGCTCACGGCCGTGGCGTGCCTCACTTGCCGTATGACGCAAGGAACACGCGCACGCCGGCTGCAGCGTGTCGTCGAAGCTCCGCCGGCTTCGGAACCGCCTCGTCACCCAACAGCATGGCCCTGTTCAAAGGCTCGCCCATAATCAACCAATTGAACTGGGAAGCGGCGACAGCTGGATCATCGATCGCAAGTAGGCCGCGATCAGCCAAGCGCTCGAACAACACTGCCATCGCCGCCATTGCGCGCCTGGGTCCGCCATCGAAGAGCGCCCTCGCCAGTTCAGGGAAGCGGCCGACCTCGCCGATCACCAGGCGGCGCAGCTGCATGACGCGCGGCGTGAGCACAACGGTAAGCTGTCGGTACGCATAGCGCCGAAGATATTCGGCAATGTCTTCGCCCTCGGCGAGGTCCGGCATCTCACTGTGGACCCGACCGCTGGCTCGATTGGTCACGCTGCTCACGATCTCCACGAACAGCGTCTCCTTGCCTGGAAAATTCTTGTAGACGGTCTGTTTCGACACCGCCGCAAGCGCCGCGATCTCATCCATACTGGTGGCCAGATAGCCTTTTTGCAGAAACACCTCTGTAGCCGCATCGAGGATGGCCCGCCGCTTTCGCGCCGACCGGCCCTGCTCTTTGGGCTCTTCTGAAACACCTGCTGAGGGCGTCGCGGTCATGCCCCTGGCGCCTCCGCCGCTGATTGACTCGTGGTACTGGACGGTCTAGTTTGATTTGAGCCGAGATGCAATGGGAGGATCGGCGATGCACATCCAGTTCGCGGAGCTTCCGGTGCTCGACCAGGAACGCGCCGAGGCGTTCTACATCGATCACCTGAATTGCCGCGTCGTCGCGGATCAGCCCATGAGCAATGATGGCTGGCGATGGATCGAACTCGGATTTCCAGGCGCCGATACCGCCCTCCACTTCCTAAGGCGCAAGGACGAAGCGCCATCTGAGGGACCCGTCCTTGCGTTGGTGACAACGACATCGAAGTCACCGTCGAGAGACTCAAATCACGAGGCGTCGAGATCATGACAGAACCGCGCCCAGCGCCATGGCAACCGGGGCGCACGATCGCGGAGTTTCGGGACAGCGAGGGCAATCGCATGGTGATCACCAGCAGATGACACGCTCACCCATCATGACCGCAACATGCTCATGCGGTGGCGTCGAACTCAAAGCATTCGGCAGGCCGATCGTGAGCAATGTCTGCTACTGCGACGACTGCCAGAAGGGAGCTGATCAGATCGAAGCTTTGCCGAATGCTGGCGCCGTACGCGATCCCGATGGCGGCACAGCATACATCCTTTATCGAAAAGACCGCATCGAGTGCTCCAGAGGAGCCGAATTGCTGAGGAGTTATAAGCTTAAGGAAACTTCGGTCACAAATAGGGTTGTCGCCGCGTGCTGCAATTCGGCGGTGTTCATGAATTTCGATAGAGGCCCACACTGGGTCTCGGCATACAGAGCGCGATTTCACGGAGAACTCCCGCCACTGCAGCTACGGATTTGCACGAAGTTCAAGCCAAATGGCGTTGTACTCCCTGACGACGTGCCGAACTACCGGGGCTACCCTCCGGGGCTCATCGTTAAGCTTCTCTCAGCGCGGGTGGCGATGTTGCTGAGTCGATAAGCCGGGCTCGTCTGATCGAGATTTCAAGTCGCCGTATTTCGGCCTTGGGAACTGATTGTGGGTGAGTTTCGAATCTATTGAAGACGATCGATAACAAACATCCGCCGTTCATACGCCGCAATATCCCGGGGTATCCAATGTTACTCCCCCTCACTCCCACTCGATCATTTTGAGAAATCGTAACGTGTTGATCTAGAACTGCAAATTTCTTATGCATCTGGTCAAGGACCGACTCCTCGGTCCGTCAGAAATTTGCGCTCTTGAATTCGAAGGGGAATTTCCGCGATTCTGAATCCCCCCGGTTTCAGCGACTATCGGCGTCGATCGGACGATTTCCGAAATCCACAGCATTAAACGATTAACCCTTTGGCGGTTAAGAATACCGTCATCGACATTCACCCGGAAACCGAGGTCGGAGCGCCACGGACATTCGCGTCATGGGTTGACCCATCACCGGACAGCTTCCGCCGTACCTGCGGGTGTAGTGATGAAGTGTTGAAGGCGATACGCATATGAGGCGCGATCGACAACATGCGCGCTGACTTCAGGCGTTCATTCTTCATCCGGCAGGAAGGCGGCTGGTGGATGAACTTGCGGCCGAGGGGCTCGTGGAGTTCATCGACAATCCGAGGCATCGGCGATCGAAGCTGGTGCGCCTCACTCGCAAGGGCAACAGGCACTATCGCCGGTTGAACGTCCAGTTATTGGAAATCGCCTCGATGATGGGCGCTGATTTGAGCGAGGCAGATATCGGCAAATCCATCGAGATCGTGCGGCGGCTTAGCGATGAGATGAAGGACGCAACCCGCTGAAATCAGCGGAATCCGCTTGAGCATCACGCGGCCATTCTTGCCGGCCGAAGTCAGAGTGGCGTGAGGGCTATTGACTACTACTGCTGGGACAACATCGCTCTATCGGCGACAAGGCGTCGAGACCGATGCGGTCGACATAGGCATAGGCCTTCATTGGCGCCGCCCTCTGTTCGATGAAATATCCTCGCGCGCCTGGCCCGTCCGTTCCTCGACCATCTTGCCCGCAATCTCGGCAGTCTGATCGTCAGCCGGAAAGAGCATTTCGAGCGCAAGCTCGGCCAGCGTGATGTCGTTGGCCGTGCCGAACACCGTGATGGTGTTAAGAAACGACATCGGGCCGAGCCGCGTGGCAACGCGCAGCGGCGTGGCGAGGCGCTCGGAGCCTTCGAAGCCGTCCCTCGGGTCTTGTCCGACGGGAACGGGATAGGCGGCGACCTCCGCGAGCAAGCTCTGGAGCACGGAATCGGCGTTGGCCTCGATCTGCCGGCGAAGCAGGCTCAGACTGTAGGCCCGCCAAGCTGCGTAGTTTAGGATCTGCGGGGCCATGCCCTCCGGATGCAGGATGAGGCGCATCGCATTGACCGGCGGGCGCATGAGGTCTTCCGAGCAGCTCTCGTAGAGCTGCGGCAGCGCGTTGTTCGACAGCACCACGTTCCAATGCCGATCCACGGCAAAGGCCGGATAGGGTTTGTGGGCCTGCAACACGCGGTCCATCGCCGCCTTCGCAGCGTCCAGCCCATCGATTGTGCTTTCGCGGAAGGCGGGCGCGAAGCCGGCGGCGAGCAGGAGGCCGTTTCGATCCCGCAGCGGGATATCGAGGAAGTCGGCGAGACGCCCGATCATCTCCCTGCTCGGCTGAGCCTTGCCGGTCTCCAGGCATGAGAGATGACGGGTCGAGCTGTCCGCCGCCAGCGCGAGGTCGGCCTGCGTCATCCTTCGGCGTTCGCGCCAGCGCCGCAGCAGCGGGCCGAAGGGGATCTGGTGGAGGGTCATCGCATCGTCCTATCCGCCCAGCTCTCCGAAGGACATGACCTCGAAGGTCAAGAAAGCTCGGCGCGCCGTTCGTTTCTTGACCTGTGACGTCATGGATTAGATCCCCCAAGTCCCTAAATCTATCGCCGGACCGAGGTCGGACAAGAGTCCGCCACGGGCGCGAACAATTCTCGGGAGTTAGTGTCAATGCCATTCTTCGAAACCACCGACGGGACCTCGCTATTCTACCGGGAATGGGGTGCAGGCGAGCCAATCCTGTTCCTGAGCGGCCTGGGCATGGCGACCCCGATGTGGGATTACCAGTTCGCGGCCTTCGGCGAGGCGGGCTTTCGCTGCCTTGGCTTTGACCGTCGCGGCCATGGCCGCTCCGATCAGCCGGCCGGCGGTTACGATTATGACACCTTCGCCGACGACGTCGCCGCGCTGGTTGGAAAGCTCGGCCTCGACCGCCTGACCCTGGTCGGTCATTCCATGGCCGGGGGCGAAGTGGTGCGTTATCTCACGCGACATGGGTCCGAGCGGGTCGTCCGCATTGTTCTCATCGCACCGACCACGCCCAAGTTGCTCAAAGACGAGGACAAACCGGATGGCGTGCCGAGGGCGCAATTCGAAACATTGCGGGCGCAGTGGCTGCACGACTATCCCAAATGGGTCGACGACAACCTCGCGCCGTTCTTCGTTCCGGAGACATCGCGCGCGATGATGGCTTGGGGCGCAAGCCTTCTGCAGACACCCGTCCCGATCGCGCTGGCCTGCAGCCGCGCGATGGCCGAGGCAGACTTCCGTGCGGAGATGCGCCGCATCGAGATCCCAGCTTTGGTCATCCATGGTGATCGTGACCGTTCGATGCCGATCGAGATCACGGGCAAGCCCTCGGCGGAGCTCCTTCCGAACTGCCATCTCCTCGCTTACGAGGGTGCGCCGCACGGGCTGATGTTCACGCACAGAGATCGGCTCCGCGCCGATATCCTGCGGTTCATCCGAGAGACGTGAGTGTGTGGCCGTGGATCTGATCTCTTGGTACGCCCAGAACCCTCTGCCGTTTGCAGCGCTTCTCGGGATAGAGATTACCAGCGCGGAGCCGCATCACGTCGTCGGCACCATGATGGTGCGCGACGAGCTCTGCACAGCGTCCGCGGTCGCCCATGGTGGCGCGATCATGGCATTCGCCGACACCCTGGGCGCGCTGGCCACGCTCGAAAATCTTCCCGAGGGCGCGAGCACGACGACCATCGAGAGCAAGACCAACTTCATCGGCGGCGCGCCGGCCGGTACGCGGATTACCGGAGAGGCGACGCCCGTGCACCGCGGTGGGCGCACCATGGTTTGGCAGATCCGCGTCATGACTTCCGCCGGCAAGCTGGTCGCTCTGGTGAGCCAAACTCAACTTATTCTTTGAATGGCGCGCGAACACATTGAGACCCTTTAAGGCGCTCTCCGTCACGTAGTATCTATCGATATCTTTTGTTTGCGATCGCCTGAATGCCTTACTCAATCTTATCCTTGAACATGCCGAAAGCCCTCCGATCCTCCGCCCCCTCACTCCCACTCGATCGTGCCCGGCGGCTTCGAGGTCACGTCATAGGTCACCCGGTTGATGCCCTTCACCTCGTTGATGATGCGCGTCGCCGCGCGGCCAAGAAAGCCCATGTCGTAGGGGAAAAAATCCGCCGTCATGCCGTCGACGGAGGTCACCGCGCGAAGCGCGCAGACGAAATCGTAGGTGCGCCCGTCGCCCATCACGCCGACCGTGCGCACCGGCAAGAGCACCGCGAAGGCCTGCCAGATGGCGTCGTAGAGGCCGGCGCGGCGGATCTCGTCGAGATAGACGGCGTCGGCCTTGCGCAGGATGTCGAGCTTGTCGCGCGTCACCGGCCCCGGGCAGCGTATGGCGAGGCCTGGCCCCGGGAAGGGGTGGCGGCCGACGAAGGCCTCGGGCAGGCCGAGCTCGCGGCCGAGCGAGCGCACCTCGTCCTTGAACAGCTCGCGCAACGGCTCGACGAGCTTCATGCGCATGCGCTCGGGCAGGCCGCCGACATTATGGTGGCTCTTGATGGTCACCGAAGGGCCACCGGTCGCCGAGACGCTCTCGATCACGTCGGGATAGAGCGTGCCCTGCGCCAGGAACTCGGCCGGCCCCTTGCCGTCGGCCGCGATGCGCTTCGCCTCCTTCTCGAACACCTCGATGAACAGGCGCCCGATGGTCTTGCGCTTGGTCTCGGGGTCGGCGACCCCCGCTAGCGCCGAGAGGAACGTTTCGGCCGCGTCCACATGCACGAGCGGGATGTTGTAATGGCCGCGGAACAGCTCCACCACCTCCTTCGCCTCGCCCTCGCGCATCAGCCCATGGTCGACGAAGACGCAAGTGAGCTGGTCGCCGATCGCCTCATGGATCAGCACGGCGGCGACCGCCGAATCGACGCCGCCCGAGAGGCCGCAGATCACCCGCGACTTGTCGACCTGCGCGCGGATTTTGGCGATGGCCTCCTCGCGATAGGCGGCCATCGTCCAGTCGGGCGGGCAGCCCGCGATTCTGTGCACGAAGTTCGAGAGCAGCTTCGCGCCGTCCGGAGTATGCACCACCTCGGGGTGGAACATCAGGCCGAAATAGCGGCGCTTCTCGTCGGTCAGCACCGCATAGGGCGAGTTCGCCGAGGTCGCGGCCCGCGAGAAGCCCTTCGGCAGCCTCGTCACCCGGTCGCCATGGCTCATCCAGACGGTGTGGCGCTCGCCCTTGTTCCAGGCGCCCTCGAACAGGGCGCTCGGCGCGATCACGTCGATCTCGGCGCGGCCGAACTCGCGGTGATGGCCCGGCTCGACCGCCCCGCCCAGCTGCGCCGCCATCGCCATCTGCCCGTAGCAGATGCCGAGCACCGGCACGCCGGAGGAGAACACCATATCGGGGGCGCGCGGCGTTTGATCCTCGGCGACGGAGGCCGGCCCGCCCGAGAGGATCACCCCCCTGGGCTTCAGCCTCTTGAAGGCGGCTTCGGCCGCCTGGAATGGCACGATCTCGCAGAACACATTCGCCTCGCGCACGCGCCTCGCTATGAGCTGCGTCCATTGCGAGCCGAAATCGACGATGAGGATCGAGGAGTGATTCTGGGGCGCCATTGCGAGCCGTTACGCTATCGGAGGCGAGGGTGCAATGCGGGGCGAGAGGCAAGCATGCGGCCAAGGAAGATAGGGCCGCACCTCATCGTCGTCATGGCCGCACGAAAAGGGCGCGCTTCTCGCGCCCGCCTTTGCGTTGAGACGCTCGCCGCGGGCGGCGAGCTTTTCGCGGCCATCCACGCCTTGTCTTCTTGCCGCCAAGGCTAGGAAGGCGTGGATGGCCGGGCCGAGCCCGGCCATGATGGAGAGGCGTACCCTCGACCCCCACACCTACCTGCATCCTCAGCCTCGAGGCTCGATCAGCACGCCGGGATTCATCATGCCTTGCGGATCGAACACGCCCTTCGCCGCGCGCAGTGCCGCGGCGAACAGTTCCGGCCTCTGGCGATCGTACCAGGGGCGATGATCGCGCCCGACCGCGTGGTGATGCGTGATCGTGCCGCCGGCCGCGATCAAGGCGTCGCTCGCGGCGTCCTTGATCGCCCGCCATTGCTCGATGAGCGCGCCGTGGCGGCCGAGCGCGTGGAACGAGAAATAGGGCGCCGGGCCGTCGGGATAGACATGGGTGAAGCGGCAGGTGACTTCGCCCTTCCGGCCGGTCGCATCGAGGATGGCGCGCTCCGTCGCGGCCTTGACGGTGTCGTGGAATGCTTCGAAGCGCTCCCAGGTGATCGAGGTCTCGAAGGTGTCGTTGATGAGCCCCGCAGGCGTCAGGAACTCGCGCGCATAGGGCATACGGATGAAGGCGTTGCGCCACAAGCCCGCCGCGCCTTCGAGATGCGCGTCGGGGCCGCCCGTCTCGGCGACGCCGCCATGATCCGCGCAACATTCGAGGGCGCGCTTCATCCAGGCATCGAGCGGATGGTCCGCGGACTCGAAGGCGAGGACGAGGATGGCGACGGAACCATCGGCGGCGCCGGTATTATAGGCTTCCGCGGCATCGAGGATGCGGCAGTTCGACGGATAGAGTCCCGCTTGCGCGATGGCGCGCACCGCGCGCGCGGCGGCGAAGAAGCTCTCGAAGGTCACGGAGCCGCCCGCGCGAAATACCGGCTTCGACTGCAAGCGCATCCAGGCTTGCGAGATGACGCCGAGAATGCCTTCGGAGCCGATGAACATTCGGTCGGGGCTCGGCCCCGCGCCCGATCCGGGCAGGCGCCGCGTCTCGACGACGCCGCTCGGCGTCACCACGCGCAGGCTTTCGACGAGATCGTCGATATGCGTGTAGAGGCTCGCGAAATGGCCGCCGGACCGCGTCGCGATCCAGCCGCCGAGCGTCGAATAGGCAAAGCTCTGCGGAAAATGGCGCAGCGTGAAGCCGTGCGGCTTCAACTCTTTTTCGAGCGCCGGCCCGAACGCGCCCCCCTCGATGCGGGCGGCGCGCGAGGTCGCGTCCACCTCCAGCACCTTGCCGAGATGGCGCAGATCGAGCGTGACGGCCGCCTTGTGGCGTGCATCGCCACGGTGCTCCACGCCGCCGCACACGCTCGACCCGCCGCCAAACGGCGCGAGCGAGGCGCCGACGCTGCCCGCCCAGTCCATCACCGCCGCAATCTCCTTTTCGGCGCGCGGATAGGCGACGACATCGGGCGCGCAATCATATCGGCCGAGCATGCCGCGGACGTAGTCGGGGTAGGACTTTCCGTAAGCGTGGGCCGCGCGGTCGTAGCGCTGCGTCGTGCAGAAGGCCGCGAGAGCGGCAGGCGGCGTAACGCGAGGAGCGGGCAAGGCGATGTCCTCGAGACGCGCCACCGGCACGGTCTGAAACGACTCGCGCCCGAATTTCATGCGGTAGCGTCCAAGAACGAAAGCCTGTTCCTCGGCGCTCATCCCTTCGCCCTCGCGACCCCAGCCGTAATGTTTCAGTCTCGCGGCGCTCATGTTTCCTCCCGCTCTCGGAAAGGGGAGGTTACATCGACTTCGGGTCGAAAGCACCGAAGGCCTGAAGAGAGCCGAAATGCGAACCGGCCGCTGGCCGCCAGCGCCTCACTTCTCATCCTGCGACAGAACTGGACCGGCGCTTGGCGAGCCACCGACACAGTCCATCAATGCCCGCCGAAGACTTGCGCCATCCACGCCTTCGCGATCGCCACATCGGCCTGCGACAGGCCGTGCCCGGCGGGCAGGCGCTCGCTTCGCACCACGGCGCCCGCATCCTCGAGCAGCCTGGCGAGGCGCGACGAGTCGGCGGCGGAGACGATCGGGTCCGCGGAACCCGAAAGGATCAGTACGGGCTTGCCGGCAAGATCGGCCTGCGGCGGATCGGCGAAGGGCATCGCGGGCCGCAGCAGCGCTGCGCCGGCGAGCACGGCCGGGCGCAAGAGCAGCGCCGCCGAGGCGATATTGGCGCCGTTCGAGAAGCCGACGGCAATCGGCGCCGCCAGCTTGTAGGCGGCCCGCGCCTCCGCGACGAAATCTGCGAGCTCCGCCGCGCGGCGGCGCAGATCCTCTTCGTCGAATACGCCTTCGGCGATCCGCCGGAAGAAGCGCGGCATGCCGCGCTCCAGCACCTTGCCGCGCGGCGACAGCAGCGCGGCGTCGGGCGCGATCATGCGGCCGAGCGGCAGGAGGTCGTCCTCGTCGCCGCCGGTGCCGTGCAGCAGCAAGAGCGGCGGGGCCTCGGCGCGCCCCGGCTCGAAACGATGGATGAAGGAAAGATCGGGAGTGGTCATGGATGGGCCTTGTCATGTTCGGCAGATCCATTTCCGCTCATCCCCGCGAAAGCGGGGACCCAGGCCCTTGAATGTTCTGGGTCCCCGCTTTCGCGGGGACGAGCGGAGAAGCGGTTTTGCGCGGCGAACGAAGAGCGCCTGGATCAACCGCCCCCATCACGCCACCGCCGGCAGCGCGGCCTCGATCTCGCCGCGGCGCGGCTCGAGGAAGCGCGGCAGCTTCAGGCTCTCGCCGAGATGGGCCGCGGGCTCGTCGATCGCGAATCCGGGATCGTCGGTGGCGATCTCGAACAGCACGCCGCCCGGCTCGCGGAAATAGACGGAGCGGAAATAGTTGCGGTCCTTCTGCTCCGTCGTGTGCAGGCCATGGCGGTCGGCGAGCTTCTTCACCATCTCGGCCTGCGCCGCGTCGCCGGCGGCGCGGAAGGCGATATGGTGCACCGAGCCCGCCCCCTGGCGGCCTTTCAGGAAATCGCCGGCGGCGCGGATATCGACGATGCCGCCGAGCGCGGTCTTGCCGGCGCGGAACCGGGTGAAGCTTTCCTCGCGGCCGATCTCGGCGAAGCCGAGCACATCGGTGAGGATGGCGCCGGTCGGCGCGGCCTCCTTCAGCAGCAAGGTGACGCCGTTAAAGCCGCGGATCGCGTGCTCGGCAGGCACCTCGCCTGTCGTCCAGGCGGGTTCTGCCTCGGCGCCGCGGACCGCGACCAGCGCCAGCCGCGTCCCGTCCGCGTCCTTGAAGGCGAGCACGCTTTCGCCGAAGCGCTTGACGAGCCCCTTATGCGGCACGCCCTTGTCGACGAAGCGGTGGGTCCAATAGCCGATGGCGCCCTCGGGCACGCGGAATGCCGTCTCCTGCGTCTCCCCGATGCCCGCCCGCCCGGGCGCGGCATGCTCCCAGGGGAAGAAGGTCAGGATGGTGCCGGGCCGCCCCTGCGCATCACCATAATAGAGATGATAGGTGCCGGGATCATCGAAGTTCACGGTCTTCTTGACGAGGCGCAGGCCGAGAATACGCGTGTAGAAATGGAGGTTGCGGCGCGCCGGCCCCGCGATCGTCGTGACATGATGGATGCCGGGTTCGGTCATGGTTGCTGTCCTTGCGTTGCTGGCTTGACGCCCTGAGCGATTGGCGATTGGGCGCCCATCCCTCCCCTGGCGCGCCGCCTCTCCGACGCGCCTTGGGCGGGAGATTGAGGGCCGGCCTCTACCTCTCCCACAAGGAGAGAGGTAAAGCACGCCCAGCGCCGCTTACCGTTCAAATGATATTGCGCTCCAACAACGGCCTGTTCTCCTTGACCCGCCGAGGACTCATATCCGTGAGGTCGAGCGTCCGGTAGCGGCCATGCGCGATCAGCTCGGCGAGGCCGCGCCCGACGGCCGGCGATTGCTGCATGCCATGGCCCGAGAAGCCGAGCGCCACATAGGCGTTCTCGAGCTCCGTGAAGCGGCCGACGATGGCGTTGTGGTCGAGGAGGTTCAGATCGTAGTGGCAGGCCCAGGCGCGGCCCGGCTTGATGCGCTCGAAGGCCGGCACGCGATGCGCGAGCGCCGGCCACACCGTCTCCTCGAAGACGCCGAAATCGATCTCGAAATCGTCGCTGTCGGGGTCGGCCTCCGGGGGCGGCGACACGCCGCACAGGAATAGCTGGCCTTGCGCCGAAGGCGTGCCCTCCGGGCGCATATAGACGCCGCTCGTGTCGATGAGCAGCGGGCATGGCGCGACCTCGTCGCGGCAGGTGAAGCTGAAGACCAGGCGCTTCTTCGAATGCACGGGGAGCGACGCACCTAGGAGCGCCGCGACCTGGCGTCCGCCCGAGGCGCCGGCGCAGTCGACCAGCGTGCCGCAGGCGATGCGCGCGCCGTCAGCGAGCCTGACCGCTGTCACCCCGTCGCCGGCCCGCTCGACGCCAACGACCGTGCCTTCGCGATAGCTCGCGCCGAGCGCACGCGCCTTGCGGCGGAAGGCTTGCAGCAGTCCCCAGCCGTCGAACCAGCCCTCCCCGCTCCGCCCCCAGGTGCCGGCCGAAACGCCTTCGAGGTTGAGCCAGGGGAAGCGCCCGGCGAGCCCGTCCCGTTCGAGCAAAAGGATGTCGGCGCCTTCGGCCGCCTGCACCGCCTGATTCTCGACGAGGATCGGTTTGCCGGCCTCGCCCGCGAGATAGAGATAGCCGCCCTCATGGAAGGCGATCGCCGGCCGCTCGCCGTCGACGCTGAGCAGATCGGCTGCCTGCTTCAGGAAGGCGATGCCGAACAGCGAGATGCGGATATTGACCGGGCTCGAGAATTGCTGGCGGATCGAGGCGAGCGACAGCGCCGAGGCGGAGCGCTGATAGGTCATGTCCTTGTCGATGACGAGGACCGAGCCCGAGAAAGCCTTGTCGGCGAGCAGATGATAGGCGGTCGAGGAGCCCATCACCGCCCCGCCCGCAATCACCACATCGAACGCTTCCATCATGCCTCCGCATTTTGAATTCCGCCTCTCAAATCAAAGGCTCGGCCCATATTGAACCCGCGCGCATTCTGCCTTTAGTGTCGCCGAGCGCAATCGGCAAAGGCGCAATCTCCCATCCAGCGCATCGAGGCTGCCATGTCGAACCCCTTGGTCACCGAGCTTCAGGCCATCCTCGCCACACCGGCCGAGGAGGCGCGCGCCATCCTCACGCGCCTCGGCGTGCCGGCTTCCGCCTTCGCCCAGCATGGGCTCGCCTGCCGCTCGCCGATCACCGGCGAGGTGATCACCCATCTCCTGGAGTCGACGCGGGCCGATATCGAGGCGTCGGTCTCGCGCGCCGCCGGGGCCTTCCTCGAATGGCGCGAGGTCCCCGCGCCGCGCCGGGGCGAGCTGGTGCGGCTGATCGGCGAGGAGCTGCGCGCCGCCAAGGCCGATCTCGGCCGGCTGGTGACCATCGAAGCGGGCAAGATCGTCTCGGAGGGCCTGGGCGAGGTGCAGGAGATGATCGATATCTGCGATTTCGCCGTCGGCCTGTCGCGCCAGCTGCATGGCCTGACCATCGCGACCGAGCGGCCCGGCCACCGCATGATGGAGAGCTGGCATCCGCTCGGCGTCTGCGGCGTCATCACCGCCTTCAACTTCCCGGTCGCGGTGTGGTCCTGGAACGCCGCGCTAGCCCTCGTCTGCGGCGATCCCGTCGTCTGGAAGCCTTCGGAGAAGACCCCGCTGACGGCGCTCGCCGTGCGGGCGATCGTCGAGCGAGCCGCCAGGCGCTTCGGCGATGTGCCGGAGGGCCTGTGCGAGGTGATCATCGGCGGCCGCACCGTGGGCGAGGCGCTGATCGACGACGAGCGTGTGGCCCTCGTCTCGGCGACCGGCTCGACCGCGATGGGCCACACCGTTGCGCCGCGCCTGGCGCGACGCTTCGCGCGCGCCATCCTGGAGCTCGGCGGCAACAACGCGGCGATCGTCGCGCCCTCTGCCGATCTCGATCTCGCGCTGCGCGCCATCGCCTTTTCCGCCATCGGCACGGCCGGCCAGCGCTGCACCAGCCTGCGGCGGCTGATCGTGCATGCGAGCGTGCATGACAAGCTCGTGGCGCGCCTGAAGCGCGTCTATGCCAGCGTGCGCATCGGCGATCCGCGCCAGGCGGGCGTGCTGGTCGGCCCGCTGATCGACGCCCCCGCCTTGACGGGCATGGAGCATGCGCTGTCGGAAGCGCGCGAGGCGGGCGGGCGCGTGCATGGCGGCGGGCGAGCGCTCGCCGATCGCTTCCCGGATGCCGCCTACGCGCATCCGGCACTCGTCGAGATGCCGTCGCAGACAGGGCCGATGCCGCGCGAGACCTTCGCGCCCATCCTCTATGTGGTGCCTTACCGCGAATTCGAAGAAGCGATCGCCATCCACAACGATGTGGGCGCTGGCCTCTCCTCCTCGATCTTCACCACCGATCTGCGCGAGGCCGAGCGGTTCATGTCGAGCGCGGGCTCCGATTGCGGCATCGCCAACGTCAATATCGGGCCCTCGGGCGCCGAGATCGGCGGGGCCTTCGGCGGCGAGAAGGAGACGGGCGGCGGGCGCGAAGCGGGCTCCGATGCCTGGAAGGCCTATATGCGGCGCGCCACCAATACGGTGAACTACTCCTCCGCCCTGCCGCTCGCCCAGGGCGTCACCTTCGAGGTCGAGGGGTAGGACCTGGAGGGCTAGACATGACGATCCGCGTCATCATCGCCGGCGCCACCGGCTGGACAGGGAGCGCCCTCGTCAAGGGCGTGGCGGGCGCAAGCGACATGGAGCTCGTCGGTGCGGTTGCACGCAAGGCGGCAGGCCAGGATGCCGGCGTCGCGGCCGGCGGCAAGAAGCTCGGCGTCACCGTCCAGGCCTCCCTCGAGGCGGCGCTCACGACCCCCTGCGACGTGGTCGTCGACTACACCAAGCCCGATGTAGTGATGCGCCATGCGCTCGCGGCGATCGAGAAGGGCGTCGCCTTCGTGGTCGGCACGTCTGGTCTGTCGGCCGCCGACTATGCCGAGATCGACAAGGCCGCGCGGGCGAAAGGCGTCGGCGCGTTCGCCGCCGGCAATTATTCCATCACCGCGACCCTGCTCGCGAAATTCGCCGTGATGGCGGCCAAATACGTCGCCGATGTCGAGGTGATCGACTATGCGGGCGCCGGCAAGCCGGACGTGCCCTCCGGCACCGGACGCGAGCTCGCGGAGCGGCTGTCGGCGGTGCGCCGGCCCTCGACCGCAAGGCCGGTCGGCGAGCTCGCCGGCGCGAAGGAGACACGCGGCGCGACGATCGGTGAGGTGCAAGTGCATTCGTTGCGGCTGCCGGGCTTCATCCTCTCCTGCGAGGCCGTGTTCGGCGCGCCGGATGAGCGCCTCAGCATCCGCCACGATGCCGGCTCCTCGGCCGAGCCCTATGTGGCCGGCACCTTGCTCGCCATCCGGCGCGTACGGGACGCGGTCGGTTTACGGCGCGGCCTCGACCAGTTGCTGGAATGAACAGGCGGCGGGCCTGTCGAGGCGATTGCAAGCAGGGCATGACCCGGTCGCCTTGCCCGCGGCGGCCGGCGTAGCGCCGCTCTTCCTCGCCGGCACCATGTATCGCCTCTGTGCATCTCGGAGCAAGCTTTGAGCGCTGTGTCCAACCGGTATATATTCACATCTGATGTCCCATGTCGCCACACTTCGATTAACCGACGCAGTGCCGAGTCGAGCTGTCGCACGCCTGCAGGCGTTCCGCCGGGACGTCGAACGCGCCTTGCCGGGCAAGGTCGAACGGGTGGTTCTCTTCGGGTCGCGTGCTCGAGGCGACGCACGCCCGGATTCTGACTACGACGTGGCCGTCTTTGTTAGGGACCTAGAGGCACGCCGCTCAGTGGATCACACTCTTGCAGACGCCGCCTACCGCCACATATTGGCCGGTATACACATCCGGCCTGTTGCAGTACCGGCCAACTACCTGGAATGTAGGTCACGAGGCACGCTCGCCATGACGATTTCCCGAGACGGGATACCCATTCCGTGAGCGGCGGCAGAAAGAAGCATCCACCCAAGAAGAAGCACGTCAATAGACCCCGCCTCGCGGTTACAAAGCCGATGTCTGAGGCTGACCGCGCCAGCAAGGCTCAAGAAGAATTTGAGAAGGCAATGGTACACCTCATCGAAGCCGAGAGACTTAGCGAATGGGGGATGGCACCGAACGCCTGCGTTCATGCCGCCTACTACGCGATGCACCATTGCGCCTGTGCAGCGATCCTAGCCGCAGGTGGCGTCGGCAGGTACCTTGATGCCCCCAAGAGCCACGAGCACGTCATCCAGCACTATGGCAATCTTGTCGCTGGCGAGCAGGGTGCATTAGGCGAGTCCGGCGTCGTCCTCAATCGGGCGCGCACGGACCGAATGGTCGCCGACTATGACCTCGTTCGCGGCGCCACAAATGAGGATGCGGTGATCGACGCCGCGGCAGCCCGAAAGTTCGTCCAAGCCTGCATGGAGAAGTGGGGCTTCCATGACAAAGTGACCGACGATATCGACCATTGAATCACTCATTTTCAGGGCAAGCAGGCTTTCGCACGAGCACCCGCGCAACGAGCGGTCGGGCCCACAAGACTTAGCCGCGTCCCTCGCCGTTTCTGGACGGCGCTCTGGTGTGCCGCCTGTCGTCCGGGGAGGAGCTCCGGCTCTACAACTCTACGTGGTTGGTCGCGCGCTCGCCCGGCGTGTGGACCGGCTCTTCCCTACAGCCGAAATAGCCGACCTCGAGGTAATTGACCTCTAGCGCCAGCACTCCGATCGGGGCGCCCGTCCGCGGATCGACCATGGTCTCGGCGCGCCAGCAGACGGGATGCGAACCGTCCCAGGAGAGCTGCAGCCAGCTCACGTCGCGGGCACCGGCGCCTCGCGCAAACGTGTAGTGGAATTTCGGCTTGTCGAACTGCCAGAAATTGAAGGAGAGGAAGGGCGCCGCGGCCATCCGCCCCTTGGCATCGATCAGGAAGGCATGAGTGACGAGCCCGTCGCTCCTGGTCACGACATCACGCAGATATTGCGAGGCGGGCCTCTCCATATAGGAGCGTTGCAGCGGACCACCGCCCTCGATGCGCTCGGCATTCCAGATCCGGTCCTGGGCCAGGGCCCAAGCCTCGTCCTTGTCGGCTAACGCCGCATTCTGCTCGCGCAACGCCTCGAGCAGCACCGGATCGCGATGCAGCTCAGCGAACAACCGATCGAGCTTGGGCACTTCGAGCGCGGCGCCGACGACATGCGGCCAGGCGAAGGCGGCGCCGAGCGCCAGCACGGCCGCCGCGAGCGCGACGGCGAGGCCACGTAGGATGCGGTGCGGCGTGCTCGATCCGGGCAAGGCAATGTCCGACATTCGCAACTCGGTTCCATCAAGAGCGATCGCGCCGGTGGCGGCGTGATCAGACGCAGTCAGCGGATTAGGGCTGTATGTCAACACGCCCTAGCACCGCGACCTTCACAAACGCTGAATCCGATGCCCGTGCATTCGATCCTTCCGATCGGACCGCGCCCCGGCGTTTGCTTGTGCGGTCGGTTTGCGGCTATCGAAGTCGGCGCATGCCAAAAGCGTCAAAAACCGAGCGCGAGGCCTTCCCCGATCCGCCGAGCTACGAGCAGCTCGTCGCCGAGTTCCGCTGGAAGATCCCGGAGCGCTACAATATCGGCGTCGATGTCTGCGACCGCTGGGCGCGCAGCGAGCCCGGGCGCTTGGCGATCATCGAGGCGCATGCCGACGGTTCGACGAAACTTGTCAGCTTCGGGGAACTGTTCGCGGCCTCGAACCGGCTCGCCAACGGGCTGCGCCGACAAGGCGTCGCCGCCGGCGAGCGGATAGCGATCCTGCTGCCGCAATCGGCCGAGGTGGCGATCGCCCATATCGCCATCTACAAGCTCGGCGCCATCGCCGTGCCGCTCGCGGGGCTGTTCGGCGTCGACGCCATCGCCTATCGCTTGGGCGATGCCGGCGCGACGGCGGTGATCACGGATGCGGCAGGCCTCACCAAGCTGCGCGCCATCGCCGCAGAGGCGCAGCCCCGCCTCATGGTCTCGACCGACGGCGATGACGGCGCGGCGCTCGGATTGGCGAAGCTCTGCGAGCAGGAGGCGCCGGACTTCACCGCCCGCGATACCGGCCCCGACGATCCGGCGCTGATGATCTACACCTCCGGCACCACCGGGCCGCCGAAGGGCGCGCTGCACGGCCATCGCGTGCTCATCGGCCACCTGCCCTGCGTGACCATCACCCATGAGTTCACGCCGAAGCCCGGCGATCGCTTCTGGACGCCGGCCGATTGGGCCTGGGCGGGCGGTCTCCTCAACGTGCTGCTTCCGTCCCTGCATCACGGCCTGCCGGTGGTGGCGCGGAAATTCGCCCATTTCGACCCCGAGCACGCCTTCCGACTCATGGCCGATTACGAGGTGCGCAACACCTTCATCCCGCCGACGGCGTTGCGCATGCTGCGCACGGTGCAGCACCCGCGCGCGCGCTTCGATCTGAAGCTGCGCACCATCGGCTCCGGCGGCGAGGCGCTCGGCGCCGAGACCCTGGCCTGGGGGCGCGAGGCCCTGGGGCTCACCATCAACGAGTTCTACGGCCAGACGGAATGCAATCTCGTGCTCGCCTCGTGCGGGGCGCTCGGCGTGGTGAAGCCCGGCGCCATCGGCAAGCCGGTGCCGGGGCACGAGGTGGCGATCATCCGCGCCGACGGCTCGAAATGCGAGCCGGGCGAAGCGGGCGAAATCGCCATCCGCCGGCCGGACCCGGTGATGTTCCTCGAATATTGGAACCGCCCCGATGCGACGCGCGACAAGTTCATCGGCGACTGGATGACGACGGGAGATATGGGCATCGGCGACGAGCACGGTTATGTGCGCTTCTCGGGGCGCACCGACGACATCATCACCTCGGCCGGCTACCGCATCGGCCCGACCGAGATCGAGGATTGCCTGATCAAGCATCCGGCGGTGGCGCTCGCGGCGGTGGTCGGCAAGCCCGATCCGCTGCGCACCGAGATCGTCAAGGCCTTCGTGGTCCTCAAGGAGGGGCAGGCGCCCTCGGAGGCGCTGGCCGCGGATATCCAGAGCTTCGTGCGGGCGAGGCTCTCCGCGCATGAATATCCGCGCGAGGTGGCCTTCCGCGACTCCTTGCCGCTCACGACCACCGGAAAGGTCATAAGACGGCAGCTCAGGGCCGAGGCGTAACGCCCTCCCCATTGCGACGACATGCGCCCGCCGCTCGACATGCCGACGGTGTCGGCGCCTAGCTCCCTCGTACCGCCCGCTTGACGATCTCGCGCAGACGGCGGCTCAGGCGGTCACGCGCGGCGAGCGCCAGGATCGCCGGCGATTTGCCGGGGCGTGCGGCGATCAACCAATCGACCGTGACGGCCCTCGAAGGAGCCGTCGCCTGGCTCGACGCAAGGCCATCATCCGACGCGCCGGATGCGCTGCTGCCCGTCGTCTTCCACAGGATGTTCTCATCGCCCGAGCGCAGGAAGATATCGGCGCCGACCGGCTTGCCGTCCTTGAGGTGCAGCTCGACATGGCAGCGCCTGCTACGGGCGAGCCAACGCGTCACGACACGCAGGAAGGCGGAAGCCGAGGGCGACAAGAGCAGCGCCTCGCCGCTCTCCCCCTCCGGCCCCAAGGCCTCGATCGTCAGGAAATGCTCCACCGCCTCGCGCACCCGATGTGGCGTCCGGGCTACGACCGTTCTCCCCCCGTCATGCGTCGCGCAATCGGCCGGACGGAGGGGTGCTCGGGCCGGACGTTCGAAGCGAAGGACCTCACGGCCGCTGCGCGCCACCGCCTGCCGCACTAGCCCGGCGAACACGCCGCCTTCATCGAGCCGCGGCAGCCTCAATCCCGAGGCGCGCGCCGGGCCGACGCGGATGGCTTCGAGCAAGGCATCGATCGCGGCATCCGCGTCATGGCGGTCAATCAGCGGGGTCGACGACAAGATCAGCTCGGGCAGCCACAGGCTTGCTTCACCGACGCCGAATGCCGGCACGAGCAGGGGCGCGAGCATGATCAGACGGGGCAGAGGGTGGCCCCGTTCGTCGAAGATCAGGAGAAAGCGCGGTGTTTGTCCTCGCGCCAGATGGGTCGCGGCCGTCAGCGCGAATTCAGGCTCGCAGAAGAGGTTCGGAACGAGCGCCCGCGAGGCAAGGTCGCGCCAAGCAGTCTCATGCGTCTTGACCTCGTCCGGACCGAGCAACTCGGCCCGCAGCCAGGGAGGCGCACGCTTGGAACGGCCGACGGCTGCGCGAGGCGGCACCGCTTGCCCCCGCTCTCCGACGCCGAGCGAAGCGGCCAAATCGAAGGCGTGCCATAAGGAAACCATTTGTTAACCCTGTTCCTCGGCGCTCGTCCTCGTCTGGGTCGCCGCCGTTCCGCGATGATGCGGACACAGGGGCGCGAGAGCGCGTCAGGCAGGGCGGTTCAAGATGCGTTCCCAAAGCAATCACCGTCGTGGCCGCGCGAGGTCAGCTCACCTTCTCGCGCATGACCGGGCGTTCCCGCCCGAGCAGCGTGGGCGCGGCGAGCATGACGAGCACCAGCAGGCCCGAGGCGAATTTCAGGTCCGAGGGCGCAAGGCCGAGCGCCAGGCACATCGAGATCAACTGGTAATAGGCGACGGCCCCGACAACCGGCGCCAGAAGCTGGCGCGCCACCGTCTGGCGTCCGACCAGCAATTCGCCGATGATCACCGCGGCGAGACCGTTGATGACGACGCCGAAGCCGATATTGACATCGGAAAACCCTTGCGACTGCACCAGCACCGTGCCGGCGAAGGCCGCGAAAGCCGCGGCGAGCCCGACCCCCAGCACGGTCGTCCACCAGACGCTGATGCCTTGGGCTTGGGCCATGTCGAGATTGGCCCCCACGGCGCGCAGCGCAATGCCCTTCTCGGTCTTCATGAACGCGAAGAGCAGGCCGAGCACGACGGCGACCGCCGCGCCGAGCGCCATGATCTTGCCGGATAGGCTGTCGTTGAGGCCGGGATACACCAGATCGAAGATCGTCCGATAGGTGAAGAGCGCGATGTTGGAGCGGCCCATGACCCGCAAATTGACGCTGTAGAGCATGGTGATGACGATGATGCCGGCGAGCAGCGACGAGATGCGGAACCTCAGCGCGATCATCGCCACGGCGCAACCGGAGAGGAAACCTCCCGCGACGCCGGCCGCCATCGCCGGCAGAGGCCCGTAATCCATCGCCAAGAGCGTGCCGCAGATGCAGCCGCCGAGCGGGAAGGTGCCTTCGCAGGACAGGTCCGGAAAGTTGAGCAGCCTGAACGGGATCATCACGGCGAGCGCGACGAAAGCATAGATCAGGCTCTGCGCCAGGGTGACGGGGATGAGCTCGATGAAGCTGCGGATCACGTCCATGGCCGACGACCCCCCTCAGCTTGCGAGCAGGATGCGGTCATCCTTGTCGCGAAAGCGGGCGACCAGGTCCTCGACCGAGAGATGGGCCTTCTCCTCGCGTGATAGCGACAGGCGGATACGGCCCTGATCCATCATCACCAGCCGGTCGCCGACATCGATGGCGTGGCGCATGTTGTGCGTCACCATCAAGGTCGTGAGTCGCGCCTCCTCCACCACGCGGATCGTCGCCTTGAGCACGAGGTCGGCGGTGACGGGATCGAGCGCCGCCGTGTGCTCGTCGAGCAGCAGGAGCTTCGGCGTCGTCAGCACCGCCATGATCAGCGACACCGCCTGTCGCTGGCCGCCCGACAGCGTCTCGATGCGATCGGAGAGGCGGCCCTCGAGGCCAAGGCCGAGGATCGCCAGGCGCTCGCGATATCGAGCGCGGCGCGCCGCCGTGAGACCGAAGCGCAGCCGCCTATGGCCCGGGCGCAGCTCCGCCAGCAGCAGGTTCTCCTCGACGCTCATGCCCGGCGCGGTGCCGGTCATCGGATCCTGGAAAACGCGGGCCATCAGTCGCGCCCGGATGTGGAGCGGTTCACGCCCGATATCCTCGCCATCGAGCACGATCTGACCTTGGCCGACCAGGAACTGCCCGGCGATGGCATTGAGCAGGGTCGATTTGCCGGCGCCGTTCGAGCCGATCACGGCGCAGAAGCTACCCTGCGCCAGCCTGAGATCGACGCCATCGAGCGCGATGCGGGCGTTCGGCGTGCCCGGAAAGAAGACCTTGCGCAGGCCGTTCACGCCGAGCATGGGGTGGGGTGGCGTCATGCGCAAGCCTGGGCGCATCCCTTCTCCCGCTCGCGGCCCGCAAGCGGCAGAGGCAAGAGCGCCCAGCGCCGTCGCCTCACTCCACGACGCAGTTGCAATTGGCGAGCGCTGCCGGCAGCGTCATGTTCAGCTTCTTCAACTGCTTGGCGCTGATCACGACCTTGAAATCATCCTTGCCGACACGCACCGGGGGGATATCCGCGGTCTTCGCGCCTTTGAGGATCTTGGCGGCGATCGCGCCTGCCTCGCGCCCGACCTCGTCGTAATTCACCTCATAACCGGCGAGCACCAATCCGTCGCGGGCGGCCACCGCAGAGGAGTTGAGGATGGGCAGCGAAATCTGGCCGGCAGAGGCCGAGATGGCGGGGATCGCCGGCTGCATCATACCGCCGGAGGGCACGAACACCGCCTCGGCGCGCCCCTTCAACGAGGCGACGCGGATCGGGATATCGGCGGCGTTGTCGCATCCGGCCTCGACGATCTCGATGCCGGCCTGCTTGCCCGCATCCTTGAGCCGTTCGAGGATCGACAGATTGTTGTCCTCACCCGGGTTATAGAGCATGCCGAGCTTCTTGATGCCCGGGAAGAGCTTCTGGGTGAAATCTATGATCGAGCCGGCGTTCTGCTGGTCGGAAGAGCCGGTCATGTCGTCGGCGCCATGGTCCCAATCGGCCACGAGCTTCGCCTTGATCGGATCGGTGATGGCGGCGAAGACGATCGGGATCCCCGCCCCCTTCAAGGTCTGCTTCGCCGATTGCGCCACCGGCGTCGAGATGGTCATGATCAGCTTCGGGCTCGAGGATTTCAGCTTGTTGAGAATCTGGGGCAGGATCGACGCATCGAAATTGGCCACCTGCCAATCGTAGATCACGTCCTTGCCTTCGACGAAGCCCTGCTTGGCGAGCTCCGCCCTGAAATTCGCGTTCACGGCGTCGAGCTGCGGATGACGGCCCCATTGCGCGATACCGATATGGATCGGATCGGCCTTGGCGGCGGCAACCGCGGCCGAGAGGCCAGCCAAGGCGAGCGCGCCGGCCGCGAGACCACGACGGGTGATGGACATGATCGACCTCCGATGATGGAAAGGCGCCTTTGGGGGCGCTCGGATTGCAGGCGGCGAGAAGAATTCCGCCGCCAAGCTATCGCAACAGGAGCGCCGGCGTAAACGGCTGATGCACAGGGATTAAGTCTTCCGATCCGTGGCCCCGGCTCAGCTGCTCGCCTCCCGCTCGCCCGCCCTCGATCACGCAAGCGTGATAGCGGCGCCTGGAATTAAGCCGCGCCTCCGGCGTCTTCATTGCACTCCGCCTGGCGGCGGAGGGCAAAGCGTTCAATCTGGAGGAAGTGAGATGCTGAAGATGATTGCGGTTGCGGCCTTCCTGGCCGGCGCCATGGTCGGCTCGGTTCCGGCCCATGCTCAGACGGCTCCGGCCAAGACCGCCGATTCGGCGAAAGGAAAGATACTCGTCGATATGAAGGGCATGACCCTCTACGTGTTCGACAAGGATTCGGCCGGCAAATCGGCTTGCAACGGGCCCTGCATCCAGAATTGGCCGGCCTTGACGGCGGCCGCCGGCGCAAAGGGATCCGGGAGTTGGACGGTGGTGACCCGCGACGACGGCGGCTTGCAATGGGCCTACAAGGGCAAGCCGCTTTACACTTGGGTGAAGGATACGAAGGCGGGCGACACGAGCGGCGACGGGATCAACAACGTCTGGCACGTCGCCACTCCATAGCCTTGTCGACTACGGACCGGTGACTAGACCACTTTCGTTGAAGAGTGAGTCGTGGTCAGTGTGATCCCTCCTCCGCGCAGCGGGGGAGGGATAGGCGCGTCGCCACCCACGTGGCAGCTTTCTGTGATTCCGGTGACCAGCCGGGCGCCTCGGATCCCGGCTGGTCAATATATCGCGAATGAAACAGGCGATCCGACGATGGAGGAGATGGCAGCGCTGCTGGAGCCGCACATTCCCGCGCTTCGCCGCTATGCGCGAGCCTTGCTGCGCGACAACGACGCGGCCGATGACCTTGTCCAAGACTGCCTCGAACGAGCGATCGGCCGATGGTATCTGCGGCGTCGCCATGGCGAGCTCAAAGCTTGGCTGTTCACGATCCAGCGCAACCTGTTTCTCTCGCGATTGCGGCAACGCGCGCGACGCGGAACGCATCTGCGCTTCGAGGATCTTCCGGTCGCGCCCGCATCGGAGGGCAACCAAATGAGTCGCGTCGGCCTCGTCGACGTGTTCGCTGCCCTCGACGCCTTGCCCGAGGACCAGCGTTCGGTCCTGGTGCTCGTCGGAGTCGAGGACATGTCCTATGAGGAGACGGCTCGCATACTGGATATTCCGGTCGGGACCGTCATGTCGCGGCTCAGTCGCGCCCGCGAGCGCCTCGCGGCCTTCATCGAAGGCGGAAGCCGCCGGCAAGGCCTGAGGAGGGTGAAGTGAGCAGGCCGCCCCGGCCCACAGGCGAGGACGATATCCAGGCCTATATCGACGACCGCCTCCCGGCGGAGCGCCGCCAAGCCGTCGAAGCCTATCTCGCCGAGCAGCCGGAGGTGGCCGAGCGTGTCGCTTCCTATCGTGGTCACCGCGACGCTCTGCGCGAGCGCCTGCGTCCCAAGACTCCCGAGCCGGTCCCGACGAGGCTGCGCGTCGCGCATATCGTCGCGGAGCGGCGGAGCCGGGCATGGCGGCGCTTGCGAACGATGGCGGCGACTATCGCCTGGCTCGTGCTCGGAGCAGGCGCCGGCTGGTATGCGAACGAGCTCGTGGCACGGCGGTCCCTCGTGATGACGCAGGTCGCCGACGAGGCGTTCGACGCCTATCGGACATTCGTCGTCGAGGTTGTCCACCCCGTTGAGGTGTCCGCAGGCCAGGAAGCCCATCTCGTCCAGTGGCTGTCGAAGCGGCTGGGCCGGCCGATTGCCGCGCCTGATCTTCGCGATCAAGGTTTCCGCTTGATGGGAGGACGCCTCCTGCCGGCCGGTCAGGCTCTTGCGGCCCAGTTCATGTACGAGGACGACAAGGGCGCAAGGCTGACGCTCTATGTGCGAGCCGGCGAATCCAGAGAAACCAGCTTTCGGTTCGCGAGTCGGAACGGCGTCTCGGCATTCTACTGGATCGACGGGAATTTCGGCTATGCGGTGACGGCCTCGACGGATCGCGACCGGCTTCTGAGCATAGCAAGGCGCGCCTATGAGCAAATCGCGGGCGCTGCCTCCTGAGGTCGCCTGGCCGGTGAAGCGTCGCGCCCGGGATTGCCCTTCAGCTATCGATGAGGCAACTTACAAGGCGCTTTGTCCATCCCGCTTTGGTCCTTTTGGGCAAAGGACATTTCCTGGAGCAAGGACGATGCCGACGATCCACAGGCGCTTGCAAGCCGCCGGTCTGGCGCTGGCCGCGCTCACCTTATCGCACTTGCCGGCGTGCGCCGAGATCACGGTCGGCTTCGTCAACGCCGTGACCGGCCCCGCCTCCTCGCTCGGCCTCCAGTACAAGAAGGGGCTCGCAGCGGTCACGATGCAGGTCGGTGGGGAGACCATCAAGCTCATCACGCTCGACGATCAGACCGACACGACAGCAGCGGTAAAGGACGCGCGCAAGCTGATCGAGGAGAACAATGTCGATATCCTGCTGAGCCCGCCGGACGCGCCCTCGGTCTACGCGCTGGTGCCTGTGGCGCGCGATGCCAAGGTGCCTCTGATCTCGCTGTCGACGGTCGCCATACCGGGCGAGGCCGGCGATTGGATGATCGCCATTCCGCAGCCGCTGTCGCTCATGCTTTCGGCCGATGTCGAGCATATGAAGAGGAACGGCGTGAAGCGCCTCGCCTATATCGGTTTCGGCGATGCCTGGGGCGATGCGGTCTACAACGCCCTCAAGCCGCTCACCGACGCGGCCGGTATCGAGATCGTCGCCAAGGAAAGCTATGCCCGCGCCGACACGAGCGTCACGGCGCAGGCGCTGCGCATGCTGGCGGCGAAGCCCGACGCCGTCTTGTCGGGCGGCTCGGGCTCGCCAGGCGCCACACCGCATCTGGCGCTCGCGCAGCTCGGCTATAAGGGACCGGCCTATTCGACCCATGCGATCATCAACGCGGATTTCGTGCGCGTCGGCGGCGCCGCGGTGCTTGGTGTGATCGCGCCGACGGGTCCGATCGCGGTCGCCGACCAGCTGCCGCAGAGCAGCCCGATACGCGGGGCCTGCGAGGTTTTCAAATCCGCCTATCAGCGGGCCAATGGCGACGTAGCGCCCGACGCCTTCGGCGCCTACGCCTATGACGGCTGGCTCGTCTTCCTGGACGCGGCCAAACGCGCGCTCAACGTCGCAAAGCCCGGCACGCTCGAATTCCGCACGGCGCTACGCGATGCTCTGACGAACGCCCATGACATCGTCGGCACGCATGCCGTCTACACGTTCAAGCCGGGCGAGCGCTATGGCGTCGACGACCGAGCCCGCGTCCTGGTGCGCCTGGAGAAGAACGGCTGGACATTATTGCCGCAGTGATACGCGGCGGCGATCGATCGGGGAAGCTCCTCCATACGGCAAGCGAAGTCGTGCACGCTTGCGCTCGCGACGCTTACGCCTTCCTCGCGGATGGGCGCTCGCTCGGCCGTTGGGCACTGGGTTGCTTCGAGACGAAGCTCGCGGGCGATGGCTTGTTCGTCGGGCACTCCCTGTTCGATGGGAAGCCGTTGTTCGTGCGTATCGAAGGCGACCCGTCGGCTCTCGTCGTGATCTATCATGTCGGTTCGACGGCGGACCGCCTTTCGCCGCGCATCCGCGCGACGGTGCTGCCGCGCGGACATGCCGGGACGCAGGACCAGGAATGCGTGGTGTCGCTCGTCGCACGCCGTGAGCCCGACATGACGCAGGAGCGCTGGCGGCATGTGACGGTGATCCACGAGACCGAGATCTTGTTGATCAAGGCGCTGATCGAGCGGGACCGGTAGCAACGCCGACCGTCATGGAGCCGGCCCGCGCCTCACCGATCGGATGCAGCGCGATCTCGCGCCGACGCGGCGCCTTCCATCCTTGCAAATTTCAGCGGCGTGACCCATCGAAGAGCCGGGTGATCCGCCCAAGGCAAGTCAACGACGATGTCACGAGGAGCGACGGCCCGATGCGTTCCCTGCTCTTTGTCCCTGGCGACAGCGAAAAGAAGTTCGCAAAGGCCATGGCTTGCGGCGCCGATGTGCTGATCCTGGACCTCGAGGATTCGGTCGTGCCTTCGGCCAAGGAGGCGGCGCGGCAGACCGTGCGCGCCGCGATCGGAACGGCCCGCCGGGCGAAGACGGGCCCGCGCATCTATGTGCGCGTCAACCCCCTCGATTCAGGCTTGATCGAAGCCGATCTCGACACCGTGATCCCGGCTCAGCCCGACGGCATCATGCTGCCCAAGGCGCGCGGGGGCCAAGACATCATGCATCTGTCGACCAAGCTCGCGGTGCGCGAGGCCGAGAGCGACCTGCCCGACGGCGCGATCGCCATATTGCCGATCGCCACCGAGAGCGCTTCCGCCCTCTTCAACATGGGGAGCTACGCCGGGTCGAGCGGGCGTCTCTCGGGCTTGACCTGGGGAGCCGAGGACCTATCGGCGGATATCGGCTCGCTGACCAGCCGGCTGGCCGACGGCGCCTATACGGACCCTTATCGGCTGGCGCGGGCGCTCGCCCTGTTCGCCGCGACCGCCGCGGAAGTCGCGCCGATCGACACGGTCTTCACCAATTTCCGCGACCAAGCAGGGCTCGTCGCCGAATGCGAGGCGGCGCGGCGCGACGGCTTCACCGGCAAGCTCGCCATCCATCCCGACCAGGTCGCGGCGATCAATGCGGCATTCACCCCCTCCTCCGAAGCGATCGCCAGGGCGCGCAGGATCATCGAAGCCTTCGCCGCCAATCCCGAAATCGGCGTGCTGGGGGTCGACGGCGAAATGGTCGACCGCCCGCATATCAAGCGCGCGGAACGGTTGCTCGCGGCGGCGAGGGGGGCAGAGGGGTAAGCTCAGCTCGGCCGCACCATGGTGAAGCCATCGGTGCCGACCGCATAGTCGTGATAGCCCATGCGCATGATCGGATGGGCGGCAAGCGTATCGAAACGCCCGTTCGTCAGGAACTTCTCGTCGATGTAGACGCCGATCACTTGGCCGATGACGAGATGATTGCTGACGGGGGCGCCGTCGAGCGGCTTCAGCGGCAGGATCTGCAAGAGCTTGCATTCGAGCGCGGCCGGAGCCTCGGCGACGCGCGGCGGCTTGACCAGCGTCGAGGGCGCAGGCGTCAGCCCCGCGAAGTCCATCTCGTTCTGCCCGCGCGGCAGCGGCGCCGAGGTGAGGTTCATCTTCTCGCGCAATTCGTAGGTGACGAAGTTGCAGACGAATTCGCCGGTCTCCGCAACGAAGCTCGCCGCGTCCTTCATGCCGTCGGAAGAAAACACGACGATCGGCGGCCGGTCCCCGACCGCGTTGAAGTAGGAATAGGGTGAGAGGTTGATCTCCCCCTTTCGGTTCATGGCGCTGATCCAGCCGATCGGGCGCGGCGCCACGATCGCCTTGAACGGATTATGCGGCAGACCGTGATCGTTCTTGTCGGTGCGGTAGAACAAGGTCTCGACCTTTCGGATTCCAGATGCCGGCCCTAGGGCTTTCCCCGGTCCGATTCAATCGGAGCCCTAGTTCTTTGTTTTCGCCGCATTTTCTGCGGCGAACCGGCAACCACTTCGCCGGAAAATGCTCTAGCCGAAGCGCGTCACGATGTCATCGAGCGCCGGGCGCGGCCGGTCGGGCGAGGGGGATTTCGCGGTGCCGATATGCACGAAGCCGGCCATGCGCTCCTGCGGCGACAGGCCGAAAGCGGCGAGCACGCGCCGGTCATAGGCGTACCACTCCGTGAGCCATGAGGCCGAAAATCCTTGCGCATAGGCCGCCGTCACCAGGTTCATGCAAACGGCTCCCGCCGACAGCACCTGCTCCCAATCGGGAATCTTGGGATGGGCGGCGGCGCGACTGACCACCCCGACGACCAGCGGAGCGCGCGACAGGCGCGTGCGTTCCGCCACGATGCGGCTTGCATCCGCGTCGGGATTGGCCTGCGCGAACAGGCGCCCGATGACCTCGCCGGCCTTTACGCGGGCCTCCCCTTCGAAAACGATGAAGCGCCAAGGCGCGAGCTTGCCGTGGTCGGGCACGCGCGAGGCGATCCGCAAGAGCGTCTCGAGCTGCGAAGCCGACGGGCCGGGGCCACCCAGAAAATTCGGACCGACCGAGCGGCGCGCTGAAAGAAGATCGATCGTCGAGGTCATGATGCAGCTCGGGTTGACGGGTCGCGGCAGCCCGGCGGGCTCACACTGCGGTGAGGCTCATAGCGCGGGCGCAGCCCAAGGTTCAAGGCGAACGCCACCTCGTCGCGAGGTCATCCAGGCGCCGACCCGGGCGTCGGGCTCGGCGATGGGGCTATCCGGCGCTTTCGCCATCTGGCAAAGATGGGGTCTCCAAGACCGAACGGGGAGCGACATGATCAAGAAACTGAAGCGCTTGGCGATAACGGTCGTCGGCCTGTGCGCGGCGGGTGGCGCCGCCGCCGAGCCGCTGCAAATCGCGATCGACTCCTCACCAGCCGGGCTCGACCCGCACATCATCACCGCCTTCAACAGCTTCACCGTCGTCAACGGCACGATCTACGAGGGCCTGACCGCCATCGACAAGGCGCTCAGTGTCGTGCCCGGCCTCGCGGAATCCTGGGCCATCTCGGCGGACGGCATGGATTACCGCTTCAAGCTGCGTCGAGGCGTGCTGTTCCATGACGGCTCCACGATGACGGCCGAGGATGTCGCCGCGAGCCTGCGGCGCGTCCAGTCGAAGGAGTTCGGCTCTCCCCTGGCGAGCCGTCTCGCCGCGGTCGAGAGCGTCGCCGTCATCGACCCCGTGACGGTCGAGCTCAAGCTGCGGGAGCCCGCGGCGCCGCTTTTGGGGGCGCTGGCGACGATCGCCATCGTGCCGCGCCGCATGGAAACCGACAAGGAGGCGTTGCAAAAGCAACCGGTCGGCACCGGCCCGTTCAAGTTCCAGGCTTGGCAGCCGAACGGATTCATCCTCCTTGCCCGCAACGAGGCCTATCGCGAAGCCGGCAAGCCGCGGCTCGACGGGCTCAAATTCAACATCGTGCCGGAATCCTCGACGCGGCAAGTCGGGCTGCAGAACGGCCAATACGCGCTTCTGCCGCACATCGACGCCGCGACCGCGCTGCAGCTCAAGGGAAAGCCGAATATCGAGCTTACCCAGACCCTCGAGCTTTCCAACACCGTGATCGGGATGAACGTCTCCCGCCCGCCCTTCGACAATGTGAGATTCCGCGAGGCGATCAACTATGCGATCGACCGCAGGGCCATCATCGATTCGGCGCTCTACGGCGCAGGCGTTCCGGCGGGGCCCCTGTCGCCGGCGCTCGAGCAATGGGCGAAACCGGCGAGCGATTTCCCCTGCTATCGCCACGACCCGCAAAAGGCGCGCGCCTTGCTGAAGGAAGCCGGGTTCAGCGGCGATCAGCCGCTCGTCATGCGCGTCCTCGCTGCGAGACAAGACATCAAGGACATCGCTCAAGTCGTCCAGGAGCAGCTTTCGGAGGTCGGCATCAAGGTCGAGCTGCGCAACGAAGAGACCGGGCAGTTCGTGCAGAATTGGCGCAACGGCAATTTCGACATGTTCGCCTCCGCGAATGCGGGCGGCGTCGATCCCGACGAGTTTCTCTACCGCACCTTCCGCACCGGCGGCTCGACCAATGTCTTCAAATATTCCGACGCCACGCTTGATCGGCTGCTCGACGAGGCGCGACGGACGAGGGAGGGGCCGCGACGCAAGGCTCTCTACGATCAGGCTCAGGATTTGCTCGCCTGCTCCGGGCCGGTCGCCGCCATCGCCTATGGGACATTGTTCTCGGCCGCGCGGACCGAGCTCAAGGGCTATGACATCATGGCCAATCGGTCGCTGTCCTCGCTGCGCGACGCCTCCCTCGATCGCTGAGCAGCGCCGGGACGCCGCCGCGCCCGGCTCACCCGCTCCTATCGCCCGGACGAACTGAATCGGGATGCTCAAACGTCTCCTGGTCGCCAGATTGACCGATCTCGTGCTGGTCGTGATCGGCGTGTCGATCATCGTCTTCCTGATGATCCGCCTCGTCCCGGGAGATGCGGTCGCGGTGATGCTCGGCGCCAACACCGAGGTGACGCCCGAGGCGCTGGCCCAATTGCGGGCGCGGATCGGCCTCGATCAGCCGCTCGTCACGCAATATCTGCACTGGGTTACCGCGGCCTTGCGTGGCGATTTCGGCACCTCGCCCTGGACCGGCCGGCCCGTCGCCGAGGAAATCCTCGCCAATCTCTGGCCGACCCTCGAGCTCACCGTGTTGGCGCTCGTCTTCGGCGCCGGGCTCGCCGTGCCGCTCGGTTCGATGATGGCGCAATATCGCGGGCGGTTCGCCGACATCGCCATGCGCTTGGGGACCGTGCTCGGACTGACCATCCCCTCCTTCTGGCTCGGCATCGTGTTGATCTTCTCGGTCTCCCGGCTTTTTCCGCGCTTCGCCTCGCTCGGCTATGTGCCCTTCACCGAGAGCCCGCTCGGCAATCTGCAGCGGATGGTGCTGCCCTCCCTGGCCCTGGCCCTGCCGATTCTCGCCAATCTTTCGCGACTGATGCGCTCGACGATGCTCGATGCGCTCGGAGAGGACTATGTGCGGACGGCGCGCGCCAAGGGCGCGCCGGAGCGCGTCGTCGTCTACAAGCATGCACTGCGCAACGCCTTGATCCCCTTCGTCACCAGCATCGGCATCACGGCCGGCTATCTGCTCGGCGGCGCGATCGTGATCGAGCAGGTGTTCGCCATTCCGGGGCTCGGCCGCCTCATCCTCGGCGCCATCGCCGAGCGCAACTATCCGCTGCTGCAAGCGACCATCCTCGTGGTCACGATCGGCTTCGTGATCGTCAACTTCGCGGTCGATTGCCTCTACGGCGTGATCGATCCGCGGTTGAGGCGCTAAGGCCATGTCGAAGCTCCTCTCGCGCCCGCTTCTGTCCATCGCTCTCGTCCTCGTCGCCCTGCAGGTCGCCGCCGCGCTCGGCGCCCATTGGCTCGTCCCCTACGACCCCCTGAGGCAAAGCGGCGCCGCGCGCCTGATGGCGCCGAACGCGGCGCATTGGCTCGGCACCGACCAGCTCGGCCGCGACGTGCTGGCGCGCATCCTGTTCGGCTATCGCACCTCGCTCGCGGCGAGCGTCACGGCAGTCGCGGCCGCGCTCCTCGTCGGCGGCTCGATCGGCCTGATCTCGGCCTATCGCCAGGGCTGGTTCGACCGTATCGCGATGCGCCTCATGGATGTGCTGTTCGCCTTTCCCGTCATGCTGCTCGCGATCGGCATCATCGCGGTGCTCGGCCCGAGGACCGCAAGCGCCGCCATCGCCATCGCGGTGGTCTATACGCCGATCTTCGCAAGGCTCTTGCGCGGGCCGGCGCTCGTCATCTGCGAGAGCGAATATGTGATGGGCGCCCATGCGATCGGCGCTTCCGACATGGCCATCCTGATCCGGCATGTCCTCCCGAATCTGGCGTCGGTCGTCCTGGTGCAGACGAGCCTTCTCCTGTCCTCGGCAATCCTCGTCGAGGCATCCTTGGCGTTCCTGGGCCTCGGCAGCCAGCCCCCGACCCCTTCGCTCGGCCTGATGCTTTCGGAGGGACGCAACTTCATGTTCCTGTCGCCATGGTGCGCCTTGTTCGCCGGCCTCGCCATCCTGCTCTTGTCGTTCGGCTTCAACCTGCTCGGCGATGCGGTGCGCGACACGCTCGATCCGCGCCTCAGAGCGTGATGACTTCAAACTGAATCGGTGTGGCGGACGAACTTTTTGTTCGAGCATGATCTTTTCCAAAAACCGGTAGCCACTTTTTGGGATCATGCTCTAGGCGAAATGGCAGCTGACCATTCCGTAAGCGCCGTAATCGGCCTGGATGGTGTCGCCCTTGCGGGCCTCGATCGGCCGGATGAACGATCCCGAGAGCACGATCTGCGAAGGCTCGAGCGCGAGGCCGAGGGATCCGAGCTTGTTGGCGAGCCAGGCGACGGCGTTCGCCGGATGGTTGAGGACGCCGGCGGCGAGGCCCGTCTCCTCCAGCACGCCGTTGCGGTAGCAGAGCACCCCGATCCAGCGCAGATCGGCGTCGAGCGGGCGGAAGGGCCTGCCGCCGACCACGATGCCGGCATTGGCGGCGTTGTCGGCGATGGTGTCGACGATCTTACGCGCCGCCTTGGTCTCGCGATCCAGGCGCTCGATGCGCGTGTCGAGGATTTCCAGCGCCGGGACCACGAAGTCGGTGGCGTTCAAGACATCGAAGATGGTGCAATTCGGACCCGAGAGCCGCGACTTCATCACGAAGGCGAGCTCGGCCTCGACGCGGGTCGCGATGAAGCGGCCGGCCGGAACCTCGCCGCCATCGGCGAAGACCATGTCGTCGAAGAGAATGCCGGAATCGGGCTCCCCGATGCCGAGCGCCGATTGCATGGCCTTCGACGTTAGCCCGATCTTATGGCCGCGGATCGTCCGACCCTCAGCGACCTTATGGTCGACCCAGGCGCGCTGGATCGCGTAAGCTTCCGCGATCGTCATGCCGGGATGCTCGACCGAGAGCTGACGGATCTGGGTCCGCGTCTTCTCGGCGCGATCGAGCCGCATGGCGGCGGCCCGGATTTGCTCTTGCGTCAGCATGCGGCGGCCGATCAGATTAGCGGGTCACGGAACGGTGGCTGCCTTCCTTGATCGCGGGGATGGCCGCTTCGGCGCCAACAAACCGGCTGTGTAGTCGTCGGCTTCCTCGGGTGAGAGATCGTCCACATGAACGGCGCGTTGCGCGCTGCGACCCCTCAGTCTGTCGTAGTCCTCGGCTGTCAGGAGCACGAATTTCCGCTTGCCCCTGCTCGTAATGTCGACAGGGCCTCGAAATGCCGCTTCGGTCACTTCACCTGACTTATTGCCGAGCTCGGTCAAGGAATAGGACTTCATCGGACGACCTTCCAATCACATCCCTGAATTGGCTATTTGAGCCATGTTGGGCAAGACCTGATCGCGCATCATGGAGAGACGACGGCGGCATCGCTGCGCCGTGCGGCGCAGATCAGTCGTGCGGAGACGGCGGATCCGCGTCTTCGCCCATTTCGAGGCGGGCGAGCCACGCGTCGGCCTCTTCGGCCGTCACATGCCGGCCCGTCACCTGATATTCGCTCAAGGCAGCAAGCGCATCCTGCCGCAGTTGCTCGCGGCGTTCCTCGCGCTCGACATATTGCCCTATCGCCTCGCGCATGAGCCAATGCGCCGAGCGCCGCCGCGTATCGGCAAGCCGCTGCAAGCGGGCCTTGATCTCGGCATCCAGTTCGAGGCTGGTGGTGGACGGCGTATGCATGCGGTGTCTCTTGGTGTCACCTCGCCCATACAATAGGCTTGCCGCCTGGCATTTCAACGATGTGAGAAGAGCCGGCTGGAAGCCCGCGATACGCCCTCGCCGCCGGCCAGCATCATAGCGCCCGGAATGTTGAGGAATATTGATTCCGAAAGCTCGATGCTGCGATTTTATATTGCCGGCTAATGACCCTTTGCGGGGAATTTTTGCTTGACACTTTCCGGAATTTCTGAAATTGTAGGTCTTTGTTGGATAGCGGTGGAAGTTGCGCCCGGAGCCGAAAGGCCGCCGGGCGTTTTGCATTGGCAAGGCCGAGCGCTGTCCATCACCCTGCGCTCGGCTCGATCAGCGTGTGCTCGTCCTTATCGGCTCTGGAGCTGTCGATGCGGCGGGAGACCGGCCGCGCCGGGAAGTGCCCCTCGGAAGCCGGCAGCAGGCCCTGGACTTGGAGAAAGAGTTGCGGCGGAAGCCGGTAAGTCAATCGGCATGGAGCGCTCGCGGGCGACCTGAAGAGAGGTTACCATCAGAGCGCCATCGACCCATCTCGGACATGTGACCGGGCGGGGTCCATGACCGGAGCTGGCCGGAAACAGTCAGTCTGCTTTGGATCGTCAGAACGCAGATCTCGACGTTCGTTTCATTTGGCACAACCGCCTGGATTGACCCACAGGCTACCTTCGGAGCGTCCGCTTCCGGCGATAGATCGAGCTTGGCCGGGGACGCACACTGCCGTGCACTGATCCTGAGCCGTGGGATAATCCACTTGCGAGACACGGCGGTTCAGGGAACACTTGGTCCCCAGGTTGCAGAAGGTTGCAGGGGGGAGGGCTTTCATGACCACGCATCTGACGGCGCGCATAACTTGGCACGACGCGGGGAACAACGGGCGTGTCTGCTCAGCCCCGAACCGCAACGTGGCCTGTCGGGGTCATGAATGGATTGGCGAGTGGTTCGCCGAACCCGCCAACGCCGCCATGGAGCTCGCCGCCGCTGGTCAGACCATCGCCTCCTTAGAATTCCGACCTCCCTGTTGGCGGGACGTGGGGGCCTTTGGCGCCACCGGGTTCGTGGCCCACCACGAGGACCCACTCTCTGGTCGCGGGCTGCCTGCCGCTCGCGAGGAGATACCACCTTATTCTCTGTGCCCTTCGCCTTACCGGTGGATGCTGGAGGCGAACTTCGAGGAGATCTGCCGGGAGGAGGGCCTTGCGATACGGGGATCGGAGAAGGACCCGCCTGGTACGTGGGTTATGGAGGCTGACCGACAGCGCGAGCTGCTGGCCAAGTTCTGGGGCAAACTCGAGCTCAAGAAGTCCCTAATCTTCTTCTACCACAACCAGCAGAACGGTGTGGACGAGGGCTGCGTCAGGCTCCTGGCTGGGGTAGCCACCATCACAGACATCGCCAAGCCCATTTTCTTCGGCACATCGCCTAAGACGCCAGGCAACTTCCCGGTATGGTCAAGACGTGTGACCCACACCTGGCCGGATGGCGGCGTGCGCATCCCCTACCAAGCCTATATCCATGCTGGAGAGGACCCCGCCCGGATCGCTTGCCCCCCGCCCCCCGACGCATTCACG
>JBIOEJ010000051.1:0-36393 GCA_044445965.1 Hyphomicrobiales bacterium
ACCGCCGTCGCGATCCAGCCGAGGATGATGATCGGCCGCCTTTCGGTGAATGCCCCCATCACGGATTTCTTGGAGACGAGCAGGATGATCACAACCATCAGCGGCACGGCCACGACCCCGTTGATGACCGCGCTCCAGAACAGGGCCCTCATCGGACTGATCGGCGAATACTGGATGATGAGTCCGACGAGCACGCTGACGGCTATGACACCGTAGAACCCCCTGGCGTCGGCCGCCTTCCTTTCGAGGCCCCAGTTCCAGCCCATGGCCTCGCAAAGCGCATAGGCGCCGGAACCCGCGAGCACCGGCACGCCGATCAGCCCTACGCCGAGAATGCCGAGGGCGAAGAGGATGTAGGCGAAGTCGCCGGCCAGCGGCCTCAGCGCGCTCGCTGCCTGCGCCGCGGTTTCGATGTCGGTAATTCCCGCAACGTTGAGCGTGACCGCGGTCGCCAGGATGATGAAGTAGGCCGTGATGTCGGAGTAGAACATGCCGCTCCAGGTGTCCCACCGGATGCGGCGGAGTTCCGCGCCGGCCGCGGGCGCATCGCGCACGAGGGGCGCCGCACCTCGTCTTGCCTGCATGTCCTCGACCTCTTCGGAAGCCTGCCAGAAGAAGAGATAAGGACTGATGGTGGTGCCGAAGACACCGACGACCACGGCAGCGGCGTCGGAATCCGGTGTGAAGCTGGGCCAGACCGTGCGCAGCGCGACCTCGCCCCAGGGGACGTGGACCGTGAACAGGACCGCGGCGTAGGCCAGCAGAGAAAGGGTCAGCCACTTCAAGAAGTTGACGTAGCGATGATAGGGGATGAACACCTGCAGCAGCAGCGTCCCGAACACGAAGAACGCCGTCATGAGATGGCGATCAAAGCCGATGACGAGCTCGGCGACCTCTCCCATGGCCGCGACGTCGGCGCCAATGTTGAGGATATTGGCGATCAGCAGCAGCAGCACGACGCCCTGGAGCACGATCGGCGGGAAGGTGGCCTTGATGTTGGCGGCAAGGCCTTTCCCGGTGACCCGGCCGATGCGCGCGCACATGCTCTGGATGGCGGCCATCAGAGGGAAGGCCAGCGGCATCGTCCACAGCATGTTGAGGCCGAATTGCGCGCCCGCCTGTGAGTATGTGGCTATGCCGCTCGGGTCGTCGTCCGCGACGCCTGTGATGAGTCCCGGCCCGACCCGCGACAGCGGGTGCTCCTTCAGGCGACCCCACAGAATCCGAAAGCCGTTGCTGCGCTGCACTTCATCGACGTGCTGTTGGCGCTGCACGCGTTTCACTCGACCGGACGGAAAGGCGAGCGGCTCATCGTCTTGGGAACTCTAGAACTTTTCCGGTCCGATTGAATCGGACCGGAGCTCTAGTTGATGGTTCTTGCCGCATTTTCTGCGGCGAACCGGAGCCACCCCCGCCTTCGCGGAGGCATGCTTCGCCGGAAAACGCTCTAAGGAGGTCCGCGCCGCACCTTGGGCTCATCGTCGGCGCCCTGCCAGATTTCCTCTAAATAGGCAAGACAGCCTTCCCGGAACGATTTCGAGGCGCCTACGGTACATTTGGCTGCCCTGGTGATTTCGTGCTGTTCAGCCCATCGGTAGCCTGCCTCGCGGCCTGAGCAATCCCCTTTGCATTCATATCTGGCGGATGTCTGAGAGCGCAGGCTCGATGAGTCGATTGCCACGCCCGCAAGCAGGAGGGCGAGGATGCCGATTGATTTCATGCCAGTCTCCCGTCGATGCGACGGCCCCCTGGACCGCCGTCAGTGATATGAATCCTCCAAACCGAGCGCCTGCAGCTTCGCCCGCCGCTGGACCCTGATCTGCCTGGCGCTGGAAAGCTGCACGGTCCCCTCGACCTGCATCTGGGACACCGTTCGCGAGACCGTCTCGAGCGTCAGGCCGAGATAATCCGCGATGTCCCGACGGGTCATGGGCAGGTTGATCGCCCCGCTCAATTGCATCCGCGCATCCATCTCGAGCAAGAAGGAAGCAACCCGCTCCGCAGCCGTCTTGCGCCCGAGCAACAGCATATGTTCCTCGGCATGATCGAGGCTGCGAGCCGTCAATGCCCATAGCTGGCGGGCGACTTCGACACTGCGCGCAGCGAGGCTTTCGAGGGTGCGGCGCTTGAAGACCAATACGGTCGTATCGACGATCGCTTCCGCGCTGAGCCGGTGCGTCGCGCTCGACTCGAAGCCGAACAGGTCTCCGGGAAGATGGAAGGCGCCGATCTGCCGGCGGCCATCGCTCAGAAGCTTGTAGGTGCGCACGGCGCCGCTGACGATCTTGTAGACGAACTCCGCCTCCTCCGCCTCACCGTAGATTTCTTCATCCCTTGAATGAGTTATCCTTGTACCCAGGAGCTCGGGACAGCCGGCGAACAGGAAGGCATCGGCTGTGGTCGCGCCGACTCCGATAGGACGGGCGTTCTGTTGGATTGTCGCTGCGCTCTGGACGAACATTGGAGCCACCTTTCGTTGTGCTGGCTCCTCATGCTTATCGGCGCTCCGCTACCTCCGAAATTCCGCTTCATTCCTTACGGACATCCCCCTACGGAATGTTACGTAGCTCCTGTGCAGGTCGGAGGCAGGAACGACGACTTTAGACGGCAGGGAGCACCTGGCGGATGTCGTCGACAAGCTCGTTCTCCAGGAGCGGTTTCTCGACGACCCGCGCGAAGCCGGCTGCCCGAGCGCGGCTGCGTAGCGTCCGGTCGGGATGACCGGTGATGAGGATAGCCGGCGCGGTCACTTTCTGCTCGCGCAACCATTGAAGCACGTCGAAGCCGTTCATCACCGGCATGCGATAGTCCAGGATGAGACAATCGACCTTCGGCATCGACTCGGCCGCAATGAGCTCGCCGATATCCCCAAAGGCTCGCACCTCGAATCCCTCCGCCTCGAGCATGAAGCTGAGAGAGTTCAAGACCGCCGCATCGTCATCGACGATGAGTATGAGAGGTACTGCTTGCAACGTCATATCCGAAGATCAGGGATTGCGCCGCAGATCGGCGCCTATTCCCTAATCTTGGATAATGCCTTGCTCAGCGCGCCGACTTGATGTGGCTCAAGTCAGGTATCCCGCGCGGACGGCGAGCCGGACGAGCTCGGAGAGGCTCGATGCCTGCATCTTCGTCATGACATTGGCGCGATAGATCTCGACCGTTCGTGGGCTGATCGAAAGCTCGCGCCCGATAGCTTTGTTCGAGTGGCCGGCCACGAGGCCGTCGAGCACTTGTCGCTCGCGGGGGGTCAAACTCTTGATCCGTCCGCCGATGTCACTTGCGTGAGTGTCGGCTTCGACCATCGACTCGTTTTGCTGAAGAGCGGCGCGGAGGGTTGCGATGAGCGCTTCATCGTCGAATGGCTTCTCGAGGAAATCGAAGGCGCCGAGCTTCATCGCCTCGACGGCGAGCGGCACGTCTCCATGGCCCGTCATCACGATCACAGGAAGATTGCGGCCGCTCGTCTTCAACCGCCGCAAGAGCTCGATTCCGTCGATTCCCGGCATGCGAACATCCGTGAGGATACAACCGCCGCCGACGCCGGGAAGGGCATCGACGAAGGCGGTTCCGGACTCGAAGAGCCGCACTTGGAAGCCTGTCGTATCGAGCAGGAAGGCCAGCGACTGGCGCATCGCCTCATCGTCGTCGACGACATGAATCTCGGGTCTATTGGGCATCGGCGACGCCCTCTGCCGCGGCGGGAAGGGTGAACCGGAAGACCGCGCCTCCACCCTCATTCGCCTCGACCCACATCGTTCCGCCATGCGATTCGACGATCGTGCGGCTGATCGACAGGCCGACCCCCATCCCGTGGGCCTTCGTCGTCACGAAAGGCTGGAACAGCTTGGCGGCGATCTCCTCGGAAATGCCAGGGCCGGTATCCGCCACCGAGATCTCCACCATTCCATCGTCGCTCGGAACGACCGACAGGATCAACTCGCGGCGGGTTGCGTCCTGCATGGCATCCATGGCGTTGCGAAGCAGGTTCACGAGGACCTGCTGCACCTGCACCCGATCGACGATCACATGATCGACACGAGGATCGACCATGGATTCGACCCTGACGCCGCGTTCGCGAGCCCCGACGAGGGCGAGCGCGCTCGCCTCCTCGACGAGCTTACTCACCCGTTCGACCCTCTTCTCCGTCTCGCCGCGCGTGACGAAGTCGCGCAGGCGCCGAATGATCTGCCCTGCCCGAAGCGCCTGCTCGGCTCCCTTGCTCAGTGCGTCCTGGATGGTCGCCGCGCGTGGATCCTTGCTGTCCTCAAGGAGTCTGCGGGAGCCTCTGAGATAATTGCTGATGGCCGCAAGCGGCTGGTTGAGCTCATGGGCGAGGGTTGCCGCCATTTCGCCCATCGCAGTGAGGCGCGACACATGCACGAGCTCCGACTGCAGTTCCTGAAGCTTGGCCTGCGTCTCTTGCCGCTCGGTCAAGTCTCGCACGAAGCCCGTGAAATGACGCTCATTGCCCGCGTGCATCTCCCCGACCGACAGATGCATGGGGAAGGTGGAGCCGTCCTTGCGGCGCCCCGTGACGACCCGCCCCAGCCCGATGATGCGGCGCTCTCCCGTGTGCCGGTAGCGAGCCAGATAGCCGTCATGGCGCGTTCGGTCGGGCTCCGGCATCAGCATCGATACGTTTTGCCCGACCACTTCCTCGAGCGCAAAGCCGAATAACCGTTCTGCGGCCGCGCTGAAGGATTGCATGATCCCTGAATCGTCGATCACGATCATCGCGTCCGGCACCGTCTCGAGGATGGAGCGCAAATGCCTCTCGCGCGCTCTCAGGGCTCGCTCCGCTCGCTTCTCTTCGTCGATGTCGAGGATCACGCCGCGCATCTGCGGCGAGACGCCGTCCTCACCCGGAAAGACACGTCCTTTCTGGCGCAGCCAGCGTAGTCTTCCCTCCGGAAGGAGCACACGATAATCGATTTCATAGCCGTCCTGCCGCTTGATGGCGGCTTCGAACGCGTCCTCGAAGCTTTGCCGATCGTCCGGATGGAGCAAAGCCGCCACATCATGCCAATCGGCAGGATGCCGGTCCGGCACGCCGAGGAGTTCCGCGCCGGTTTCCGAGAGGCTGATGGCGCCTGAGCCCACATCCATATCCCAGGTGCCGATCCCGGCCCCTTCGATGGTCGTTCGCAGATATTCCACCAATCTTCCCTTGGTCGGCGCCCTGATCGCTCGCCCTAGCGGCCATCTGGCTGATATGGCGAAGAGATATCCCGCCAAAAATACCCCGCGCTGCCGACGCGTGCAAGTGAAACGGCGTTAACCTAGCCCTCGCCGGGATGGCCGATCGTGTTTCGCCGATCACGTGGGGCCGACTGCCTTCGCCTGGCCGGTTTTGACTTGAATCAAGATGCAAATCGCGTGGGAGCGCAAATGACGTTGGTCAGCATTCGGAGGATCCGATGTCCAACACGGAAATGGCGTTCCTGGCTCTGGCGATTGTCGCTTGCGTGGTCTTCATGGTGGTAATCGGCTGGGTGGATTGGTCGACGAGCCGCAAGCCTCGGGCCGGCAAGGAGCAGGTACGAGCCGATGCCGATTCGGATGTGACGACATATCGGCCGTTCATCCGTTCCTAGAAAGGGCGGAGCGAGCTGCGCGGTGGAGCCGGCCCATGGATGACCATGTCGTCGCAGAGCAGCGAGATGTCTTGGAGTTCCTGAGCGATCCGTTGACTTATCGGATAGTCGAGACGGTCAAGCGCATCGACACCCATGGCGCCGTCGTCTTTCTGGCAGGTCGTGACGCCTATAAGGTGAAGCGGGCGGTGCGCTTCCCGTTCATGGATTTCTCTACGCTCGGGAAGCGAAAGCTCGCCTGCGACCGCGAGCTCGCGGTCAACCGCGACAACGCCCCGGATATTTATCTCGGTGTCGTGCCGATCACGCGCTCCAAGGATGGACTGAGCTTCGGTGGCGAGGGCGAGATCGTCGAATGGGCCGTGCATATGCGGCGCTTCGACGAAAACTCGACGCTCGATCGCTTGGCCACACGAGATCGGCTTTCGCCGTCGTTGATCTCCGACCTTGCGCATGCGGTCGTGCGGTCTCACGAGCGAGCGCCGCGCCAGGACTTCGACGCTGCCGGCGCGCTCGATCGCTATATTCTCGAAAATGCGGACAGTTTCGCCGAAAGCCCCGACCTCTTTTCCTCGGACCGCGTCCGGGCGCTGACGCTCTCGTCGCGGACCCTTCTCTCGGACAACAAGCCGCTGCTCGTCGCGCGCCGGAAGGCCGGCCATGTGCGTCGCTGTCATGGCGACTTGCATCTGCGCAATATCGTGCTGATCGGCGGCAAGCCGGTGCTGTTCGACGCGCTCGAATTCGACGAGGGCATGGCGACGGGAGATGTTCTTTACGACCTTGCCTTTCTCGTCATGGATTTGTGGGAGCGCGATTTCCGACAAGCCGCCAATGCGATCCTCAATCACTACCTCTGGGAGAGCGGCGATGAGGCTCATCTCGTCGGGCTTGCGGCGCTCCCGCTGTTCCTCAGCGTGAGGGCGGCGATCCGGGCCAAGGTCACCGCCGCCTCGCTCCCCCACCTCGCCGAGCAGAAGCGTACCGAGGCTGCTCGCGAGGCAAAGCGCTACTTTCGGCTGGCCGAGGATTTTCTCGTCCCGGCACCTGCGAGGCTCGTGGCGGTTGGCGGCTTATCGGGAACCGGCAAGACGACGATTGCGGCTGAACTCGCCCCCCATCTCGGTCGGATTCCGGGGGCGGTGCATCTGCGCACGGATATCGAACGCAAGCAGATGTTCCGAGCAGCCGAGACGCAGCACCTGCCGCAATCGGGCTACAGCCCCTCGGCGACCGCCGAGGTCTATGCGAGGCTACAGCGGAAAGCCAAGCTCGCGCTGGCATCGGGGTTCGGCGTCATCGCCGATGGCGTGCACGCCGAGCCCGGCGAGCGGGCCGGCATCGAGGGAGCGGCGCGAGAGGTCGCGGCGCCCTTCAATGGGCTATGGCTCGAGGCGCCGCTCGCATTGAGGATCGAGCGCGTGGAAGGCCGCCGCGGCGATGCCTCGGATGCGAACGCCGACTATGTGCGCAAGCAAGCGACCGTGGGGGTCGGCCCCCTCGCCTGGCGCCGCATCGAAGCGTCCGGAACGCCAGCGCGAATCGTGGCCGATGCCCTCGCGGTGCTCGGCGTATCCCGGGCACCGACCGATCCCGCGAGCTCGTCTCGATTCGGCGGTCTCGTGATGGAGGCGAGGTCGATCGCCGCTGGAGGAGCCGCATGACGAACGCCAGCGACATTCCGTCCTGCGTGGCCAAGCCGGACTGTTCGCGCATCGCTCGCATACGCATGCGAGCGCTCATCGCGAAATATGACTCCCGCGTACCCCGCTACACGAGCTATCCGACGGCGGCTCAATTCGAAGCCGGCGTGACCAGCGCCGATTACCGGTCTTGGCTGTCGGCGCTCGTCCCGGCCCAGCCTGCCTCTCTCTACCTCCATATCCCGTTCTGCGACCGGCTGTGCTGGTATTGCGGTTGCCACACGGGCGTCGTGCGTCGTCATGCGCCGATCACCGATTATGTGGAAACGCTCATGGGTGAGGTCCGCCTCATCGCCGCGGCGGCTCCCCGTCTCGCCATCGCCAACCTGCATTTGGGCGGTGGGACGCCGAATATCCTGTCGCGGCGCGATCTGCGGCTTCTCTCACAGGCGCTTCGCGACCACTTCATGGTGTTGCCCGATTGCGAGATTGCGGCCGAGCTCGACCCGCGCGTGCTCACCGGCGAATGGGTCGAGGCGGCTGCGGAGTTCGGCATCAAGCGGGTCAGCCTCGGCGTGCAGGACTTGTCGCCCGAAGTCCAGGCTGCGATCAACCGTCGGCAGGGCTATGAGGTGTTGGCCTGGGCCGTGGCGGCGCTGCGCGCCGCCGGCATGGCTTCCATCAATCTCGATCTGATGTACGGGCTGCCGCGCCAGACGGTTGCGGGCGCGCTGACGACCATCGACCAGGTGCTGGCGCTCGACCCGGATCGGATTGCGCTGTTCGGCTACGCGCATGTGCCATGGATGAAGCCGAACCAGAAGCTCATCAAGGAGGCCGATCTGCCCGATGCGTGGGACCGCTTCGAGCAACAGCGGGCGATTGCGGAGCGCCTCGAGGCTGCGGGCTATGTCCGCATCGGGCTCGATCATTTCGCGAAACCTGGCGACCCGCTGGCACTCGCCGCAACGTATCGGCGAATGCGGCGCAATTTTCAGGGCTACACGACGGACGGCGCCGAGACCATCATCGGCATCGGGGCTTCTTCCATCTCGCACCTACCGCAGGGCTACGCCCAGAATCTCGTGGCGGTGCCCGCGTGGCGCGAACGCATCGTTTCCGGGGAGCTCGCGACGAGCCGCGGCGTCGCGCCGAGCCCGGATGATCGCTTCAGGGCGGAGATCATCGAGCGCTTGATGTGCGCGCTTACCGTCGATCTCAGAGAGATTTGCGGCAAGCATGATCGCCCCCTCTCAACGTTGTCGGGCGAGCTCGATCGCTTGCGCGAATTCGAGGATGACGGCCTTGTTCGTGGCGACGGCGCCGCGCGGCTCGAAATCACCCCGATCGGGCGACCCTTCATGCGCACGATTTGCGCCGTCTTCGATCGGCACCTCCGGCCTGGATCAGGGCGTCATGCAAGTTCTGTCTAAGCGGAATGACCGGACTTGACCTTCCCGTCATGGGAAGGTGTAGCCGCTAATCGCCGTAGCGAAAGAAGCGTCGGCGGGGCGAATGGCGGAACGGAAAGTCATGACGAAGCCAATGAGCCCAATCGAACACAGAGACGGCCAGCAGACCCCTGGGCACGGCACTGGCAGCTTGGTGATGCGGGCCGAAAGGGTCGGCTCGGACACCATGCTGTCTCGCATCGTGCATATGGTTGCGGGGGCGCAACGCAGTCGCGCGCCGATCCAGAGGCTCGCCGACGTGGTATCCGGTTGGTTCGTGCCGGCCGTGGTCGCCGTGGCGGCAGTCGCGTTCGCTGCATGGATGATCTGGGGTCCGCCTCCAGCGCTTGCCTATGCGCTCGTTGCCGCCATCGTCGCCTCGGCCCGCCGACGCGGCCTGGCGATCGAGGCTGTCATGGACTTCGGCTCGGTCACCGGCAAAGGGGTGACGGGCTCGATCGGCGGTCGCCGGGTTGCGATCGGCAATATCAAGCTCCTCGAGGATATCGGCGTCGCCGCCGCGGCTCTCGAAGCCCAAGCCGACGAGCTGCGACGGGACGGCGCCACGGCCATGTTCGTCGCGGTCGATGGGCGCCCGGCAGGCGTCATCGCCGTCGCCGATCCGATCAAGGCGACGACCGCGGCGGCGCTCGACAGCCTGCGGGCCGCCGGTATTCGCATCGTGATGCTGACCGGCGACAACCGCGCCACCGCGCGAGCTGTCGCGGCCAAGCTCGGCATCGGCGACGTCGAGGCCGCGATTCTGCCGGAACAGAAGAACGCGGTCACGCGGCGCCTGCGCCAGGAAGGCCATGTCGTCGCCATGGCCGGAGACGGCGTGAACGATGCGCCGGCACTCGCCGAGGCCGATGTCGGAGTGGCGATGGGCACGGGAACCGATGTCGCCATGCAGAGTGCCGGGGTCACTCTGGTGAAAGGCGATCTGGCGGGGATCGTGCGTGCACGAGCGCTCAGCCGGGCGACGATGCGCAACATCCGCCAGAACCTCGTCTTCGCTTTCCTTTACAACGCCGCGGGAGTTCCGATCGCGGCCGGCGTGCTCTACCCCGTTTTCGGCCTGCTGCTGTCGCCGATCATCGCGGCGTTGGCGATGGCCATGTCCTCCGTCAGCGTCATCGGCAATGGCCTGAGATTGCGCTACGAACGGCTCGGCTGAAGTGGCATGAGCGGGAAACCGGATCGGTCAACCATCGCCTCGCGACTCCGGCCGCTTCTCATCCTATTTCCGGCGATTGGTCTCGTCCTCGGCTTCGCGCTTCGTCAATTCGCGCCGGGGCAATGGTCGAGCTTCGTCTGGGCGGCGTTTACGCTGCCGGTATTGCTGACTCTCCTCTTCGAGATCGTCTCGAGCCTGCGCAGAGGCGATGTCGGCCTCGATATCGTCGCGGCACTCTCTATGAGCGCGGCTCTCGCCTTCGGCCAGGAGCTGGCGGGCGTGGTCGTCGCCCTGATGTATGCGGGGGGACAATATCTCGAAGGTTTCGCCGAGCGCCATGCGCGACGCGAAATGACCTCGCTGCTGGCTCGTGTTCCACGCACCGCCATGCGACATCGCGACGGAGAGCTCGAAGAGGTCGAGATCGATGCCATAGCGCCTGGCGACCGGTTGCTCATACGGCAGGGCGACATCATTCCAGTCGATGGCACGGTCGCCAGCGGGCTTGCGGTTCTGGACCAATCGGCCCTGACGGGAGAGTCGATCCCGGCCCAGCGTAGGCATGACGAGCCGGTCATGAGCGGGTCGACGAATACCGGGGAGGCCTTCGACCTGCTCGCCTCGCGGCTCGCTGCCGAGAGCACCTATGCCGGGATCGTGCGTCTGGTCGAGATGGCGCAGAGTTCCAAGGCCCCGATGTCGCGGCTTGCCGACCGCTTCGCCATGGTCTTTCTCGGCGTGACGGTCGTCATGGCCTCCGCCGCATGGCTTTGGACCGGCGACGCCATCCGCGCCGTCGCCGTGCTGGTCGTCGCCACCCCTTGTCCGCTCATCCTCGCCGTTCCGGTGGCCATCGTGTCGGGGCTGTCGCATGCCGCTCGGCACGGCATTTTGATCAAGGGCGGCAAGGTGCTGGAGACGATGGCGCGCGTGACTTCACTGGTCGTCGACAAGACCGGAACGCTGACCGATGGGCGCGCGCGGATCGTGTCGATCGACGCCGCCCCCGGGCTCTCGCCCGAGCACATCTTGCGGCTCGCCGCCTCGCTCGACCAGGCATCGAAGCATGTCATCGCGAAGACCATCGTCTCCGAGGCGCAAGGCCGCGGACTTCGCCTCGCCGTGCCGGTCGAGGTCGTGGAAACGCCCGGCGAAGGCATAATGGGCCGCGTCGAAGGCCGGGCCATCGTCTTGGGCGGGCCTCGCTTCGTTGCTTCGAAACTGCCATGCGAAGGCGCACTCCAGCCAAGGGAGGGCGCGGCGCCGGGCGCAGTGGTCGTCGTGGTCGCGATCGACGGCAAGTTCGCCGCGCGCCTGATCTTGGCCGACGACCTCCGACCGGGCGCAAGGGAAGTCTTGCGGGGTCTGAAAGCGCTCAAGCTCGACCGCATCGTCCTCGCAACCGGAGACCGGCGGGACGTCGCGCAGTCCATCGCGGCCGGCCTGCCCATCGATGCGGTCCGCGCGGAGCTTTCGCCCGACCAGAAGGTCATGGTCGTGCTGTCGGAGCGCAAGAACGGGCCGGTGATGATGGTCGGCGACGGCATCAACGACGCACCTGCGCTCGCGGCGGCGGATGTCGGGGTGGCGATGGGGGCAAGAGGTACCGCTGCCTCCGCCGAAGCAGCCGATGTCGTGCTCCTCGTCGATCAGCTCGACCGCCTGCTGCCTGCGATTGCAATCGCCAGGCGCTCGCTCCACATCGCGCGCGAAAGCGTGTTCGTCGGCATCGGGCTCTCCGTGACCGGCATGATCGCCGCGGCCTTCGGTTATATCAGTCCTGTCCAAGGCGCCCTTCTGCAGGAGCTGATCGACGTTGCCGTCATCCTCAACGCCCTCAGGGCCTTGAGAGGCGACGTCTCGCCGGTGCCTTCGCGGATCAAGATCGGGGCCGGACGAGGCGGAGAGTCTTCTTGAGCATCCTCTCTCATCTGACCGTGCGGTCGATCAATGCCTGACGAATATCAGCGCAAGGCTGATCGCCGCGCCCGATAGCAGGGCTAGGCTCGCAACGGCTGGCAGACTGCCGCGCAGCCCGACAAAGCCCACGGTATAGGCGGCTTTGAGCACGTTGTTCGACGCCGTGGCCACGAGGACGGCGATTGTGGCGTCCGCCTTGGAGAGCGACCCCGCGCCGCCTTGAGCGATGCTGAGCACGAATGGATCGATGTCGGTCACCCCGACGATGGCGGCGAGAGCATAGACGCCGGCGGCGCCGAATTGACCGACGACCCAGCCGGAAGCGATCGAAACAGCCACGAACAGAGTTGCAAAGAGCGCCGCCGCCCAGAGCTCGAGAGGATTGCTCGGCATCGCTCTTTCGCCGGGCTCGTTCGGAGGCTGACCCGCGCGCCGGGAAAGCAGCGCCGCGAGTGAAAGGCCGAGCAACGCGAGTCCGACCAGTGCCGGAGCGAGGATAGCCGCCAGACCGAGGTTGAATACGGCGATGATGCCGAGGGTGCGCAGATACATCACAGCGGTCGCGAGCACGATCCCGACCTTGGCGCGGTCCGGCGCAATCGCCTTGGCGCCGGCGCGGCGGGCGAGTACGACGGTCGTTGCCGTCGACGAATAGAGCCCGCCGAGGATGGCGGTGAGATAGTCGCCCTGTTTGGGCACCCAATAGCGCAACAGCAGATAGCTCGCATAGGAAAGCGTACACACCGCGAGCAGGGCGAGCCATGCCTGATAGGGCGTCACCGTCGTCAGGGCAGTGATGGGCTCGTCCGGGAGAAGCGGTAGGATGATGCCGGTGAGGATGAGGAACTTCCCGGCGGTAACGATTTCCGGCGGCTCGATGCGCTGCGCCGCCGCATGCAGCCGCTCGCGGCCCGTGAGCAGCAGCACGGAGGCGACTGTCATGCCGACAGCCACCCAATGTGGCTGCGTCAGCGCCACAGGGCCGAGCAGATAGGCTAAGAGATTGCAGACGGGACCGACCAGCCCGACATTCGGCACGCCCTCGCTGTCGCGTTCCTCGACGGCGCTGCGGTAATAGGCGTAGAGCCACGCCCCGATGACAAGCAGACCTGCCGACAGCGGAACGAGACGGGCCGGATCGAGCAGGTAGAGCATAGCCCCTGCGGAGGCGAGCAGCGGAAAGGTGCGCACGCCGCCCGGCCGGACCCTGCCCTGATGTGCATGGAACTCCTCGAAGGCAAGCCCGAAGAACAGGGACAGCCCGAACAGCAAAAGCAGGTTGGCGAATAGCGGAGCCGTAGCGAAGAAAGACACGAGATCGCGCCCCGTGATGCCGGTATCGGCCCTCCAATATACATAAAAAGGCGTCGAGATCACGCGTCCGGAGCAGAACGACACCAGGCGCTTCGGCATATTTTTCCCGACAGATGGAATCTCGGTGTCTTTGATCCACGTCAAAGAGCGATAACCCAGACGATGCAGTCTGATGTTGCAGCGCACCCAGCGCGCTTTGGTTGGCATCCCCCGCGATACGGAAGCAAGACATGGCGCAATCCACGGCTCTCAGAAAATCCATGACCGGGGGCGAGTTCGGCCTGGGCATCATATTGATCGGACTGGCCGTCTTCTCGCTGATCGTCGCCGCCAAAGCCTATACGGGAGCTTACGCCTTCCATGCGGGCTTGTTTTGCGTCGCGAGCGCCATCGCCGCCTTCGCCATCTTCAATCGTTATGCGGATCGGTCCGCCGAGTTTCCTGCGGCCGAGATCGACGGCAAGCCGAACTACAATCTGGGGCCCGTCAAGTTCGCCTCGCTCGCCGCGCTCTTCTGGGGCATCGCCGGCTTCACGGTCGGGGTCTACATCGCATCGGAGCTCGCCTTTCCCTGGCTCAATCTCGACCTGCCTTTCATCAATTTCGGGCGCTTGCGGCCGCTCCACACCTCGGCAGTGATCTTCGCCTTCGGCGGCAATGTGCTGCTTGCGACATCGCTCTACGTGGTGCAGCGCACCTGCCGCACCAGGCTCGCCGGCGATCTCGCGCCCTGGTTCGTCGTGCTCGGCTACAATTTCTTCATCGTCATCGCCGGCACCGGCTATCTCCTCGGCATCACCCGCAGCCATGAATACGCGGAGCCCGAATGGTACGCGATCTTGTGGCTCGTCGTCGTCTGGGTGACCTATTTCCTCGTCTACATCGCGACGGTCGCCAAGCGCACGGAACCCCATATCTACGTCGCGAACTGGTTCTACCTCGCCTTCATCATCACCATCGCGGTCCTGGTTCTCGGCAACAACACCGAGATACCGGTCTCGATCTTCTCCTCGAAGTCCTACCCGGTCTGGTCCGGTGTCCAGGATGCCATGATCCAGTGGTGGTACGGACATAACGCCGTCGGCTTCTTCCTGACCGCCGGCTTCCTCGCCATCATGTATTACTTCGTGCCGAAGCGGGCGGAGCGGCCGATCTACTCCTATCGCCTGTCGATCGTCCATTTCTGGGCGTTGATCTTTCTGTATATCTGGGCCGGACCGCATCACCTCCACTACACCGCCTTGCCCGATTGGGCGCAGACGCTGGGCGCCACCTTCTCCATCATGCTGTGGATGCCGTCCTGGGGCGGAATGATCAATGGCCTGATGACGCTCTCCGGCGCCTGGGACAAGCTCAGGACCGATCCGGTGCTGCGCATGCTCGTCGTCTCTGTCGCCTTCTACGGCATGGCCACCTTCGAAGGCCCGCTGATGTCGATCAAATCGGTCAATGCGCTGAGCCATTACACGGATTGGGGCATCGGCCACGTCCATTCCGGCAGCCTCGGCTGGGTCGCCTTCGTCTCCTTCGGCGCCCTCTATTGCCTCATCCCCTGGATCTTCAACCGCAAGCTCTACTCGCTGAAGCTCGTCGAGTGGCACTTCTGGCTCGCCACGATCGGCATCGTCTTCTACATCTCCGCCATGTGGGTCGCCGGCATCATGCAGGGCCTGATGTGGCGCGCCTACACCGAGCAGGGTTTCCTCGAATATTCCTTCGTCGAGACCACCGACGCCATGCATCCGATGTACGTGATCCGTGCCTTGGGCGGAGCGCTCTTCCTCTCTAGCGCGCTGATCATGGTGTTCAACATCTACAAGACGCTGGTCTCGGGGAGGGCCGTCGAGGCGCACATGCCGCCGGCCCCCTCGGCCACCGGCCTCGCACCCGCCGAGTGAGGAGCAAGATATGCCGTTTTCGATCGCCAAGCGTTGGCCCGGCCACAAACTGTTCGAGACGAATTCGATCTGGCTCGTCATCGGTATCATCGCCGCGATTGCGGTCGGCGGCATCGTCGAGATCGTGCCGCTCTTCTACCTGAAGAACACGATCGAGCAGGTCGAGGGCGTGCGTCCCTACTCGCCCCTCGAGCTCGCCGGTTTCAACATCTACGTGCGCGAGGGCTGCTATCTCTGCCATTCGCAGATGATCCGTCCGCTGCGCGACGAGGTCGAACGCTACGGACATTATTCGCTCGCCGCGGAAAGCATGTACGACCACCCCTTCCAATGGGGCTCCAAACGCAATGGCCCGGATCTGGCGCGCGTCGGCGGCAAGTATTCGGATGACTGGCACCGCGACCATTTGCGTGACCCGCGCGCCGTAGTGCCGAACTCCATCATGCCGGGCTATCCCTTCCTCGAAAAAACGCCGCTCGCCTATGAACACATCGCCGACGACCTCGTCGCGCTTTCGCGTACCGGCGTGCCCTATACGCAGGAGATGATCGACAAGGCGGTGGTCGACCTCAAGGCGCAAGGCACGCCCGACAGCGACAATGTCGATGCCATGCTCAAACGTTACCCGAAAGCCATCGTGCGCGATCTCAAGGTCGACAAGGGCGAGCTGAGCGAGGCGGACGCGCTGATCGCCTATCTGCAGCGCCTGGGCACGCAAGTCGACTTCAAGCTCTACGACGACAAAGCCAATATTCGCTGAGGATCCTCCCCATGTCGACGTATGAATTCTGGCAAAGTTTTGCGGCAAAATGGGGCTTCGTCTATTTCGCGGCGTTGTTCGCGATCGCCTGCGGCTATGCGCTCTGGCCGTCCAAGAAGAAGCATTTCGAAAATGCGGCCCGCCTGCCGTTGGACGAGGATTGATCATGTCGGAAGAACAGAAGGCGCCTGTCGACCCCCATACCGGCAAGACGACCACAGGTCATGAGTGGGACGGCATAGCCGAATTGAACACACCCCTGCCGCGCTGGTGGGTGTGGACGTTCTACGCCACGATCCTGTGGGCGGTCGGTTACTGGATCGTCTACCCCGCTTGGCCGCTTGTCTTCGGCGCCACCGAGGGCGTCTTCGGCTGGCACTCGCGCAGCGCGGTCGAACAGGACATCGCCGGGCTTCAGACCTTGCGTGGCCCGATGACGGCGAAACTCGCCTCTGCCTCGCTCGCCGAAATCGAGAAGACGCCCGAGCTGCTGAGCTTCGCGCGGGCGGAAGGCTCTGCCGTGTTCGCAACCAATTGCGCGCCCTGTCACGGCGCGGGCGCACAAGGCTCGAAGGGCTACCCCAACTTGAATGGCGACCGATGGCTGTGGGGCGGCACGCTGGAGCAGATCCAGCAGACGATCACGCATGGCGCCCGCTGGGACACCGACCCCGAGACCCATATGAGCCTGATGCCGGCCTTCGGGCGCGACGGACTGCTGAAGCGCGAAGAGGTGCTCGCGACCGCCGATTTCGTCCGCAGCCTGTCGGGCTTGCCTGTCGAGCCCGGCGCGGATCTCGCGAAGGGCAAGGAGGTGTTCGCCGCCAACTGCGCCATCTGTCATGGGCCCGAGGGCAAGGGGAACCAGGAACTCGGCGCGCCGAACCTCACTGGCCAGATATGGCTCTATGGCTCCGACAGATCCGCCATCATCGAGCGCATCACCAACGGCGGCGGCGGCGTCATGCCGGCATGGGGAGCAAAGCTCGATGCCACGACGATCAAGGCGTTGAGCGTCTATATTCATACGCTGGGCGGCGGCCAGTAGACGATGACCAGCGTCAGCCTCAAGGACGCCCCCGTCGCGGCGGATGCCGAAGACGAACCTCTTTATGCGCCGGCGCGCCGCATCTATCCCCAGACGGTGTCGGGTACCTTCCGCCGCCTCAAATGGGGGCTGCTGGCGTTCACCCTCGGCATCTACTACCTGCTGCCGTTCATCAGATGGCATCGCGGCCCCAATGAACCGACGCAGGCCGTCCTCGTCGATCTCGCGCACCGGCGCTTCTACTTCTTCTTCATCGAGCTGTGGCCGCAAGAGGTCTACTATTTCACGGGCCTGTTGATTCTCGCCGCCCTCATACTCTTCCTGATGAACGCGGTCGCCGGCCGTATGTGGTGCGGCTATCTGTGTCCCCAAACCGTGTGGACCGATCTGTTCATGGCGGTCGAGCGCCTGATCGAAGGCGATCGGCGCGAGCGCATCCACAAGGATGCGGGGCCTCTCACGCTCCGGCGCTTCACTGAGAAGCTGTTCAAGCATTCGGTCTGGCTCGCCATCGCCTGGTGGACCGGCGGCGCCTGGGTGCTCTATTTCGCCGACGCACCGACTTTGGTCGTCGAGCTCGCCACTTTTTCGGCGCCGCCCGTCGCTTACGGTGCGATCGCGGTCTTGACCTTCACGACCTATGTGCTTGCCGGCCATATGCGCGAGCAAGTCTGCCTCTATATGTGCCCCTGGCCGCGCATCCAGGCGGCACTTACCGACGAGAACGCGCTCAACGTCACCTATCGCTATGATCGCGGAGAGCCCCGCAACTCACTCAAGAAGGCGCAACTGCTGCGCGCCGCGAACCAACCGGCGGGCGATTGCATCGATTGCGGTCAATGTGTCGTCGTATGTCCCACCGGGGTCGACATCCGTGACGGCGCCAATCTCGGCTGCATCCAATGCGGATTGTGCATCGACGCCTGCGACACGGTGATGCACAAGATCGGCCGCCCGTCCCGCCTGATCGCCTATGACACGGACATCAACATCAAGCGGCGGCTCGACGGCCTCGAGCCGGTCTATCGCCTCTTGCGGGCCCGCACCCTGCTCTATGCGGCGCTGATCGCGCTCGTCGGCTCGGTGATGCTCTTCACGCTGCTCGGGCGGGCCGAATACGGGATCGCCGTCATCCATGACCGCAACCCGCTCTATGTTCGTCTTTCGGACGGAGCGATTCGCAACGCCTATACGGTTCGCTTCGTCAACAAGGAAAGCGAAACGCGCCGGTTCAGGCTCACCGTGTCGGGTGTCGACGAAGCCGCGGTCGAGATCATCGGCGCCGAGCACGACCTCTCCGGCCGCGAGATCGTCGAAGTCGGGCCGGACCAGACGCGCGAAGTGCGTGTGCTCGTCTCGACAGGGATGAAGGCGCCGGGCGGCTCGGTGCCGCTCACCTTCACGGCGATCGGCGAGGACGGGGCGATCGTTGCGACCATCAAGGATTTCTTCCGGTCGCCTTAATCAGGAGAGGGTCGCATGTCGAAGGTTCTCTTGCAGGCAGTCGGCTGGCGCGGCAAGCCCGAGCACGAGGGACGGCCTTTGACGGGCCGCAAGGTGCTTGCCATCCTCGTCGCCTTCTTCGGAACCGTCGGGTCGGTCAATGCCTTGATGGTCCACTATGCGCTCTCCTCCTTCCGGGGCGAGGTCGCCGACCATCCCTACGAGGCGGGCCTCGCCTTCAATGCGGAGCTCGCCGCGGCGCGCGCCCAAGAGGCGAGGAATTGGAAGGTCCAGGTGAAATTCGCTCATGGCATCGAAGGCAGGCGCCTCGAAGTATCGGCCCGGGATGCGCAAGGCGGTCCGATCGGCGGCTTGCGCTTCACCGGCATATTCGCCGCGCCCGTCGATGGGGCGCTCGACCGGCGCGTCGGTCTCGAGGAGACGGGGGCCGGGGTCTATGTCGGGGAAGTGCCGGTCGCCTCCGGCCATTGGGACCTCGAGCTCCTGGCGACACGCGACGGCGAGACGCTGTTCCAGTCGAAGAACCGCATCCTCGTCGAGTGACCGGGCGCCATGGATGTTCCGGTCGATTTGTCGGGCTTCGTCAAGCGGAGCGATGACGGCAAGGCGGAGATCGATTTCGCCGTGCAGGGTGTCGCCTGCGCGGCCTGCATCGGCAAGATCGAGCAGGCCGTGGGACGCATGCGGGGGGCGCCCTCCGCGCGCCTGAACTATACGACCCGCAGGCTCAAGGTCACTTGGCGTGACGGCGATTTCCAGCCGGGCGAAGTCGGCCGCGCGCTCGCCCCCCTCGGCTACCGCATCCAGCCCTTCGACCTCGGCAGCGTCGAGAGCGAGGACGCGCAGCGGGCGCGCGCCTTGCTGCGCTGCCTTGCGGTCGCGGGCTTCGCGGCCATGAACGTGATGCTGCTCTCGGTCTCAGTCTGGGCCGGCGATGCGAGCGGCATGGACGAGGCGACGCGCGATCTCTTCCATTGGCTGTCGGCACTCATCGCACTGCCGGCCGCCGCCTTCGCGGGACAGCCCTTCTTTACCAGTGCCTTCAATGCTTTGCGGGCGCGTAGCCTCAATATGGATGTGCCGATCTCGCTCGGCATCTCGCTCGCCCTCGTCATGTCCCTGGTCGAGACGGCTCATCATGCTCGGCATGCTTATTTCGATTCGGCGCTGATGCTGATGTTCTTCCTGCTACTGGGCCGCGTCCTCGAGCACGGCATGCGTCGCAAGACACGCAGCGTCGTGAGCAATCTCGCGAGCCTGCGCGCCCCACTTGCCTGCCGATTAGGATCGGACGGCAATGCCGTCGACGTGCCGGTCAATGCGCTGAAGCTCGGCGACGTCGTGCTCGTGCGCCCGGGCGACCGCATTCCGGTCGACGGCGTGGTGACGATCGGCAAGGCCGAAATCGACGAGAGCCTGATCACCGGCGAGACGCGGCGCCGCGCCATCGGGCCGGGCGATACCGTCTATGCCGGATCGTTGAGCTTCGACGGCGCGTTGCGCGTTGCCGTCCGCGCCGCGGGATCAGGCACGTTGCTCGATGAAATCGAGCGTCTTCTGGAGTCGGCCTCCACGGCGAAGTCGCGCTATGTGCGCCTCGCCGATCGTGCGGCGCGGCTCTATGCGCCTGTGGTTCATGTGACCGCCTTGGCGACCGCGCTCGGCTGGATGCTGGCGGGCGCGTCCTTGCACGACGCCGTCATCACGGCGATCGCGGTCCTCATCATCACCTGCCCCTGCGCCTTGGCGCTCGCCGTTCCCGCCGTGCATGTGGTGACGAGCGGCACCCTGTTCCGTTCGGGCGTGCTGCTCAATGCCGGGGACGCCATCGAGCGGCTCGCCGAAGTCGATATGGTGGTGTTCGACAAGACCGGGACCTTGACGCTGCCGCAACCGGGGATCGACGACCGCGACGGCATCGCGCCGGATCTCCTCGCCACGGCGGCGAGACTCGCTCTCTCGAGCCATCATCCCCTGGCTCGGGCACTGGCTGAGGAGGCGTCCTCGCATATGCCCTTCGACAATGTGCGCGAGGAGACCGGGCGCGGCGTCAGCGTCGTGGTCGACGGGCAGGAGGCGAGGCTGGGCAGCGCCGATTTCTGCGGCATCGAGGAGCATGGCGCGCGGATCGCAAACGATCGCGGCCTGTCCTTGATCGCCTTCCGTCACGGCAATCGGCGAGCCATCTTCGGCATGCGCCAGCGATTGCGGCCGGACGCCCAAGCCGTCATCGCCTGGTTGAGGCGCCGCGGTCTCGCACTCGAGATTCTGTCGGGAGATCAGCCGCAGGCCGTGTCCGAGATCGCCGAGACGCTCGCGATCCACAACGCCTTCGGCGGGGTGAAGCCTGCCGGCAAGGTCGGTCATCTCGCGGCGCTTCGCGACAAAGGCTGCAAGGTACTCATGGTCGGAGACGGGCTGAACGACGCGCCGGCCCTGGCCGCCGCTCATGTCTCATTGTCTCCGGCCACGGCAGCGAGCGTAACCCAGGCGGCCGCCGACGCAATCTTTCTCGGAGATCGCCTGAGGCCGGTCTGCGCCGCCATAGCGGCCAGCCGGAAGGCGCTTCGCCTCATGCGTGAAAACCTGGCGCTGGCCATCATCTACAATGCCCTTGCCGTGCCGCTCGCCATCGCCGGTTTCGTCACGCCGCTCCTTGCCGCCGTCGCCATGTCGGGCTCCTCGCTCCTCGTGACGTTGAATGCGATGCGTGCTCATGGCGCGTGCGATCTCGGCTATGCCGCGGAGTTCGACGAGAAGCCTGTCGCGCCCGCCGGTGGAACCGCCAGTGTTGCGGCCCATATTGGGTTCGCCTCATGACCGTGCTCCTTTATCTGGTACCGGCGGCGCTCTCGCTTGGCATCGCGGGCCTCTTCGCCTTCATGTGGTCGTTACGCGCCGGGCAATATGACGATCTCGACGGCGCGGCCTTACGCGTGCTGGAGGATGACGATATCGGGAGGCCTGATTGAGCTCGCTCGACCTCCACATAGAGGCGGCGCGGGCCGGGCGTCTCGACTGCGCCTGCACCTTGCCCGGCGGCGCGGCACCCGGGCTTCGTTCCGATGCGTGGCGGCTCGCCTTCGGCTTCGGCTTCGCGGTGCTGGCGCAGGCACTCACCCTGACCGCGCTGCCCCTTGCGGGCGCGACGCTAGCCCCCGGTTCCTGGCGGGCGAGCCTCCCTTATGCGCTCACCTTGCTGGGCGCCGCCATGGCGAGCTTGCCGGCCTCGCTGCTCCTCGATCGCGTCGGCCGGCGCGCGGCCTTCGCGCTTGGCGCCGCTTTCGGAATCGCCGGCGGAGCGCTTGCCGGCTGGGCGATCACGTCTCGCCGGTTTCCGGAGCTCTGTGTCGGAGCCCTATGGCTCGGCGTGGCGCAAGGCTTTGCGCTGTTTTACCGGCATGCGGCCGCCGCCGGAGGTCAGGGTGGCGCGCGCGCCGCCCTGACAGTGCTGTGCGGCGGATGCCTGGCAAGCCTCGCCGCGCCGAGCCTCGTGCTTTTCAGCCAGGGGCTTGGGCCTTATGGCGATAGGGCGCTCATGCTCGCGGCTGGCATAGCGAGCTTCGCGGCCCTGCCCATCCTGCTGACATTGCCGCATCGGATCAGCGATCGACCGGGCGTCGAACGCACCGAGGCGAGGACTGCCGGTTTGTGGCCGATCATTGCGCTCGGTGCCGGCGCTTGGTTCGGCATGGCGCATGTCATGGCAAGCGCCCCCTCGGCGCTGATCGGTTGCGGCATCGGCCAAGCGGCCCTGGGCGGGCTCATCTCGTGGCACCTCGTCGCAATGTACGGACCGATGGCGCTCGCCACCCAGTTGCGCGGCATCATGGAGAGCGCGCTTACGGTCCCGATCGGGGCGCTGTGCCTTTTTCTCGCGATGGGGGTGCCGTACCTCGCCGATGCCGCCCCCATCGAGCTCCTGTTGATTGCGGCAGGCGCCGGATGGTCCCTCGTCCAAATCGGCCTTAGCCCTCGCCTCTACGCCAGCGGACGGCGCTCGAGAACGGCACTGGCGGTCCACGATACCGCGCTCCTCGCCGCCGCCGTGCTGGGCGCCCTGACGGCGGGCGCATGATGAGGCGCTACAGACTCCGGTCCGGAACCGGCTTGATGCATATCTCGATCGTGGCGCCTCAAGACGAGGTCGCGACTTTTCCCCGCGTCGAGGCAAGACGCATTTGATAGGCGCTCACGGCAAGCGACGACGCCAAGCGGCGCGCGAACTCCTCATCGATAAGGAACGACGCCGTCACCTGTGCTTCGTCGGCCGCGGAGCGCCCGGATAATTGGAGACGCAGGCACCCGCTCGCTGGATCCGCGACGACGCGCATGGTGTCGGCGACAATCGGCAAGGACTTGCTTTCGGCCGCGCTGGCGTCGGCAACTTTTTCCAGAGCCGAACGCACCGCTTCCCTGTGCGGCCCGGCCGCGGTCCACTGCCCCGTGTCGAGCAGATCGACGATGGTCCCGTTGCTCAATCCGAACCGCCAGCGATCATCGCTTTGCACGCGGCCTTCGTGCTGGATTTCGTACCCGGCTGCACGAAGTTTCGCCACGAGCGCTTCTTTGTCCATCGGCAGCGTCCTTCGGCAATTTGCGGCTTCGTGAAACCCTAAGGCACCAGGAAGCCAGAATCCCTTTTCACTTTCCGCGCGAAAATAACCTGGGCACCAAGCGACCAAGCCGACGTGCCAAGCGCGCCGTGCCGAGGGCGGCAACGAGGAAGCCGACCGCCCAGATACGCAGAACGACGCCCAACAAGTCGCGCGCCGTATGTTCGGGGCTCGGCTTGGTCACGCTCATGGTGGTTGCCCTCGGCTTATCGCGGGTACGTCGAACTCCACGCGTGCAGACAAGCAGGTTTGCGAGCGGCCGTTTTGACCTGGCTCAAGACTGGTCATTCCCCATCTACGATTCTTTCGACCTGCCTTGATCGGCCTACGCCGCTATCCGGATCGCGCCTTTTCCTCGGCCGGATCGATATAGGCGCCGGTGAACGGCTCGACATAGACGAGGCGATCGCGCACTTCCTTCACCCCGGGGGTATTCTCGGCGCACACGCGAATGGCGTCACGGTAGCGATCGTCCAAGATGATGCCGCCGAGCTCGACCACTCCATCACTCACCTTGAGTCTGAGCGACGATCCGGGCATCCAACTCTGGTTTTTCAAATCGGCTTCGATGGCGGCGGCGATGCGCCGATCGTTCGGGTTCTCCGGCGGTGCCGCTCCCGGGGCCGCCAGGAGGGCCCTGAGCAGGTCCGCGCGCGTGACGATTCCCACGAGCCTGCCTGCCTGCAGCACCGGCACGCGCTTGATGTGTTTTTGCTCCATGAGCGACACGATATCCTCGAGCGAGGCGTCATCCTCCACGTTGATCGGTGCGCTCGTCATCACCTCCTCGACGCGGCGGCCATGCGTGTGGACGTAATCGGCCGCGCTGCGGCCGGGGATCAGGAAGGCCTCGATCCAACGCGGCCGATGCCGCTCCGTGCCGAGCTCGGTGCGACGCAAGAGATCGCCTTCGCTCAGCATGCCGACCAGCCGACCCTCGGCGTCCACGACCGGAAGCCCACTCAGATGCGAGCGCAACATCACGCCGATCGCCTCGCTGATCTGCGCCGCAGGGCTGACCGAAATCACCGGCGAAGTCATCACATCGCGAGCTTGCATCGGCTTATCCTCTTCTGGCCGCCCGGACGGCTGGGCGGAAGCCTCATGCTCTGAGCTTCCTGGATCACCAGAGCCTCGCCCATATTGATCGTGATCAAACGAGCGCCATCGACCATGACTCTCCGCTCGGTTCGGCTGCGGCCCGGCACGGCTGCATAACCGCTTCCGGACGCGGCGGAGCTTTCCGGCCCGGCTAAGAGCACAGGCAGTTGATCCTGATCAACGTCGCCCTGGCTTGGGCTGGGTACCCTTCCTATTGATTTCAACAACTCGGCCCTATCGGGGGGCTTCGACCGTAAAGAATCCGAAGAATCCGGCTTGAGCCTCAGATGGCGTGCTTGCTTTCCTAAAGGCGCCGAAATCCTCATGCGAGAAGGAATTCAATGCCCTTCAAGAACAGAACCGATGCGGGAAAACAGCTCGCCCTCGCCCTGGAGCGCTACCGGCACGAAGAACCGGTCGTGCTGGCGCTGCCACGCGGCGGCGTTCCGGTGGCGGCTGAAGTGGCAACGGCGCTGCAAGCCCCACTCGATCTGCTTCTCGTCCGCAAGATCGGCCTCCCGTCACAACCCGAGCTGGCGATGGGTGCCGTCGTCGATGACGGCAGCCCGGTGATTGTTCGCAACGAGGACGTGATCGAGATGGCGCATGTCGCGGCCCGCGACTTCGATCGCGCCTGCAAGCGCGAGCGCGCCGAGATCGAGCGGCGGCGCAGGCGCTATCTCGGTACGCGCGCCGCGCTCGATCTCAGCGGGCGCACCGTGATCGTCATCGATGATGGGCTCGCAACCGGTGCGACGATGCGTGCAGCCTTGCGGGCCGTTCGCATGCGCGGGCCTAGAAAGGTCGTGCTCGCCGTCCCGGTCGCGCCGACGCAGGCGCTCACGGAAATGCGCGCCGAGACCGACGAGATCGTTTGCCTCGACGATGATTTGTTCTTCGGTGCGATCGGGAGCTCCTACGCCGACTTCCGCCAGGTCACCGACGAGGAAGGCATCAGCACTCTGGCCAACCTTGGAGCACGAGAGCATGTCCTCAGCTCCTCTTGAGCTCGATGCCTCCGCCCCTCCCCGGCTCAGCCTCGAGGGCGGCGGTGACGCGCTGCGGGCAGCGTTGTCGGGCCGCTGGACCGCCGAGCAGGCGCCCGCAATCGAACGTTGCATGGTCTCCCTGCTCGCACGCTCCGGAAGCCAGGGCCGCGTGAGCGTCGATCTTTCGCGCGTCGAGCGCCTCGACACCGTGGGGGCATGGGTTCTCGAGCGGACACTGCGCGGCATTCGAGCCTCCGGAGGGCAGACCGAAATCTTCCATGCACGAGCCGAGCACGCAGCAATCTTGGGCGAGGTCGCCCTGCACGGCTTACGCACTCCATCCCAGTCTCGCCACGGCTATAATCGCATGCCTCTGGTCGAAGTCGGTAGAGATGTCGTCGGTATCTCGAGGGATTTGGTCGCCGGTCTCAGCTTCTTCGGCGAAGTCGTCTTCACCGCCTTGCGCACTCTCGAGTGGAAGCGTCATTTCCGCGCCCCCGCCTTCATCCATCAGATGGAGTTGATCACCCTGCGCGGCGTGCCGATCATCGTGCTGATCTCGTTCCTCGTCGGCGGCATCATCGCCCAGCAAGGCATTTTCCAGCTGCGCCGCTTCGGCGCCGAGGATTTCGTGGTCGATCTCGTCGGCATCCTCACCTTGCGCGAGCTGGGGGTGTTGCTGACCGCGATCATGGTCGCGGGTCGATCGGGATCGAGCTTCACCGCCGAGCTCGGCGCCATGAAGATGAGGGAGGAGATCGACGCGCTGAAGGTGATGGGGTTCGACCCGATCGACGTGCTGATCATCCCCCGGCTGCTGGCACTGACGGTGGGGCTTCCGATGCTCACCTTCCTGGCCGATCTCGCATCGCTCGCGGGCGGCGGGCTCGTCGCCTTTCTCTATGGAGGAATGGGGCCGCACGCCTTCCTGTCCAAGCTCCAGCTGGCGATCGGCATGCCCACCTTTCTGGTCGGCCTCATCAAGGCGCCATTCATGGCCTTGGTCGTCGGCTTGATCGCGTCGATCGAAGGATTGAGAGTCGAAGGCTCGACCGAGGCGCTCGGGCACCGTGTCACGTCTTCGGTCGTCAAGTCGATCTTCATGGTGATCGTCATGGACGGGTTATTCGCCATGTTCTTCGCGGCGATCGATTACTGAGATTTCGTCGATGGCCGAAACACAGACGTCAACCCGCTCTCATCCAGACAAAGATGTCGTCATCGGGGTTCGCGGGCTCGAGGTTCGTTTCGGCGAGCGCGCCATCCTCGAGGGACTCGATCTCGACATCTACCGTGGCGAGATTCTGGGTCTTGTCGGCGCATCGGGAGCGGGCAAGTCCGTGCTGGCCCGCACGATACTCGGGTTGGTGCCCAAGCAAGCCGGAACGATCGAGCTGTTCGGCCTCGACGCCGACGCGCTGTCACCCGAGTCTCGCCGCGTGATCGAACGACGCTTCGGCGTGCTGTTCCAATTCGGCGCCTTGTTCTCCTCCTTGTCCGTCAAGGAAAACATCCAGCTCATGATGAGGGAATACCTTCACCTCGAGGAACAGCTTCTCGACGAGATGGCCTTGCTGAAGCTCGACATGGTCGGGCTTCCTGCCGACGCAGCCGACAAGTTCCCATCCGAATTGTCCGGGGGAATGGTCAAGCGCGTCGCGCTCGCCAGAGCTTTGGCGCTCGACCCCGACATCCTTTTCCTCGACGAGCCGACCTCGGGCCTCGATCCGATCGGCTCGAGCGAATTCGACGAGCTGATCGTCACCTTGCGGCGCAGCCTCGGCCTGACGGTGTTCATGGCGACCCACGATCTCGACAGCTTGCGGACGGCTTGCGACCGAATCGCGGCGATCAATGACAGACGCATCATTGCGACGGGAAGCTTCGACGAGATGGGGGTTTCGAAGGATCCGTGGCTGCGCGCCTATTTCGGAGGCAAGCGCGCTCGTGCTATGGCCGCCGCGCCGTAAGTCGGAGACTTGAAGGAGGCGTGATATGAGACTTGCCAGACTCTTCGCTTTGCTCATCTGCTCGGCGATCACGGCAGCTTCGGCTCAAACGCCACCGCCAGGCCAGGATCAGACCGCGCAATCAAAGTCCGCATACTTGCCCAAGGTCGGCGACATCATGGGGCAGACGCAGCTGCGTCATTTCAAGCTCTGGTTTGCCGGGAGCCTCGGCAATTGGCAGCTTGCGAACTACGAAATCGGGCAGATCTGGGACAGCTTCGACACAGCGGCCAAGCTCTATCCGATGCTCGGCGACGTACCCTTCGCGCAATTGCTGAAGGGCGAAAGCGTGCCTCCGCTTGCCGATATGGACAAGGCGATCGCGGCCAAGAACAATAAAGAATTCGATGCGGCTTTCGAGCGGCTGACCGCGGCCTGCAATAGTTGCCATGTTGCCGCACATGTCGGTTTCATCAAGATCAAGGTGCCCACCTCCTCGCCCTTCAGCGACCAATCCTTTCCCCCGCAGCGCAACTGAGCCTTGCTGCGGCTCGGGGCGTCCGATACCGGTATCTGCGAGCAAGATCGGAGAAGGAATTTGACATGAGCCTTCGAAAATCAAGCTTGATCGGCTTGGCATTTGCCGCGGCCCTTGCCTCGGCTGGACAAGCGCAGGAACCGTCGAACGACCAAATCGCTGCCGGGCGCGGTTTTGCGCTTCGCGTCTGCGCGGCTTGTCACGTCGTCACACGAGACCCGACCGAGGTCCCCACCCTCAAGCCCCCTGCTCCGAGCTTCCCGGCGATTGCCCGGCGACCGTCTTTTTCGGAGGCGTCCCTTCGGCAATTTCTGGGTTCGAACCATCGTCATATAGGCCCGACGAGTGCCATGCCGAACCCGCAACTGGTCGACTATCAAATCGACGAGATCGTGGCCTATCTCCTGGCGCTCAAGGCTGGAAGGTGACGCTGTTCCAGGAACGCCTGGAGCTTTTCCCGGTTCGATTGACGAGGATCAAACTCGCCTGGCCGCGATTCCGGTACGCTTCATTGAAAAATAGTGGAGCATGCCGATGCCGAGAGCAGATCCTTGGGCCGTGCGCGCGACAGACTTTCCGGCGGAGGGAAGCTCGAACGACAAGTTGCGCTTCCTTCTGAACTACGCGGTGCTCGCCCCGTCGAGCCACAATTCCCAGCCATGGCTGTTCCGCCTGCATGGGGAAGAGGTCGATCTGATCGCTGATCGGACCCGAGCCCTCCCGGTCATAGATCCGCGTGACCGCGAGCTGCTTCTGTCCTGCGGAGCGGCTCTCGGAATGCTCCGGGTCGCGATGCGAGCCTTTGGATATGCCGGCGAGGTCGCCCTGTTGCCGAATCCGGGCGACGAGGATCTTCTCGCTCGAATCGGGCTCGGCCGGCTGCACCAAACGACCGTCGGCGACATCGCATTGCGGGACGCCATTCTCGGCCGCCGCACGACGCGCGTCGGATTTGAGCCCCGCCCCCTACCCCTCGACCTGATCGCCGCGATCAAGGCGGCGGCGGCCGAGGACTGGGTCAGGCTGTGCGTGCACACCAGTCAGGAGATGCGCGCAGAGATTGCGGCTCTCGTCGCTGATGCCGATCGTATCCAGTTTGCGGACCCGAGCTTCCGCCGGGAGCTCAGTGCCTGGATGCACTCGCGTCACGGTTTTTCTCGCGACGGGATGTCATTGGCATCGATGGGGGTGCCCGACCTGTTGACCCCCATCAGCGCCCTGGCGATTCGCACCTTCGATATGGGCGAAGGGCGAGCCGCCGCGAGCCAGGACATTGCCAACGGAGCACCGGTCCTGGCGATCCTTGCGACCGATCGCGACGACCCCGAGGACTGGCTTTTGGCCGGCCAGGCGCTGTCGCGGGTTCTGCTGATCGCGACGGTGGCCGGAGTGACCAGCGGCTATCTCGACCAACCCATAGAGCTGCCGCTGCTGCGCCAACGCCTCGCAGACACGATGACGCCGCCCGCGATTCCTCAACTTCTGCTGCGTCTCGGATACGGACCGCCCATCGCGCCGGCCGCGCGCCGATCGGTCGAAGACGCGCTGATGGGCGAGGCGGAACTTACGCATCTGTGACCCGCGGCAAGCTGTCGTCGAGCCTTACGCGGCGGCCGGCATTCCATCCGCGTGAATGCGGCCATCGACCACTTCGACGATGCGGTCGCAGCGGCGTGCGAGGTCCATGTTGTGGGTTACGACGAGGAAGGTCGTGCCGCTTTGCCGATTGACCTCGCGCATCAGCTCGAAGACGCCGTTGGCGGACTTCGTATCGAGATTGCCCGTCGGCTCATCGGCCAGCACCAGGTCGGGGTTCATCGAGAGCGCGCGCGCGATGGCCACCCGTTGCTGCTGGCCGCCCGACATGTTCATCGCAGGGTTGTTGGCGACCGGGGTCAAGCCGACCCGATCGAGCAACTCGGCGGCACGGCGCTCGACGGCAGGCGTCGGAAAGCCGCGATCGACCAGCATCGGCATCATCACATTTTCGAGCGCCGTGAAGGCCGAAATCAGGTAGTGGTACTGAAACACGAAGCCGATGCTATGACCGCGCAGGCGAGTGAGGCTCTTATCGTCTAGCTCACGCGTGTCCTGTCCCTTGATCGCAAGCCACCCGGAAGTTGGCCGATCGAGCAATCCGATGATGTTGAGGAGCGTGCTCTTGCCCGAGCCCGAGGGACCGATCAACGCCAGGAATTCGCCCCTGCGCATCACGAGGTCGATATCGTGCAAGATCTCGGTCTCGACCGGCGTTCCGACGTTATAGGCCTTGCAGATCTTGTCGAGCGTCAGGATTTCTTCAGCCACGGATTGCCACCACAGGATCGAAATTGGCCGCGCGCAGCGCCGGTACGATCGCGGCCCCTACGCCCGTCAGCGTTGCCAGCAGCATCGCGTCGATGAACAGGCTTTGCTCGAGAATCAAGGGAAACAGCTCGCTCCCATCGGCCTGCCTCGCGTAGTCGTGCCAGAGTACGACCGCCTCCCCGCCCATCGCCGAACCGATGAGCGAGCCGACAAGACCGAGCAACCCACCTTGGATCAGGAAGACGCGCAGGATCTGGCCTCTCGACGTGCCCATGGCGCGCAGGATTCCGATGTCCTTCGATCGCTGGATCACCGATACGACGAGAACGGCCGCGATGCCGAACGCCACGGACAAGCCGACGAACAGGCGAATCAAGGTGTTGGCGTTGCTCTGCGCCTGGATCGCGGTATAGAATTGGGCATTGGTCTTGATCCAGCTATCGGCTTTGATGGGGATCGAGGCGCGGATCTGCTCCGCCAGCGTCTCCGCCGCGTAGATGTCTTGGACGGTGAGGTCGATGGTCGTGACGCCCCCGATGAGATTGAGCAGCGATTGCGCTGTCCGCAAAGCCACATAGGCGGCACGTTGATTGACACCCTTGTTGCCGAGATCGACGATGCCCGTGATGGTCAGGATGCGGCCGGAGCCTGACGCGGCCTGGACATTGAGCTTGTCGCCGACCGTCGCGCCGAGATCGTTCGCCAGCTCGGTGCCGATGACGATGTCGTCGCTCGTCAGGCGGGCTTCGCCCGAGACGATGTAATCTGGAATCCTGACGATCTTGAAGTAGACGGACGGATCCATCCCCGTGAGCGTGACGGCGCGGCTCGCATCGCCGCGCACGGCGAGCGCCGAACCGGACATGGTGGGCGATACCACCACCACCCCCGGCATGGCTCGCATCTGATCGCGGATCTTCGGCCATTGATCGATCGACAACACGCGCTGCGTCGGACGCTGGACGATCGGCCCCTCCACCTCCCCTGAACCCCCGCGCAAAGGGCGCGCGACCTGGTCCGGCGTCAGGAGCTGGATTTGCGGTTGGGATGTCAGCACACGCTTGATGAAATTGGCTTGCAACGAGGTGAGCATGGCCGACATGAAGACGATCACGGCTACGCCGATCGTGACGCCCCCGATGATGAAGATGGTCTGCATCCGGCCTTCCTTGAGAAAGCGGATGGCCGCGATCCATTCGAACGGGAGCCAGCGATTCACGGCAACACCGGCCTGAGGCGCTGGCCCGTCAGCATCCTCGCCGTGATCGGAACGGCGAGATCGCCCTCCACCGCCCCTTCGAGAATCTCGGCGTGAGTGCTGGCCATCAGCCCGAGCCGCACCGGCTGCTTGCGGGCGCGGCCATCCTTGACGAGCATCACCCAAGGCGCCCCGGTGAGCGCGTCGTAGATATCGCGCAGCGGCAGGATGAGGGCGTCGTTGCGCCGCGCAACTTCGATATCGACCGAGATGGTCATGTCTTGCAGCAGGAAACCGGGCGGCTCGGGCACGTCGAGCTTGACCTCGACCGAAGCGCGCGTGATGTCGATGCCGGGGTTGATATAGGCGATCTCCGCCGCGAATTTCTTGTCCGGATAGGCGTCCGCCGAAGCCAGGGCCTTCTGGCCGATTACGAGGAGCCCGAGGTTTTTTTCGTCGATCTGCACGACGAGCTGCGTGGTGCCGGCCGGAGCCAGAACCAGCAGCACCTTTCCCGGCTGCACGATCGTGCCGCGCTCGACATTGCGTGAGATTAGCACGCCGTCGCGCGGCGCGACGATGGTTGCGTAGCCGAGGCGGGACTGGGCCGTCCCGAGATTGGCCTTGGCTTGGTTCAGTTGCGTCTCGGCCATCACGAAGTCGCTGCCGCCGGGGCTGCTGGTATAGACCTGGAGCTCGGCGGTGCGCATTTGCGTGCGCGCGATATCCAGGTTCTTTTGCGCGTCATCGAGCGCCGCCTTGGTCGCGAAACCGTTCTTGGCGAGCGCGGCCGTTCGATCATAAGTATGCTGCGCGTCGAGGAGCGTCGCTTGGGCTTGGGCGAGGGCTTCGTGCGCCGCCGGCAAGGTCAGCTCGCGCAATTGGCGCATGCGCGCCTCGGCCTGGGCGACTGCGCCCTCGGCTTGGACCACCGCGGCCTTCAGCTCGCTCGCCTCGATTGCTATCAGCTGTTGGCCCTTTGTCACGCGCTGGCCTTCACTCACCAGCACCTCCTCCACGGTACCGGTGATCTGGCTGCCGATCTCGACGCGGAACGGCGTCTCGACATGGCCGCTGGCGACGACCGTCTGGACGAGATTGCCGTGCATCACCTTGTCGACGACGACCTCCGAGCCGTACAGGATGCGCGCGGCCTGCCATCCGCCAAGGCCGAGGAGTGCGAGCACGAAGAGCACGAACCATTTGTGCTTCAAAAGGGAATGCAGGCCATGCGGGCGTCCGCGCTTGGCGGCGGCAGCCTTGGCGCGAGCCGAGGGTGCGGCTTCCCCCGGTGGCACGGTCCTCTGCATGGGCGCGTCGGATGCGTGAGGGGAAACGTCGTTCATGGCTTACAGCTACCTCTCCGACGGGCAAAATACCCCGCTGCGGGCCAGTCGTCCATGACCTGCCGCTGCCTCGACCAAGTTTCTCGACGAAGCCGGTGGGGCCGGCGCACATGAATTTCCAATGTCCCGAGGATGCCACGGCGTCATTGCGCCAGATCAAGCTCGTCTAGTCGAGAAACCGCGGGGATTTCGTCTTGGCCTGACATCGATCGGACCGTGCAACGCGCCGCGTTTATTTCACAAGCCTCCTGCCACCCCTTTGGCGCGGATCGGATATTCATCGCAGCTTGACATGGATCACGGTTCCATCGCCCTCTATGCGCATTGTCGAAGCCTCCCTGCCGCCCGAGGAGCCGCGGCTTATCGGTGGTTGGGTCGGACCGCGAGTTCCTGGAGGCCGACAAGCGAGGCAAACGGTGCGACAGCTCATAGCCTTCATCGCGGCGCTCCTGACGCTCGCTCTGGTCCACCCGCCGGCAGTGTCGGCCAAGGAGACGATCATACCGTCCGCGGCTTCGCCGCGGGGCGATCTGCCGCAGGCGAAGGACGCGAGCGCTCCGCCTGAGGCCGCGCAGCCGGCGGGTCCGCCGCAGAAGGTGCGGCAGCTCCTCGAGCTCATGAACGATCCGCAAATTCGCGTCTGGTTCGACCAGCAGGGAACCGCGCAGCCTCAACCGACTTCCGTGGCGCCGACGCAGGCGCATGGCGACAGCACGAGCCTGGATCAGATCGTGGCACGCCTCTGGCGCGTCCGGACGCATTTCGCCGACCTCGCGGCCGCCATTCCGCGTGCGCCCGAGGAGATCGGCTCCACGCTCGAAAGTCTTGCAGTCGAGTTCAAGCACCTGGACCTTCTCGGCATGGCACGGCGCTTCGCTCTGTTGATCGGGCTCGGCTTCGGCGCGCACTGGCTGTTCCGGAAGGTTGTCGATCGCTTCCGAACCCAACTCGAGGACATGACGCTCGACACTGTCGACCAGAGGTTGCGGGCGATCTTCTCGCGCTTCCTCTTCAGCCTCGGCATCGTCGCCAGTACCGCGGTCGGCAGTTTCGGTGCCTTTCTCGCTCTCGATTGGCCGACCTTTACCAATGAGATCGTGCTCGGATTCCTCTTGGCGTTCCTCGCGGCCAGCCTGGTCGTCTCGCTATGCCGCTTCCTGCTGGCGCCCGGCAGCAAGCGCTTCCGGAATATCGAGCGTTTCCGCGTCGTGCCGATGACCACGGCTCAGGCGCGATTCTGGTATCGCAGAGCCATTCTGGTCGCGAGCGGGGCCGGCTTCGGCTGGGCCACGCTGAACGAATTCGCATATTTCGGCGTGCCGCAAGAGACGCGCGAGCTCGTGGCCTATGGGCTCGGCCTCGTCGGGCTCGCCGTCGCCATCGATGCCGTTTGGCGCGTGCCGCCCGGTCTCGCTCCGGGAGCGGTCGAGGACAAGGATGATCGGCGCCGCCGCCACGCCGGCGCGACTTGGCTGAGCTTCTATTTCGCCTTCCTGTGGTTCGCCTGGGTCGCCGGCGCGATGACGATCTTCTGGTTCGCCGCGCTCGCGGCCGGGGTTCCCGCCGTCATCCGAATGACGGAGCGTTGCGCCAACCACGCCCTGCGCCCACCGGGGCATGCGCAGGCAAAGGCCGGTGCGGCGAGCATCGCGGCCGTGTGCCTCGAGCGGGGCCTGCGTAGCCTCATCATCATCGGCTCGGTTGCTTGGCTCGCCTATGTTTGGAACGTCGATCTTGGCGACCTCGCGGGCCGCGATACCCTCGTCACGCGCATTTTGCGGGCCACATTATCCGCGACCGCCGTCGTCCTCATCGCCGATTTCCTTTGGAATATCGCCAAGGCGGTGATCGATGTCCGCATCGAGGAGGCGTCCGCCCCGGGCGATGCCCCGGTCGAGGAGAGCCGCCGGCGGGCGCGCATGCAAACGCTCCTTCCGATCCTGCGCAACTTGGTGCTCGTCGTCATCGTGGTGGTAGCCGCGATGATGGGGTTGTCGTCCCTTGGAGTCGAAATCGGGCCGCTGATCGCGAGCGCAGGTGTCGTCGGCGTCGCCATCGGCTTCGGCGCCCAGACATTGGTGAGAGACATCATCAGCGGCGTCTTCTATCTGCTCGACGATGCCTTCCGGGTCGGCGAATATATCCAGAGCGGCACCTATAAGGGGGTGGTCGAATCCTTCAGCCTGCGCTCCGTCAAGCTGCGGCACCATAACGGCCCGCTGTACACCGTGCCGTTCGGCGTGCTCGGCGCGATCCAGAACATGAGTCGCGATTGGGTGGTGGAGAAACTGACCATCGGCGTCACCTACGACACCGACCTCGACAAGGCGCGCAAGATCGTCAAGAAGGTCGGCCTGGAGCTTGCAGCCGATCCCGAGCTCGCCGCCGGAATCATCGAGCCCTTGAAGATGCAGGGCGTGCAGGCCTTCGGCGATTTCGCCGTGCAGCTGCGCATGAAGATGATGACGAAGCCCGGCGATATCCAGTTCATGGCTCGGCGTCGAGCGCTCGGCATGATCAAGAAGGCCTTCGACGCCAATGGCATCAATTTCGCCTATCCGACCGTGCAGCTCGCGGGAGGCGGCACGGGCGGCAACGGCGATGCGGGCGCCGCCGTCGCCCGCCGGGGTCTCGAGCTGGTGAAGCCCGGCGTGAGCGGATAGATACGGGGACTGGGTGGTGGTGCGGGCAGTCTGACCGGTCTCCGCCAGTCAAATTCCCTGCTAACAGGGAAATTATCAGGGAATTGTGGAAAAAAGGCAAGTATTCGCGATTCTCATTCGGATTTTAGCTATATTTTCAGTCGCTTGGTCAATAAATCCCCTACGCAACGGAACAGGGAATTAAATCGCGCTATCAGGGAACGAATTTCCACATCTGCCCCGTCCTGCCCTTGAGTTTGTGATATCGCAAGGAGGGGTCGCCTCAGTGTGAATTTGTACTTTCACACTGAGAGCCTCGTGACAAAGACCGGATAATTGGTTCGCTACTGCGCCCGGATTCCGATACACACTGCGACGCCGTCCCAAGTAATCCGCTGCGTTCACCCGGCGTGGCCCCTATGATGTTGTCGATCGGCCTACAAGCGCCGCCGCTGCTTGTCCAGCGAGCCTTCCTAAATTGACCGCCATCAAAAGCCCTGAGCCAGACATGTAGCCCCAATCTGCAGGCCCAGACAGCCCCCGCGCTGCGCCGCCGCCGGCGAAAAGGTTCGGAAACGCGGTTCCGTCCCGCCGGAGCACGCGCGCCTGTCGGTCGACCTCCAATCCGCCCTGGGTATGAAACAGCGCGCCCGTGATCTTGGCGCAGAAGTAAGGCGCTTGTAGTGGAGGGAAGTTCTTGAAGTCTCGTCCCCAAAAGCACTGGCGTGCGCCCTTCGTGATGGCTTCGACCTCCGCGATCGTTGCGCCAAGGTCTGCTCGAGGGCATCCGATAAAATTGGCAAGACTGCCAATCTCGCTGAACGACTTGACGGCGCCGGCCTTCTTCGTCTCGACGTGGCTATGCATCTGACTTGCGATCTGATCGCAGCGAGTATCCCAGATAGCCCAGGCCACGCCACCTGGTTGACCCAGAACCTTCAGGGCCTGCTCTGAATATCCGGCGTTCTCGTTCGAAAAGCGCCTGCCCTTGTAGTTCACCTGGAAGCCGCCCTCGGTGAACACCGGCCATCCGAGTTGGATCATGTGGGGGGTGCATACCGCCCCGTGCCCCTGGAAAGACCCGAGATCCTTGATCGATGCGCCGAGCTCTTCCCCCCAAGCAACGGCGCTTCCCTGGTTGCCGGGATGTCCGTGATAGGGCGCATTCGCCATCACAGGAATATGGCGCTCGATAAGTGCCCTGTTGCCTCCATAGCCATTGCAGGCGAGGATGAGGGCCTCGCAGCCGGCCTCCTCGCGCGATCCGTCTGGCCGCTGAAGCGAGACGCCTCGAATGTTGCCGTTTGAATCGGCGTAGAGATCGACGACGGTCGCCGAGGCAACGAGATTGATGTCCTTCTCGATGAGGCGCTGCGTCAGGACATCCATGAGCTCGGCGCCGAAGCGGGAGGGCGAGGCATGCATGTGCATGCGC
>JBIOEJ010000052.1:0-36177 GCA_044445965.1 Hyphomicrobiales bacterium
CGCGCGCCACGATGTCGTCGACATACCAGGAGAGGTCTTCCACCGACATGGCGGGCGCCGAAGCCGCGTAAGTGACGATCGGCAGGCCCTCGATATCGAGACGGTTGACGATCGGCTCGTCGATGGTGCGCGGCAGGTCGGACCTGATCTGGGCGATCTGGTCCTTCACATCGTTCAGCGCCCGGTCGACATTGGTCGAGCCGACATAGAACTGGATCGTGGTGATCGACGAGCCGTCGGTCACGGTCGAAATGATGTGCCAGATGCCGTTCACGCCGGCGACCGCGTCCTCGACCTTCTTGGTGACTTGCGATTCGAGCTCGGAGGGCGCCGCGCCCGATTGCGTCACCCTGACTTGCACGATCGGGATATCGATGTTCGGGAATTTGGTGAGCGGCAGCGAGCGGAAGCTGACGATGCCGAGGATCACGAGCACGATGAAGGTGACGCTCGCCGGCATCGGCCTGCGGATCGACCAGGCGGAGATGTTCAGCCTCATTGCGAGGCTTCCTTCGCGCCGGCCGCGGCGGATCGCTCCGAAGCGGAAATCGGGCGCACGGCGTCGCCCGGACGCAGGAAGGCGGCCGCGCGCGCGACGACAGTCTCGCCGGCCGCGAGGCCCTCGCGCGCCTCGGTGAGCCGCGCATTGGCGATGCCGACCGCGATCTTGCGCAATTCGATGCGGCTATCCTTGACGACGAGGACGAAGGCGCCCTCCTCCGTCCGCGTCACGGCGCTCGTCGGCACGCCGACGCCGGAGCGGCGCGCCACGATGGCGACGCCCGAAGCGAAGGAGCCGATGCGCGCCGGCGCGTCGAGCGGCAGCGCGATCCGCACCTTGCCGAGGCGCGTCGCGCGGTCGACCTCGGCCGAGATCAAGCGCACGCGGCCCTCGATCTCGCCCTCCATGCCGGGCAGCGCGATCTTCGCCTGCATGCCGAGCGCGAGCGGGGCGAGCGACTGCTCGGGGATGTCGGCCTCGAGCTCGATCGCCCCATCGGCGATGATGCGAAACAGCGCGTCGGCGGCCGACATCGCCACGGCGCCGAGCCTCGCGGTGCGGCGGCTGACGATGCCGGCGACCGGCGCCCTCACCTCGGTGCGATCGACGCGCACCATCAGCTCGCGACGTTCCGCCTGGCGGCTCGCCTTGTCAGCCTGGGCGACCGCGAGCGCGCTCTTGCCGGCGCCGAGCTGCGACTGGGCGGTGCGGAACGCCGCGATCCTTTGATCGAGGGTCGCTTGCGTCACGATCTGCACGTCGAGCTTGCGGGCCCGGTCGAGATCGGCCTGCGCCTGCGCCAGCGACGCCTCGAACTGGCCGATCTGGCTGGTCGCCTGGCCGATGGCGGCGTCCGCCCGCGCCAAGGCGGCATCGTTCTGCGCCACCAGCGCGTCGAGCTGGCTGCGGTCGAGCCTTGCCAGCACCTGCCCCTTGGTCACGCGGTCACCGTCATCGGCGGAGAGCTCGACGATGCGCAAGCCGTCGATCTGCGCCCCGACCATGGCTTCCTCGCGGGCGACCAGGGTGCCGGAGACGAAGAAGCGATCGACGAAGTCATGCCGGCTCGCCTGCACCACGGTGACGGCGGGCGGCAGCGGAATGCGCGCGCCTGGCGCGGCTGTCGGGTTGCCGGCAGCGGTTTCAGGCGCCGCGCCGGAAGCCTCGCCTGGATTCCATCCGGCCGGCACCACGCTGTCGAGCCCAAGGCGGGCGAGCGCCAGCGCCAGTGGCGGGCGCGCCGGTGGATAGACCGCACCGGCGACCGCCGCGGCGGCAACAAGCGCGATGCAGGCGCTAAGGATTCGCCGCAGTTTCATGACGCGGCTCCCGCATCGTCACCTCGGAGCGGCCGGATGGCGCCCTTGAACAATGCAGCGAAGGTGCCAAGCGCCAGCGCGACCTCAGCCTCGCCGTCGAAATCTGCCTCATGGGCACGACGCTTGAAGAGGCCGAGCACCACGGTGATCATCAGGCGGGCGGCAAATTCCGCGTCGAGATCGGCGACGGCCGCGCCCTTTGCCTTCGCGGTCTCGACGAGCGCGATCAGGCCTTTGCGGACATCCGTGTCGATCGTGCCGCATAAGGCGGCGATGGCCGGATTACGGCCGGCCTCGGCCCAGATCTCGAGGATCATCTGCATCTTTTCGCGCGGCTTGCCGAGCAGATTCTTGCGGATGCCGGCAGCCATCGCCGTCGTGATGTTGCCGGCTTGGGAGAATGCCGCGAAGGCCTTCGCCCGCTCATGTTGCTCACGCGCGCAAATCCCCTCGACCATCGCCTCCTTCGAGCGGAAATAGCGATAGAGATTGCCGGGGCTCATCCCGGCTTCGGCGGCGACGTGCTGCATGGTCGTGGCATGGAAGCCATGGCGCACGAAGGCGCGCTCGGCCGCCTCGAGGATGCGCGAGCGGCGGTCGGCATCGCCCGGAAGATCGAGATTTTGCGCTTCGGCGAGAACCATGAGCAGCCTTGTCGAGCCTTGAGAATGAACGTTCATTCTCATAGTCGTGGATTTGGGCGCTGGCAAGGCGCGGCCGCGATCAGGCCTTTGCGCGGACCTCTCGATTTTGCGGCACCGGGAGCGGCCGAAGTCGATCGCCAGCTCGCTCCGCAGGCTCCCGACCCTCTGTGCAATCGGTCGACAGCTCCACCCCCGCGGGCCGGATTGCGGACAGGTTTGGCGGCGTGACCTTCTTTCGACTTTCCTAGCGTAGTCAGTTCTTGCCGGCGAAACGGTCGGTCGCCCTGATCAAACGGTCTAGGATGCCAGGCTCCGAATAGGTGTGACCTGCCCCTTCGACCAAATGGAAATCGGCTTCGGGCCAAGCCTTGTGCAGCGCGTAGGCGTAACGCACCGGGCAGGGCATATCGTAGCGTCCGTGTACGATCGTGCCGGAAATGCCTTGAAGCCGTCCGGCGTCGCGCAGGAGCTGACCTTCTTCCAGCCAGCAATCATGAGCGAAGTAATGGTTCTCGAGCCGGGCGAAGGCGAGAGCGAAGCGTCCGTCGTGGTGAGCCGCGGAGATATCAGGGTTTGGAAGAAGGGTGATCGTTTCGCCTTCCCACACGCTCCAGGCCCTGGCGGCTCCGATCTGGACGGCGGGATCGTCGCTCGTAAGGCGCTTCCGATAGGCGGCGATCATGTCGCTGCGTTCGGCTTCAGGGATCTGGGCTTGGAAGCGCTCCCATTTCTCCGGGAACATCTCGGATACGCCGAACTGATAATACCAGTCGAGCTCGGCTCTCGTCACGGTATAGATACCGCGAAGGACGAGCTCGCTGACGCGATCCGGGTGGGCTTCGGCATAGGCGAGTGCCAGCGTCGATCCCCAGGAGCCGCCGAACACCAACCATTTATCGACACCCGCGACTTCGCGCAGCCGCTCGATATCGGCGACGAGATGCCAGGTCGTGTTCGCCTCGAGCCCCGCATGTGGCGTAGAGCGCCCGCAGCCTCGCTGATCGAACAGCATCACGTCGTAGAGATCCGGATCGAATAGCCGGCGATGATCCGGCGAGATGCCGCCACCAGGACCGCCGTGCAGGAAAACCGCCGGCTTGCCGCCGGGTTTGCCCGACCGCTCGTAGTAGATCGAATGCCCATCGCCGACATCGAGCATGCCGGTTTCGTGGGGATCGATCGGCGGATAGAGCGTGCGCAGCGCGGTCATGGGATGTTCAGCAAATGCAATGGGATGGAAGCGAGGTTCAGCCATAGCGAAGATGACGACTACGAGCCAGATGGACGCACACCGTTCTCCGCCGAGGGTAAAGTCGGCGATCCCGTGTTTGGGTGTCCAGTGCCGAACGCCCGCTGGCGCCCTTGGACTCAAGACTCAACCGCCCGCCAGCATCTTGGCGAGCATGAAGCCCGATCCCGCGCCGAGGCCAGCGCCTGGCCAGGTGGCGGCGCCGATCATATGGAGATCGCGCACCGGGGTCTTGTAGCGCGACCAACCGAAGACCGGGCGGAACAGGAAATTCTGGTCGAGATGGTGGCTGCCCGAAAGGCTGTCGCCGCCGACGAGGTTCGGGTTCTCGCGCTCGAGGTCGGCGGGCGAGAAGATGGCGCGGGCCAGGATCTTCGCCGAAAGGCCGGGAGCGTAGCGCTCGATCAATTCGATCACGCGCGCCGCGTAGGGCTCCTTGGCCTCGTCCCAACGGGTCGCGGCAATGATGCCCGCGGCGTCGCCGCGAATGATCGCCGGCAGCACCCGCACCTGCACCCAGAGCACATGCCGGCCGGAGGGCGCGCGCGAGGCATCGATCGCGGTCGGCTGCCCGACCACCAGGACAGGCTCGCGCGGCAACAGGCCGGACAGCGCCTGCGCATAGGTCGCAGCCATCGCCTCGAAGCTCGGAGCGAAATGCACATAGGCGAAGCGCTTGTGCTCCTCTCCCGCCGTCCAATCCGGCAGGCCGGAGAGCGCGAGATGGATCATCATGGTGGCAGGCCCGGCGCGGAAGGCGGCGATCTTCGCGTCGAAGGCGGCGCGGCGCTGGTCCTTGGCGAGGAGCTCGCCGAAGACGATCCTCGGATGCGCATTGGCGATCACGGCGCGCCGCGCGTCGAGAACTTCGCCGCCCGCGAGCGCGACTCCGGTGGCGCGATCGCCGGTGACCTCGATGCGCTCGACCGCGCGCCCAAGATGCAGCTCGCCGCCCAGCGATTTCAAGTAAGCGACGAGCGCCGTGATCATGGTGTCGGCGCCGCCCTTGCCGAGCGCCATGCCGAAGCTCTGGTTCGCCATCGATTCGAGATAAGGGAACAAGGCGCCCCCCGCGACATCGGGGGCGAAGTCGAGATGCATCCCCCAGGCCGACATCATCACCTTGAGCTTCTCGCTCGCAAAATGGGCGTCGAGGAACTCGCGCGGCGAAGAGAGTACGAGGCGCGCCAGCTCCCCGAGCCAGGCGCCGCCCTTGGCGCGCCAGGCCTTCCACAGGCTCCTCGCCGCCGCCCATGACGGCATGGGCGAGGCGAGCAGCGCGAAGATATGCGGCGCGTCGGTCGCGAACTCGCCGACCATACGGCGCCAGCTTTCTGCATCGGCCGGCGAGAGCGCGGCGATGCGCTGCGTGGTCGCAGCCAGATCCTGGCTGACGCCGAGCCAGCTTCCGTCCGGGAAGGCGGTCGCGAAGCAATCCGCGGCGCCGACCAGCCCCAGGCCATGCTCGAACAGCTTGTCCTTATGGGCCGAGAAGAAAGGCGAGCCGGCGAACAGGCTCAAATTCATCGCGAAGAGATCATGCCGGAAGCCGGGCAGGGTCACCTCGCGCGTCTTGACAGCTCCGCCCGGCTCGGCCGCCTGCTCGATGACCGCCACCTTCCAGCCCTTGGCGGCAAGGTGGACCGCCGCCGCAAGGCCGTTATGCCCGGCCCCGATCACGATCGCGTCATAGCTTGGAACGGTCATATTCGGCGCGGCTCTGCCAGCAAAATCGTCTTGTGGCCGGAACGGGGGTTTGCTTTAATCTTAAAATAATTGGCGGGCAATGAAAGCCGCTCACGACCTGGACGTGGCCGAGATCGTGAGGCCACGGCCCGATCCGTTGCCCGCATCCGCACCCGTCTGACGAGCTCTCGGGAGGGGCCATGTTCACGCCGACACGACGCCAAACGCTTGCGCTCGGCGCAGGCAGCCTGATCGCCGGCCTCATCGGTCCGCGAGGCTCAGCCGATGCCGCCATCGGCGACACGCTCACCATCGCCTACAACGTCAACCTGCCGGCCTTCGATCCGACGGTCGGGCCCTCCGCTGTCAACCCGACCATTCAGGCGATCTATCGCTCCGTATTCGACCAGTATATCGGCCAGAAGCCCAATCTCGCCTTCGAGCCGGGCCTCATCACCGCCTGGGGCTGGAGCGACGATAAGAGCAAGCTGTGGCTCGATGTGCGCGAGGGCGTCACCTGGCATGACGGCTCGCCCTTCACGCCGGAAGACGTCGTGTGGTCGCTGGAGCGCGCCGGCGACGCCAAGACCGGCAACCCGATCCAGTTCACCTGGTCGACGATCGGCAACTTCAAGATCGGCGGCAAGCGCGTCACCGCCGACGTGAAGTCCTTCGATCCCACCATCTTCGAGTGGATGGCCTTCCTGACCGGCTATGTGCTGCCCAAGGCCTATTACCAGAAGGTCGGCGCCGAAGGCTTCGAGAAGAAGCCGGTCGGCACCGGGCCCTATATGGTCGACGAATATCAGGGCAACGCGTTCCTGCGCCTCAAGGCCAATCCGAAATATTGGGGCGGCAAGCCGGCCTTCGAGACGGTGGTGTTCAAATTCGTGACCGACGCCACCAGCCGGGTCGCCGAGATCGAGAGCGGCTCGTCGGACCTCACGCTCGAGATTCCCTATGAGGAGTACGACCGGCTCAAGGGCAAGAAGGGGCTCGCCGGGGTTGCGACCCCGATCTCGGATATCGGCATGATCTTCATCAATTCCGACGCCAAGATGCTGGACAAGAATGTCCGCCTCGCCGCCCATCACGCGATCGACAAGCAGGGCATCGTCAAGCAGCTCCTGCGCGGCTACGGCGTGCCGATCGACACGCTCGAGGCGCCCGAATACGCGGCCTTCGACGCCTCGATCAAGGTCGGCCATGACGCCGCCCTCGCGGCCAAGCTGATGACGGCCGCCGGCTATTCGCCGCAGAAGCCGCTCAAGACCACGATCCAGACGACGCGCGGCTTCAAGCCCAAGGATTACGAGATGATCCAGGCGATCGTCGGCATGTGGCGCAAGATCGGCATCGAGGCCGAGATCGAGGTCTATGAGATCGCCAAGCATTTCGAGCTGCGCACCACCCACAAGCTCGCGCCGCTGGCCTTCTACAATTGGGGCAACGCGATCGGCGATCCGACGACCTCGACGGGCTTTGCCATGTTCGGGCCCTCGCCGCATTCGAGCTGGAAGAGCGACGATCTCGACGCCAAGATCGGCCCGCTCTGGCCCGAGAAGGACGAGGCGAAGCGCATCGCCGGCTGGAAGGCCGTCAGCAAATACATCGCAGAGCAGGGCTACGTGATCCCGTTGCTGCAATATGTGCAGCCGATCATCTACAAGGCCGAGCTCAAGGTCATGCCCAACGTCTCCGGCGCCATGCAGCCGACGCTCGTGTCGAAGAAAGGGTGACGGAGAGTCGCGCCAGTGCCCACCTCTCTCCTTGTGGGAGAGGTCGGCGCCCGAGCGCAGCGAGGGCTCCGAGTGAGGGGGGCTGGCTTCGACCGCCGGCGGTGCCCCCCTCACCCGATCCCACAAGGGGAGAGGTGGAGGCGGGCGCGCCTCTTGCTCTCCCGCAAGCGGGAGAAGGTGGCGCGCACGCGCTAGCCGATGATCGCAGCGGCGCTTCTTAGACGGACCGGCATGGCCGCGGTCACGCTGTTCGGCGTGGCGGTGGTGGTGTTCCTGCTGTTGCGCGTGGCGCCAGGCGATCCGATCGCGATGATGATCGGGCCTGGCGCCGGCCCGCAGGAGATCGCGGCACTGCGCACCCGCTACGGGCTCGACCAGCCGCTTCTCGCCCAATTCGGGATTTGGCTCGCAGGCATCATGCGCGGCGATTTCGGGGCCTCGATCTCGCTGCATCGCAACGTGCTCGAACTGATGAGCGAGCGGCTTCCGGCCACGTTGGAGCTTGCCGTTGCGGCGTGTTGCGCCGCGGTCCTGCTCGGTGGCGCAGCTGCGATCCTCGGCACGCTCATGCGCCGCAGCCTCGGCGAATCCATCCTCGACGGCGTCAACGGCCTCATGCTCGCCGTTCCCGACTTCGTCTGGGCGCTCGCCTTCGTGCTGATCCTCGGCGTGTTGTGGCCGGTATTGCCGCTATCCGGGCGCATGGACCCGACGGTCGGCGTCGCCTTTGCCACGCAATTCCATCTCGCCGAGAGCCTTATCACCGGCCGGCTCGCTATCGCCGCGGACATCGCCGCCCATATGGTGATGCCGACGCTCGCGCTCGCCCTGCCGCTCGCCGCGGTGATCGCGCGGATATTGAAGGAGGCGTTGAGCGAGGCGATGCTGCAGGATTATGTCCTCGTCGCGCGGGTCAGGGGCCTGCCCGAATGGTGGTTGGTGGTCGGCGAGGCGCTGCGCAACGCCGTCGGGCCGACGCTCGCGCTCACCGGCGTGCAGTTCACCTTCCTGATCGGGGGCACGGTGATCATCGAGCGCATTTTCGCCTATCCGGGCATCGGCAATATGGCGATCGACGCGGTGATCAACCGCGACCAGCCCTTGATCCAGGGCCTGGTGCTGGTGTTCGGGGCATTGTTCATCATGGTCAATCTGGCGATCGATCTGAGCGTCGCCGCCCTCAATCCGCGCCTGCGTCATGGCTGAGGCGGTGCTCGGCGCCGAGGCGATGGCCGCGCATCGGCGCCGCGGCGGGGAAATCCTGCACAACCTCTCTTGTCAACCCAAGGTCGTGCTCGGCGGCGGCTTCATTCTTTTGCTGATCCTCGTTGCGCTCGCCGCGGCCTGGATCGCGCCCCATGATCCGCTCGAGCAGGACCTGATGGCGGGCACGTTGCCGCCGGCCGGCTTTGCGGGAGCCGATCCCGCCTATGCGTTGGGCACCGACGATCTCGGCCGCGACGTGCTTTCGCGCGTCATATTCGGCACCCGCATCGCGCTGATCGTCGCCTTCGTCGCCGCCGCGCTCGCGGCGCTGTTGGGGACGCTGCTCGGCCTCGTCGCGGGCTATTTCGGCAAGGGCACGGACATCGTCGTCTCGCGGCTGATCGAGATCTGGATGGCGTTTCCGCCGGTGCTCTTGTCGATCCTGGTGGTCGCCATCATGGGTCCGGGCGTCCATTCGGTGATCGCGGCCATCGCCATCATCGACTGGACGCGTTTCGCGCGCGTGGTGCGGGCCGAGACGATGGCGCAGACGCAGGCCGACTATGTGACCGCCGCGCGCGCCATCGGCTTCGGGCGCTTCGCCATCCTGTTCCGCGAGATCCTGCCCAATGTCGCGCCGGTGCTGCTGGCGCTGGTGACGCTTGAAATGGGCATCGCGGTCATCGTCGAAGCCATCCTCTCCTTCGTCGGCCTCTCGGTGTCCTCCGACACGCCGACCTGGGGCGGCATGATCGCGCAAGGCCGCCAGATCATCTACCAAGCCTGGTGGGTGTTCGCGGCCCCGCTCCTCGCGCTGTTCGCCACCGTGCTCGCCCTGAACCAGCTGGGCGACGGCTTGCGCCGGGCGCTCGATCCGGTGATGCGGCGGTGAGCGCCCCCCTCCTCGCGATCTCGCATCTTTCCGCCGTCGCCGGCCGCGATGGCGGCACGCGGATCTTGCGCGATGTCTCGCTCGCTGTCCCGCGCGGCGAGGTCCATGGCCTCGTCGGCGAGAGCGGCGCCGGCAAATCGACGATCGGCAAGGCGATCCTCGGCATCTTGCCGCAGGCCATTCGCGTCGCCAACGGAGCGATCACGCTCGCCGGCCGCGATCTTCTGGGGCTTGATCGGCGTGCCAGGCGGAGGCTCCTCGGCGCGCAGGTGGCCCTGATCCCGCAAGATCCGCTCACCGCGCTCAATCCGGGCCGCCGCATCGAGGCGCAGCTCACCGACGGTCTCATCCTCTGGCGCGGATTGTCGTTCAAGGACGCTAGGGAGCGCATGCTTGGCCTCCTGGAAGAGGTGCAGATACGCGAACCATCAAAGGTGATGCGCTCTTATCCGCACCAATTGTCGGGGGGCATGCGCCAGCGCGCGCTGATCGCCGCCGCCTTCGCGCTCGAGCCGCAATTGGTCATCGCCGACGAGCCGACCACGGCGCTCGACGTGACCGTGCAGAAGCAGATCCTGCGCCTCATCAGGGCGATGCAGGCGCGCCACGGCACGGGCGTCCTGTTCGTCACTCATGACCTCGGCGTGGTGGCACAGATCTGCGATCGCGCCACCCTGCTCTATATGGGCAAGGTGATGGAGGAGGGGCGCATCGAGGCTTTGCTGCAGACGCCTCGCCATCTCTACACCAAGGCGCTGATGGCGGCATGCCCGCGCTATGACCGTCCCGGCCAGGGGCTGCAGCCGATCCCCGAGCCCGTGCTCGCCGCGTGCAGAGCGGAGATCGCCGCGTTCGATCGCGCCGGGGAAAGCGCATCCGCGGGCGAGGCGGATGCGGGCTCGCGCGAAGGATATCCGTCAAGTCGAAAGGCTGGGAATGGTTGACGCCTTGATCGAGGCGCACGGCATCGTCTTCGCCTATGCGGGCGAAAGGAGCGCGTTCGGGCGCGCCCGGGCCGCAAGGCCGGTGTTGCGCGGCATCGACATCAGCGTCGGGCGTGGCGAGACCGTCGGCATCGTCGGGGAATCCGGTTCGGGCAAGACCACGCTCGGCCGGACCCTGCTGCGGCTCGTCCGGCCGACGCAAGGGAGCATCCGCTTCGACGGGCAGGAGATCGCAGGGCTCGACGAAGCTCGCATGCGGCCGCTGCGCAGGCGCATGCAGATGATCTTCCAGGACCCGATGTCGTCTCTCAATCCGCGGCGCAGAATCCGCCATGCCCTGATCGATCCGCTGCTGCTGCACGGCATCGACGGGCGCGCCGCGGCCGAACGGCGCGTGCAGGCGGTCATCGAGCGCGTCGGCCTCCCCTCGCTCGCGCTCGATCGCTATCCGCACGAATTGTCGGGGGGCCAGCGCCAGCGGGTCGGCATCGCGCGCGCCGTGGTGCTGGCGCCCGACTTCGTGCTCGCCGACGAGATCGTCTCGGGCCTCGACGTATCGACGCAGGCGCAGGTGCTCGCCCTGCTCGGCGAGCTCAAGCGCGAGATGAGCCTCTCGATGGCCTTCATCAGTCATGATCTGTCGGTGGTGCGCGCCGTCTGCGACCGCGTCTATGTGCTGAACGATGGCCGCGTGGTCGAGGAGGGAGGCTGCGAGGCGATTTTCGAGGCGCCGCAGGATGCCTATACGCGCACCCTCATCGACGCCATCCCGCTCCCGGTGATCGACCCGGGCTGGCTCGGGCGGTAGCCATGCCCTGGGCGGCGAGACGCCGCCCCTCCGGGTGGTGCGCGTCTCGCGCACCACCCGCCGCCGCTACTTCAAGCTCTGCGCCAACAAATACCCCGAGCCGCCGCCGAGGCCCGGACCCGGATGGGTCGAGGCGCCAATGTGATGGAGGCCGGCGATATGCGTCTCGTGGTTGACGGAAGTCTTGAACGGTCGCCACAGGAAGAATTGGTCGAGGCCGCAAAAGCCCCCATAGGGATCGCCGCCCACCAGATTCACGTTCATCGCCTCGAGGTCCGCCGGCGAGTAGGCGCGGCGCGCGATGACGCCTTCGCCGAAGCCTTCGATATGCGAGGCGAGGATGGCTTCGACGCGATCGGCATATCGCTCGCGCACCTCCTCGGTCCAGCTTCCGTCCGACGGGGTCGCGATCTCGCCCGCCGCATCGCCTTTGATGTGACGCGGCGCCTCCGGCAATTGCAGCCAGAGGATCGACTTGCCCCTCGGAGCCCGGCTCGGATCGAGCGCGGTCGGCTGACCGACGCAGATCGTCGGAACCGCCGGCAGCAAGCCGCGCTCGCATTCATTGACGGCGCGCGAGACCCCGTCGAGGCCGGGCGTCAGATGCAGGAGCGCGACGGAGCCGAGATCGCCCTGCTTCCAGCGCGGCGGCGCCGACAGGGCGTAGTGGATTTGCATATTGCCCTTGCCCTGGCGAAAGCCGGCGAGCCCAGCCTCGATCGCTGGCGGCAACGGCGTTCCCTTCAGGAGCCGCCGATAAAGCTGGCCGGGGCCGAGTGAGCAGATGATGCCCCGCTTCGCCGTAAGGGCGCTGCCATCGGCCAGCCGGACGCCGCGCGCCCTGCCCTTGCCGTCGAGCTCGATCCTCTCGACATCGGCGCCCGTGCGGATCGTCCCGCCTTGATCGGCGATGAGGCGTTCGAAGGCGGACAAAGCTTGTTGGGCGCCGCCCTTGACGATCGGCGCGCCCGCGGCCTCGAGCGCGAAGCCGATGACCTCGAGCATCTCCCCGCCATAGGCGCTTTCCGGGCCTAACCCGCAATGCAGCACCCAGGGCGCGAACAGGGCCCGCACGATCTCGGACCGATATGAGCTTTCGAGATGGGCGCGGGCCGTGACCATGGCTTCGCCGAGGAAGGCCGCGAGCCCGCGCAAGCCGCGGCGCCAGCCCTCTCGGGCGAGGAGGCGCAGGGCGGCGATGGACCATAGCGATCCGCCGAGCAGACGGAACACCAGGCTTGCGTCGCCGCCGAAGCGCTCCATCCGCGCCGCGAAGCTCTCACCGTCCCCGGCCGCCAGCGCCTCGAAGCTTGCGACGTTGCGGGCGCGGTCCATGGCGAGCACCGCATGGCGCCCGTCGGGAAGCAGCACACCGGTCGGCAAGCTCGCGGGCGCGAACGCCAAGCCGCGCTTCTCCAATTCGGAGCCGAGCGCCGCAAAGGCCGGCGAGGTGACGAACAGCACGAAGGTCGTCGCCATCACGTCGTGGACGAAACCCGGCGCCGTGATCTCCTCGGTGCGGATACAGCCGCCGATGCGGTCATTGCGCTCGAGCATCAGCACCTTTCGGCCCTTTCGCCCGAGCATGGCCGCACAGGTGAGCGCGTTGATGCCGCTGCCGACGATGAGGTAGTCCGCCTCGCTCATGGGAATGCCGGCCGCGATGGCTTTGTATTGACGATGGTCGCGAGCATAATATCGCAAATCATGCGGTCGGCGGAGGGCGCGACATGGACGAGGTCACGGCACTCGATCGGCACGATCACCGCTTCCTGCGCTATTACGCCAAGGGCCTGCTGCAGCTCGGCCCCGCAGGGCGTGACTGGCCGGGCTTTCGCTACACGCCGGAGGAATGGCGGCGGCTCGAGCTTTACGGCCACAGCGTCAGAGGGCGAGCGAGCTTCGTCGCGATGTGCTCTTCCGCCGTGATCTTCATTCTCGCTGCGGTTGCCGCGATCTGCCTCGTGTTTCTTCCGGCCATGCTCCTCCTTTATCCGGACCCATCCAAGACCTCGGCGCTGGTCTTCTTGTCCTGCCTGTTCGCGACCGCCTTCATCACCATTGGGGTCGGCTATCCGATCGCGCTCAGTGCCGGAGGTTGGATCGCCGACCGCTGGACGGGTGACGTGCAGATCCCTATCGCCGAGAGCGATCACCAGCTGGTCGCCAAGGTGCGCCACCAGATCTGGCGCATGGTGGGCATCTTGTGCGGCATCGGGGTTCCGGCATCGCTGATCATGGGCATCTACGACATCGATCTCGGTCCGGTGGTGCGCTGGGGGAAGCCGCTCGCCTATGGGGCGCTGGCGCTGGTGATGGCGATGACGGCCTGGGGCAATGCGCGTAGGAAAGTATGAGCCCACCTTCTCGCACCCGGCGAGGCCTTTGCGGATGTCGAAGAGTGGCGGCGCCCACCTCTCCCCTCGTGGGAGAGGTCGATCCTGGAGCGCGCAGCGCGGAAGGGATCGGGTGAGCGGGGCTGGCTTCCACCGTCGGCGCTGCCCCCCTCACCCGCCGTCTCGCGGAGTTGGCCCTTGGGCGTGCCGGAGGCGCGACCCGAGGGCTCGCCGCCGACCTCTCCACAAGGGGAGAGGTGAGGGCCGCCTTTGTCTCACCCAACCGGAACCGGTACCGACTCGCGTGCCCGGTAGCAGGCGACCTCGCGCCCCGCGATCGTCTCGATCGGCGGGAAGGCCTCGCGGCAACGTTCGATGACGAGCGGGCAGCGCGGATGGAAGGAGCAGCCGGAGGGCGGCGAGAAGGGCGAGGGCAGCTCGCCTTTCAGGATGATGCGCTCCTTCTTGGCCATGGGATCGGCGACCGGGGTCGCCGACAGCAAAGCGCGCGTATAAGGGTGGCGCGGCTCGGCGAAGATGGTGGCGCTCGCGCCCCACTCCACGGCGGAACCGAGATAGATCACCATCACCTCGTCGGCGATGTGCTTCACCACCGACAGGTCGTGGCTGATGAAGAGATAAGCGAGGTTGAACTCGCCTTGCAGATCGTCGAGCAAGTTCAGCACCTGGGCGCGGATCGACACATCGAGCGCCGAGACCGGCTCGTCGAGCACCAGGATGCGCGGATGCGTCATCAGCGAGCGCGCGATGGCGATGCGTTGGCGCTGGCCTCCCGAGAACATATGCGGATAACGGTCGTAATGCTCGGGGCGCAGGCCGACGCGGGCCAGCATGGCGCGAGCCTCGCGGACGCGCTCCTTGGCGTCCATGTCGGAGTTGATGATCAAGGGTTCCTCGAGCGCGGCGCCGATCGTCTGGCGCGGGTTCAGCGAACCGTAGGGGTTCTGGAAGACGATCTGCACCTCGCGGCGCAGGCGCTTCCGCTCCTGCGCCGTCGCCTTCAGCGGATCGATGCCGTCGATGCGGAGCGAACCCCCGCTCGGCTCCTCGATCATCGTCACGAGGCGGCCGAGCGTCGATTTGCCCGAGCCCGATTCGCCGACGACCGCAAGCGTCTTTCCAGCTTCGAGCGTGAAGGATACGTCGGCCAGCGCCTTCACGATCCCCGTACCCCCGAACAGGCCGCGCCTCACCTCGTAGAAGCGGCTCAGATTCCTCGCTTCGAGGATGACCTCGCTCATGCGACGCGCTCGGTCCGCGCCAGCGGCCGCCCGCCGACGAGCGGGGTATGGCAGCGCGCCTGCCCGAGCTCGGCCCCCGCGGGCAGTGGCCGCTCCACACGGCAGCGTTCGAAGACGAATTGGCAGCGCGGCGAGAACAGGCATCCCTCGGGCCGGTCGAACTGCCCGGGAACGACGCCTTGAATCGCCGGCAGCCGCTCGCCGTCGACGGCCCGCTCCGGCAGCGCCGCGAGCAGCGCCGCCGTGTAGGGATGACGCGGCTCGCGGAACAGATCGTGCGTCGTCTGCTTCTCGACCTGCTCGCCGGCATATTGGACGATGACGCGATCGGCGGTCTCGGCGACCACCCCCATGTCATGGGTGATGATGATGAGACCCATCCCGGTCTCGTCCTTGAGGCGCCGCAGCAGGTCGAGGATCTGGGCCTGGATGGTGACGTCGAGCGCCGTGGTCGGTTCGTCGGCGATGAGGAGCTTCGGCCTGCAGGCGAGCGCCATGGCGATCATCACGCGCTGGCTCATGCCGCCCGAGAGCTGATGGGGAAAGGCCGAAAGGCGCCGCGCCGGGTCGGTGATGCCGACCTCGTCGAGGAGCTCGATGCAGCGGGCGCGCCGTGCCGGCTTGTCGATGTCGAGATGGGTCTTCAGGGCTTCGGAAAGCTGGAAGCCGACGGTGAAGCAAGGGTTGAGCGACGACATCGGCTCCTGGAAGATCATGGTCACGTCGCGTCCGATGACGGCGCGGCGCTCCTTGGCCCCGAGCGTCAGGAAGTCGAGATCGCCGAAGCGCAGCTCATCCGCCGTCACCTTGGCGGTCCAGGGCAGAAGCCCCATGACGGCGAGCATGGCGACCGATTTGCCGGAGCCCGACTCGCCGACCACGGCCACCACCTCGTCGCGCTCGATCGCAAGATCGAAGCCTTCGACCGCGGTGAAGTCGCCCGAGCGGGTGGCGAAGGTGACCGTGAGGTTGCGAATGGAAAGAAGGGACATCGCTCAAACGCACGAGGTCGGAATGTCGAAATGACGATCCGGCATTTCGGGGAATTGTTTCCCGGCACAGCTCGCCGACGGACGGATCACCGATCCTGGCAAATCGCGTCCGAGCGCGCTATATAGACGGTACGAGAAATCGACCAACCCGCGCCGCAACGCCCCGATCGACCGTAGCGAGGAAAGTTTCATGAAGCCTACCCCGCCCCTGTTTTGATCAATCAAGGCCAACAATCACAGCCGATGCGACTGTACCGAACAAGGCGACTGCGAGAAGCCAAGTGATTAGTCGCCTCCAATATGCTCGATCGCGGATTCGCCAGCGGAGTTGCTCGGCCACTTGCAGGCGATCACGGGCGATTTCAAATAAATTGAGTGCATAGGCTTTTTTTCGGCCAATTTCGAGTTCCTTGAACGATGCGGTTCGCATGTCGAGGATCGATTGGCTGATAAGTTCGCCGTTTTCAAAGTAATCGACCACAAGCTCGATCAAATCACCGGACAAGCTGTCGAGTTCGCCCTTCACTACCGAGAAAATCGCATCTTCACCGATCGTCGAGCTGAACGGAATGTGATCCACATTGGCTGCGATGGCCACGTCGAACCGTTGCGCCAGCTGTGCTTCTCTTTCAGCGCCGAATACCTGTTCGTAATTTCTCTTGATACGGTTGATATCTGCGTCGATCGCTCTCAGCATTTCCGAAACGCGGTGCGCATGCCGAAGCCGCGCAATCACCCCTTCGATCATGGGTCTGGCGAGATAGGCCGTAATCGCCGCGAATGCGGTCACGACCGTGCCGAGCGCAGCGCCTCCTTCGTGAAGATAATCGAGAAAGCCACCGAAAGAGTGGACATCGGCCCAATGCATCCGCGGCACATCCATCTCAACTGCGCTTCAGCTTGGGATCGAGCGCATCGCGCAGGCCATCGCCGAACAGGTTGATCGAGATCACCGTGACCAGGATGGCAAGGCCCGGCAGGGTCACGATCCAAGGCTCGGAGCGGATGAATTCGCGCCCGTCGCCCACCATCGCTCCCCATTCGGGCGTAGGCGGCTGGGCGCCGAGCCCGAGGAAGCCCAGCGCCGCCGCCTCGATGATCGCGTCCGAGACGCCGAGCGCCGCCTGCACGATGACCGGCGCGAGGCAGTTCGGCAGCACCGTGCGCAACATCAGACGCAGCCGGCCGACACCCGCGACCTTGGCGGCTGTCACATAATCCTTGCCCATCTCCGAGAGAGCCGAGCCGCGCACCAGGCGCACATAGCGCGGCAGCGAAACGATGGTCACCGCGACGATAGTCTTCTCGAGGCTCGGATTTTGCAGGATGGCGATGATCAGGATGGCCAGCACCAGGCTCGGAATGGCGACGATCAGGTCCATGACGCGCGAGATGACGCTGTCGAGCCAACCGCCGGCGAAGGCCGCGATCAGGCCGAGCCCGACGCCGCAGATGATGGCCACGACCATGACGCTGAGCCCGATGAACAGCGAATAGCGCGCCCCATGCATGATGCGCGAGAGCATGTCGCGGCCGAGCGCGTCGGTGCCGAGCGGGAAGGCCCAATTGCCGCCCTCGTACCAGGCCGGCGGCAGCTTCACGAATTGGCGATACTGCTCGAGCGGCGAATGCGGCGCGAGGACATCGGCGAAGATCGCGTTGAGCGCGATCAGCACCAGTATCGCGAGGCCGGCGACCGCGCCCTTGTTCTCCTGGAAGGACGACCAGAATTCGGCGTAGCGCGAGGGCTGCGCCGAAGCTTTGATGGGCACCGTGATGGAGATGTCAGCGGCCATGACGGATCCGTGGATTGACGGTGCCGTAGAGCAGATCGACGATGAGGTTGACGATGATGACGAGCGAGGAGATCAGCATGATGCCGCCCTGCAGGGCGGGATAGTCGCGACGCGAGATCGCATCGATCAGCCAATGCCCGACGCCTGGCCAGGAGAAGATATATTCGGTGAGCACCGCGCCGCCCATCAAGCCGCCGACCTGCAAGCCGATGATGGTGATCACCGGGATCAGCGCGTTGCGCAGGGCATGCAGGCCGATCACGCGCCAGGGCGGCAGTCCCTTGGCGCGCGCCGTGCGCACATAGTCCTCGTTGAGCACCTCGAGCATCGAGGAGCGCGTCATGCGGGCGATGACGGCGAGCGGAATGGTGCCGAGCACGATGGTCGGCAAGATGAGGTGGCTGACGGCCGACCAGAAGGCACCCGGCTGATCCGACAACAGCGAGTCGATCAGCATGAACCCGGTCACCGGCTCGAAATAATAATTGATGAGGTCGATGCGACCCGAAACCGGCGTCCATCCGAGCTGCTCGGACATGAACATGATGAGCACCAGTCCCCACCAGAAGATCGGCATGGAGTAGCCGGTGAGGGAAAGGCCCATCAGCGTATGGTCATAGAAGGAGCCGCGCTTGACCGCCGCGATGGCGCCGGCCGGAAGGCCGATGCCGACGGCGAAGATCAGGGCGCAGAAAGCGAGCTCGAGCGTCGCCGGGAAGAGCGTGAAGAACTCGGTCGTCACCTTGGCGTTGGTGACGACCGAAGTGCCGAAATCGCCGTGGAAAAGCCGCCACACATAATCGAGGAACTGCTTCCACACCGGCTGGTCGAGGCCGAGATCGTGGCGGAACTCGGCGAGCCTTTCCGGCGAGATGCCGTGCTCGCCGACCCGCACCTCCACCGGATCGCCCGGCACCAGCCGGATGGCGACGAAGGTCACGAACATCAGCGCCACGAAAGTCGGCAGCGTCAGCGCGATCCGGCGCAGGAGGAAAGTGAGCACGGCAGGCCCTAGGCGGCCTTCGGCCTATTTCAGATCGGCTCCGGCGAATTCATGCCGACCGAGCGGCGAGATCGTATAGCCGGTGAGATTGGCCTTGCCGATCTCGTAGACGACCGAATGCGCGATGGTGAACCAGACGGCCTTGTCATGGGCGATGACCTGCATCTCCTCATAGAGCTTGGCGCGCTCCTCGGTGTCGGTCGATTGGCGCGCCTTCTGCAGCTTGTCCTCGTAAGTCTTGTCGCAGAAGCGCGCGACATTCTGCCCGCCCGCGCGCGCGGCGTTGCAGCCCATCAGGAAGAAGAAGTTGTCGGGATCGCCATTGTCGCCCGTCCAGCCGAGCTGGCCCGTCATCGCCTCGCCATCCTGCATGCGCTTGCGATATTCGCCCCATTCATAAGTGACGAGCTTGGCGTTGACGCCGATCTTGGCGAGATCGGATTGCATCATCTCGCCGATGCGCTTCGGATTCGGATTATAGGGCCGCTGCACCGGCATATACCACAGATCGATGTCGAGGGGCGTCGTCACGCCGGCCTCCTTGAGCAGCGCCTTGGATTTCTCGGGATCGTGGGGATAGTCCTTCACGGTGTCGTTGTAGGACCAGATGGTGGGCGGGATCGGGTTCTTCGCCGGCTGGCCCGTCGGGCCGTAGACGTCCCTGATGATGGCGGCCTTGTCGATCGCCATGATGAGCGCCTGACGCACGCGCACATCGTCGAAGGGTTTCTTCTGCTCGTTGAAGGTCCAGTAGGCGACGTTGAGTCCCGGTTGGTGCATGACCTGCAGGGTCTTGTCCTTCTCCATCTCGGGGAGATCGGACGGGCGGGGGAAGCCCATCAGCGTGCACTCGCCGGCCTTGAGCTTGCTATAGCGCACCGTCGGATCGATGGTGATCGAGTAGATGAGATCGTCGATCGCCGGCTTGCCGCGGAAATAGTCGGCGCGTGCCTTGTAGCGGATCACCGTGTCTTTCTGATAGGCGACGAAGCTGTAGGGCCCGGTGCCGACGGGAACCTGGTCGACTTGCTCGGGCGTGCCCTTCTTCATCATCGCGTCGGCGTATTCGGCCGAGCCGATCGAGGCGAAATCCATGGCGAGATTGGCCATGAACGGGGCGTTCGGCTCGGAGAGATGGAAGACCACCGTGTAGTCGTCCTTCTTCTCGATCGAGGCGATGATCTTGCCCATATCCATGTCGTTGAAGGTGTCGAACCTGCCGCCGGTCACCATGTGATAGGGGTGATCCGCCTTGAGCTGGCGGTTGAAGGAGAACAGCACATCCTCGGCGTTGAAGTCGCGCGTCGGGGTGAAGTCCTTGACGGCGCCGAATTTGACGCCCTTGCGCAAATGGAAGGTGACCGCCTTGCCGCCCTCCGAGAAATCCCATGATTCCGCCAATCCCGGAATGATCTTGGTCGAGCCGCGCTCGAATTCGACGAGCTGGTTATAGGCGTGGCGCGAGGCGTCGAGCGAAGTATTGGTGGTGGTCAGCGCCGGATTGAAGTTCTCGGGCGATCCCTCGAGGCAATAGACCAGCGCCTTGGCGTTGGCCGCGGTCGCGCCGAGGCATAGCCCCGTCGCCACGCCGATCACGTTCATCAGTTTGCGAGATTGCACCATATCTCTCCGTTGTTGATGTCTTCTTCCGCATCAGGGGACCGCGCGCAACTATCGCGCGCGTTTGCAAATTCGAAGCCAATCTCGGCCCGGCGCCGGCTCGGCCCGGATCGCAGTCCGGGCCGAACGCGGAACAGCCGGACGCGCACGCCCCCCGGAGTAGCCTCCTATTTCAGATCGACGCCGTAGAACTGGTGCGCGCCGAGCGGGCTCACCTTGTAGCCGACGACGTTGGCGCGCATCGCCTCGAACACGATCGAGTGGGCGATGGTGAAATCGGGCGCCTCTTCCTTCTCGAGCACCTGCATCTGCTCGTAGAGCTTGGTGCGCACCTTCACGTCGGTCGTCTGACGCGCCTTGTTGAGCATGTCGTCGAAGTCCTTATTGCACCATTTGGTGATGTTCTGACCGCCGATCCGCGCGCCCGAGCAGCCCCGCAGGAAGAAGAAATTATCGGGGTCGCCATTGTCGCCCGTCCAGCCGAGCTGCGCGGTCATATGCTCGCCCTGTTGCGCCCGCTTGCGATATTCGCCCCATTCATAGGTGACGAGCTTGGCGTTGACGCCGATCTTGACGAGGTCGGACTGCATCATCTCGGCGATGCGCTTGGCATTGGGGTTGTAGGGCCGCTGCACCGGCATGTACCAAAGATCGATATCGAGCGGGGTCGCGACGCCGGCGGCCTTCAGCATGGCCTTGGCCTTCTCGGGATCGTACGGGTAGTCCTTCACATTGTCGTTATAGGACCAGATGGTCGGCGGAATGAGGTTCTTCGCCGGCTGGCCGGCCCCGTTATAGACGTCCTTGATGATGGCGGCCTTGTCGATCGCCATGTTGAACGCTTGGCGCACCTCCTTCTTGTCGAAGGGCGGCTTCGTCACGTTGAAGGCCCAATAGGCGATGTTGAGGCCGGGCTGCGACGTCAAGGTCAGTGCCGTGTCCTTCTTGATCTCCTCGAGATCTTGCGGACGCGGCCCGAAGATGAAGCTGCACTCGCCCTTCTTCAACTTGGCGAGGCGCGAGGTCGGATCGGGCGTGATCGCGTAGACGAGGTCGTCGATCGCGGCCTTGCCCAGGAAGTAGGTCGGGTTGGCCTTGAAGCGGATCACCGCGTCTTTCTGATAGGTCACGAATTGGAAGGGGCCGGTGCCGACGGGGATCTGGTCGAACTGCTCGGGGCTACCCTTCTTCATCAGAAAATCGGCGTATTCGGCGGATTGGATGGTGGCGAAGTCCATCGCCAGATTGGCGAGGATCGGCGCGTTCGGCTCGGTCAAGGTGAAGACGACGGTATAATCGTCCTTCTTCTCGATCGAAGCGAGGAGCTTCGGCATGTCCATGTCGCTGAAATAATCGTATTTTCCACCCGAGATCTTGGCGTAGGGGTGGTCCGCCTTCCATTGCCGGTTGAAGGAGAACAGCACGTCATCGGCGTTGAAATCGCGCGTCGGGGTGAAGCCGTTGACGCCGGCATGCCATTTCACACCCTTGCGCAAATGGAAGGTGACCACCTTGCCGTCCTCCGACACATCCCATTTGTCGGCGAGGTCGGCGATGACGTTGGTCGTTCCCCGCTCGAAGCGCACGAGCTGGCTGAAGACGGGGCGAGCCGCATCGAAGCTCGTGCCGGTCGTGTTTATGGCCGGCGTGAAGTTTTCAGGCGAACCCTCCGAGCAATAGACGAAGGTCTTGGCGCCGAGCGCGGTCGCGCTCAAGAGCAGTGCCGCAAGGCCGGTTCCGGCCAGCTTGAGATAGCGTGGCGAACGCATGCGTGTCTCCCTCGTTTCATCTTAAGATCGAGCGATCAGGTCGCGACCTTTCAAGCTTCGCTGCCGCGGCGGAGCCTTCGCAGAGCCCCCGTCGCTGCCTTCTGCACATCGAAGCCGGTTTTTGGGAAAAGCGCAATCGGCGGCGCGACGATTGTGACGCGGAGGACGCTGGGCGCCTTCCCTCTCCCGCTTGCGGGAGAGGGTGCCGACCCCCGGTTTCCCGATATTGGGCCGGTCGCCTCAGGAATTGAAACCGGGGGGAAGTCGAGGCGAGTGAGGGAGGCCGGGGTAGCGCTCAACGGCCCCTCACCCGTCATCCGCTGACGCGGACCACACCTTCTCCCGCAAGCGGGAGAGGGAAGAACGCCGCCGCTTCCTACCGCCGCTTCTCGTCGAGCACGCGATACTCGCCTTCGATGATGTTCGGATCGTAGGGCCGATCACGCGTGAAGATCGGCTCGTGCGAGGGGTTCCTCGGTTTTCCGAACCAATGGGCCGCGGCGGCGCCCAAGAGAGCGACCGGAATGATGATGGCGGCAAGGCTTGCGAGCAAAGTCAGCAACAGCAAGCCCAGCAGCACCGCCGTCCCACCGATGAGGGCGAGCCCCCAGAACGGTATCTTCACCTGCCGGACATAAGATCCCTGGCCGACCACGAGACGGATCATTGGCGCCTTCCTTCGCTGACGCTTTTCCATACACGATCATCGCGGCGGATGCGAGGCAGGCCGGCCTGCGGCATGTCGCGGCCTCGGCCCCGCTGAAAATACAGCGGAAATGCACAAGGACCACCATGGACTGCCCCCTCGGGTGAGACAGGAAAACCAGGGCATTGGGCCGGTTGCCAGCGCCCGACGGCGCGGGGTTCACCGGCCGTCGAACTGCCCCGTTCATGTTGCGGTGCACCATCTGTTAATATCAGGGAAAATACAGTTGGACCGGGCTTTCTGGGGCTGGGCGCATCGCGCATCATGTTGCAATGCAACATGGGCTGATATGGCCGGTGGGCATGCAGCCGCGCCCGCGCCGGCCACACGCCGATCCGACATTCAGCTTTTCAAATAACCGCAACCGGGGTCGCGCGGAATTCCGGCCCATCGCATTGAGCCCGAACGCGGTGAGAGGGTGCTTTCCACTGCGTCGGTTCGCCCGCGCCGATACCGCATTCCAGGGCGGGCTCCACCTAGCCCCTTTCCCCCGTTAGGGTCAACACTGAATTGCTCGCAGGCAGAGGTTCCGGTGGTGCGGGGGCACCGTGCCATGCTTGTAGCCGGCCAAGCGCATTCGTGTCGACGCAACTTGCGCAACCCGAGGAGGCCAAGCAACCCTCGCCGGCACCGGCGAACTCGGTTGGGATCAGATCGGTGGCGGAATGCAATATGCTCCGGCAAGCAAGACCCAACTCGCGCCACGGCGCGCGCCGACGCCGATCGCCTCATCCTTACCCCCGATGCCCCAAGGCTCCCGCGGATAGCGAAGCGCAACTTTCCTGACGCCGCCCAGGTGTCCTTACGTCGGCGAGGCGGAAGGCCCAATCCGGCAACGCGTCACATGAGGAGGCGTGTCGCGGATAATCTTCGCCGCGATCGGCTTATGCCGGCTGGCCCCGATGATCGCGATCGCCGCAGCTCTCAGAACGGGTTCCAGGTCGCTTCCGGCGTGAACTTCAGATAGCCGATATTGGCGCCGAGCCTGAAGCCCAGCCCCGAGCGGATCGGCACGACGACGCTGTCGCCCGCGGCGAGCGCGGTCATGCCGAAGCCGCCCACGAAATAGGCCGCGCCGTTGATGCCGACATAGCGGGTGAACAACGCCTCGACCGCCGGCAGGCCATAGGCCAGCATCATGGTGCGCGCCCCGTCCCCGCCCCAATCGAAGCCGACCGAAGGCCCCTGCCAAAAGACATGGGTGTCGCCGACATTGCGCGTGAACAGGGTGCCCTCGCCATAGCGCAGCCCGCCGATGAAGGCGCCCGAGGCTTCCTGGCCGAGGATGTAGCCGTTCGGCCGGCCCCAGCGCCGCGTCGCCTCCTCGACGACCGAGGCGAGCCCGCGAGAAACCGAGCCGAAAAAGCGATGGCCGCTATTGATCACATCGTTCGGCTCGAAGGCATCGGGAGCTTCGCCCCTTGCCCACGACGTGCCCGACGCGAACCCTGCGGCGGCGAGCCCGGCGGCAGCCAGCCCCCCTCCTCGAAGCAGCGCGCGCCGGTCCATCCCCCCTGCCCCGCGGAGCCTCGTCTGCTTAGCGCGTTCCGGCATGGTCGTGCTCTCCTTCGCCGCGGGCGAGCGAATTGCGAATCGTGGCATTGTCGCTGCCGACTATGGCGAGAGACGGGCGCGTCCGAAGCGCCGGCAAGGCCAGGGTTGACGCCATGTTACGGATTTCCAGCTCGGCTCGCGCCTCGCGCCCCGATGCAAGGACGCGTGATGGCAACGGTCAACGCGAAGCGGCGGCGTCCCCGCTCCGGCGCATGACGAGAGGCCGCAGGCTCGGATCGCCGATGGCGAGAAAGGGCGGCGCCTTCATGGCGGCGGCGGCGCCATAGCGGATCGGCTCGCCCTGGAGCGTCAACACCGCGCCGCCGGCAGCCGTCAACAGGGCATCGCCCGCGGCGATGTCCCATTCGTTCAGGCTGACGCCGCGCACATAGAGATCGGCCTCGCCCGCCGCGATCAGCGCGAATTTCAGCGAGGAAGCGGCGGCGCGCTTGCCGGCCAGGTCGAGCCCCGCGAGCAAGGTGTCCGTGGCCTTCTCATGATGCGAGCGGCTCTCGAGCGCGAGCGGGCCGGATTCCGGAACGGCCCGCACCCGCATCTCCCGTCGCGGCGCGCGCCCCGAGCCGGCGCCGTCGGCGCCGACCGCCATTTCCCAGGCGCCGCTTCCCACGCTCCCCGCGAACAGCCGTCCAAGAGCCGGCGCGTGGATGACGCCGGCGACGGCGCGTCCATTCTCGATGAGGGCGATATTCACCGTGAACTCGGGCGAGCCGCCGAGGAAATCGCGCGTTCCGTCGAGCGGATCGACGAGGATATAGGCCTGCGGCAGAGCAGCCCCGGCCGCGGGAGCGCCGCCTTCCTCCCCGATGATCGGCAGGCCCGGCAGAGCTCCGCGGAGCTCTGCGCAAATGACCTCCTCGGCCCGCAGATCGGCGTTGGTGACCGGCGAGCCGTCCGCCTTGCGGGTCGAGGTCAGGCAGTCCGCGAGCACCGCCATGATCGCCCGCCCGGCGGCGATCGCGGCCTTGGCGAAGACCTGCTCGATGTCCCTCGAATGGTGCCGCGCGCCTTTCAAGCCTTGCTCCCACGGTGTATCAGCAACGGGGCGAATCGGCACCGGCGCCGGCACACGTCTCGCCCTTCCAGGGCGACCGACATGCTTCGAGAGGTTATGAACGTCCGATGACCGACATCAAACTCGAATCGCTCGATCTCGCCGCCTTGTTGTGCAGCCGTGTTTGCCACGATGTCATCAGCCCGGTCGGCGCAATCGTCAATGGTCTCGAGGTCATGGACCTCGAAAAGGACGAGGCCATGCGCGCCGATGCCCTGCGGCTGGTGCGCGAAAGCGCGGCGCGCGCCTCGTCGCGCTTGCAGTTCGCGCGCCTCGCCTTCGGAGCCGGCGGTTCGGCCGGAGCGAGCATCGATGTCGGCGCCGCCCAAGCGGTGGCGGGCGCCTTTTTCGAAGACGAGAAAGCCGAGCTGGTCTGGGACGCGCCGCGTCTGTTCTTGCCGAAGAACAAGGTCAAGCTCCTGCTCAACCTGTTGCTGCTCGCAAGCCCCGCCATCCCGCGAGGCGGCGTCATCAAGCTCGCGATCGAGGGTGGCGAGGCCGCGAGCGCGATCACCGTCACCGCGACCGGGCCGAATGCGCGCATCCCCCCGCATTGCGTGGAGCTTCTCGCCGGGCGCTCGCCGACCGGCGGCATCGATGCCCATGCCGTCCAACCCTATTATACGGGGCTGATCGCTCGAGCCGCCTCGATGCAGATCACGGTCTCGATCGAAGGAGAGACGGTGCGCTTCTGCGCCACCGGCGCTGCCGAATGACGGATGCTCGGGGCAGGCTTTGCCTCATGAGGGCCGCGACGCCCCAAGCAGGCGATGCCGACGAAAGGCAAAGCTCCCTCTCATCCTGCGCGTCGATCGATCGCGGGCTCGGCATCGGGGTCACGGCGGCCCTTGTCATCATGGCCGCGATCGGTGCCTCATCGGCGGTCGCGGCGCGCCCGATCACGCTTTGCAATGCCGACGAGACGGTCGTCTATTCCTGCTCGACAGGTTCGCGCTTCATGTCGATCTGCGCATCGAAGGACCTCACGAAGAGCGCGGGCTATCTGCAATATCGCTACGGACCGGGCGGCAAGCCGGAGCTCGTCTATCCCGATCCTCCCCGGCATCCGGCGGGCTTGTTCACGCCCGGAACATTAATGTTCTCCGGCGGGGGCGGCGCTTATTTGCGATTCAGCAAGCCGCCTTATGTCTATACGGTCTTCAGCGCCATCGGAAATTGGGGGGCCGCCAAGCGAAAGGCGACGGCGCAGGGAGTAGCGGTCGAGAAGGATGGCGCCGAGGTCGCCAATATTCCCTGCTGAACGGACGCCAATCATGTCTCGGGAGAGTTCGGCCCGGATTTCTTCGAAAGGATCGGGCTCGGCGACCCGGGATCGGATTTCGACATCCCCGAGGCGTTCTTGCCCAAATAAGATGGCGATGCGTCATCGGCAATGCCGGCGCCCTCGCTTGCGCCGCCATTGGAATGGCGACCGCGGCGCATGCGGATGCTCCAAGCCGACAAGGCAAGCCCGGCCGCGACGAGGAGGACGACCGCGGCGATGGAACCGATCATCTGCGCGCTCCGATGCCCGATGCGAGCACAGTCCCGCGAGTCGGTCAATGCGCCGCTAGCGCACCGGTTGCGATCGCCAGGAAGTCGGCCGCCTTCAGGCTGGCTCCGCCGACCAACGCGCCCCCGACATGCTCGACGCCCAGGATCTCGCGCGCGTTCGAAGGCTTGACCGACCCTCCATAGAGGATGCGCATGGCCCCGTCGCGGCCCGGCAGCGATCCGAGCTCGCGGTGGATGAAGCGATGCACCTCCGCGATATCGGCAAGCGTCGGGGTGAGCCCGGTGCCGATCGCCCAGACGGGCTCATAGGCGATCACGATCCGGTGGGGCTCGGCGTCGCTCGGGACGGAACCCGCGAGCTGGCGCTTGATGACGGCGAGCGTCCGGCCTGATTCGCGATCGCTGTTGGTCTCGCCGAGGCAGATGATCGGCGTGAGCCCGGCGCGAAGCGCGGCCAGAGCCTTCGATTTCACGTCACCATCCGTCTCGGCGAAATAGGCGCGCCGTTCGGAATGGCCGACGATGACCATCGAGGCGCCACAGTCGGCGAGCATCTCGGCGGAAATCTCGCCCGTGAAGGCGCCGCTCGCTTCGATGTGACAATCCTGCGCGCCGATCGCGATGGGCGTGCCGAGCGCCGCGCGGGCCGCGAGATTGACCAGCGTCGCCGGCGGGCAGATGACGAGATCGCAGGCCCGCCGCAGCTTCGCGTCGTAGCCATCGGCGATCTGCGCCACCTCTGACAGCGACCGACGCAGCCCGTTCATCTTCCAATTGCCGACGATCAATCGCCGCACTTTCTCTGGCATGGAGCGCTCCACACGTCATGGGTCGGCGGATATAGAGCCGCGGCTGGCCCGGCTGCGACTACCGGGCGCGGGCATCCTCGATATCAGGCGCCCGGCCCTTCAGACAAGGAATGGTAACAGCGCCTTCGTGTGCCGGCGATAGTCCCGATACTCTTCGCCGAAGGTCTCGCTCATCAGCGCGTCTTCGGCGCGGACGCGGTGGATGATGGCGATGAACGCGAACGCGAGGCCGAGCAGGCCACGCCACTCGCCAAACGCCACCGCCGAGCCGAGGATCGCGAGCAAGAGCCCCGCATAGATCGGATGGCGTACGAAGCGGTAAGGGCCGCTGCGAATGAGTGCGTGCTCCCTCTTGAGCGCGACGGCGCCGCTCCAATTGCGCCCGAGATGCCGGCGCGCCCAAACCGCGAAGGCGAGGCCTGCCGCAACCATCAGGGAGCCGATCCAGCTCAGGAGAAACGCAGACGGCAGAAAGCGGCGGTCGAGCGCAGCCGGCAATATCCGAGGAGCCACGAACAGCACCGCGCAGATCAGCAGCGGCCCGACATGGAGAAGGCGCGCCGCCGGCGTCTCGCGGCGCAAGGTCGCCTTCACGTCGCGCGCCACGACGAACCAATAGAGCGCCCAGGCGGCCCAAAGAGCGCCGATGGCATTGGACGAGGCGTGGTTCACGGGAAGGCTTGGGTCACGGGAAGGCTTGGGTCACGGAAAGGCTCGGCTCACGCGAATGCCCGCTCGAGCATTGCGAGGATCACGGCCATCGCGATCAGTCGCGGCAGGCCCCCGTTGCGGAGAACAGACGAATCGACGCGACGCAGCCCTCTATTGCGTTTCCGCGGTCGCGATGGGGACGCCCTGGATGCCGTCCTTCTGATAGATGTCGTCGCGGAAATTGACGATGCCGTCGGGCGTCGCCCAGGCCGTCAGATAGACCCAATAGACGGGCACCGGCTGGGCGAGCTTCACATCGATCCGCTGGCCGGAGGCGATGGCTTCGTCGATCTTGTCGCGTGTCCAGCCCGGCGTGTCCCGCAACAGCCAGGTGATGTAGTCGCGCACATTCTGCACACGCACGCAGCCCGAGGAGACGAAGCGGTAATCATCCCCGAAGATGCCCTTCTCCGGCGTGTCGTGCATATAGACGCCGTAAGGATTGGCGATGTTGATGCGCACCGTGCCGAGCGAGTTCACGTCGGCGCCCGGATCCTGGCGGAAGGTGAAGTGCGTCGCGTCCTCGGAGCCCCAATTGACCTCGGTCGCCTGAACCTCCTGCCCCTGACCGTTATAGATGCGGATCTTCTCCTCGGAGAGGTAGTTCATATCCTTGCGCATCCGAGGGATGAGGTCCTTCTTGATGATCGAGACCGGCACGGTCCAGAAGGGGTTGAAATTGATGTCGATCGCCTTCGTCGTCATGATCGGCGACTGGCGATCGATCTTGCCGACGCCGGCCGCGTGGCGCGTGACGACCTGACCGTTTTCCACGGTTTCGACCTGGGCCGCTGGAATGTTGGTGACCACATAGCGCTGGCCGAGAAAGCCCGAGAAGGTGCGCAGCCGCACGAGGTTGACCTCGAGCTGCTGGATGCGCGTTTCGACCGCGACGTTCATCGCCGCGATCGTCTGCTCGCCGACGACGCCGGTCACGCCGAGGCCATGCCTCGTCTGAAAGCGGCGGACCGCAGCCTCGGTGAAGCTGTCATAAGTGTCGGAGACATTGTCTTCCTGGCCGAGATCGCCGCTCGCGAGCAATCTCTGGCGCAGCGCCACGACGGCCTTGCCGCGGGCGCCGAGCTTGAGGTGCAGATTGATCGGCAGCGTGCCCCAGCCGCCGCGCGCGGCGATCTCGCGGTAACGGGCGATCGCCAGCTCGGTCGCGGCCGCCGAATCCGAAGAGAGCATCGGCACCGTAGCGCGGGGGACGGCGAGATTCGTGGCCGCCTCATAGCTCTGGCGCCACTCGGCTTGCTGGCCCGTATCGACTTGCGCCGCGAAGGCCGGGACCCCGGCGGCCAGCCCGATGACAGCTCCCGCCAGAGCTAGATTCCCCTTCAATCGCATCGCCATCGCTCGTTCCCGCTCAAAGATCCGGTACCGGATGCCGGCTCGCATCTGGAAATCTCTGCACTCTGTCAATGTCGCCCGTTCGATCATGGATCGAACATCGTGTACAAATGCTGACCAATTGGGACCGATCTATGTCGCGACGCGGCTCGGAGCCGGCCGCAAGCCCGCCGACAATAGCCGGAATGCCGTATTTCGGCCTCTGTTGCTGCAATGCAACAACGAAGGCAGCGCGTTGCGCCTCCGGCCGGACGACACTTCAGTCAGGCGGAAAGGGCGTCTACGCGCTCCTCCTCACGTTCCAGAAGAGAGGAAACGGCGCCTTGACGATGCCCTCGATCGAAGAGCGGTGCGCGATCGGCTGCAGCCACTGGCCGAGCGGGTAATAGGGCGCCTCCTCCCAGACGTAGAGCTGGATCTGCTCGGCCACCTTCTTCTGGGCGGGAAGGTCCGGCGCGTCGAACCAGGCGGTGCGCAGCTCCTCCATGTGCGGGCTGCTGAACCAACCAAACCAGCCTTTCTCGCCGGTGCCCATTATCGGATAATGCGCGCCGGGATCGACCAGGTTCAAGCCCTCCCAGCCGGTGCAGAAGGCGCTCCAGCCGCCCTTGTCGATCGTCTCCTTGTTGTTGCGGCGCTGGATCATCGTGCCCCAATCCATGCCCTGGAAGTCGACATTCAGGCCGAGCTTGCCGAGGAGATCGGAGCCGACCAGGCATTCCCCGTAGAGTGTCGGATAGTCGGTCGGGGCGATGAATACGATCTTCTCGCCCTGATAGCCGCTCTCGGCCACCAGCTTCTTCGCCAGAGCGAGATCGCGCGGGCCGGTGAGCGTCTCGAGCCCTGCCATGTTGGCGAGCGGCGAGCCCGGCGTGAATACCCCGACCCCGGTGCGCGTGAGCTCGGGATCGCCGCCCATCGCGGCGTTCATGAAGTCCGCCTGGCTGATCGCCGGCAGGATGGCGCGACGCAGCTTCACATTGTCGAATGGCGGATGCAGCATGTTGAAGCGCAACACGCCGACGACGCCGAAATCGTCGAGCCGTTCCACGACCACGCCGGGCGCCTTGCGCAACAACGCCAGCAGATCCACGGTCGGCGTCTGCCACCATTCCTCTTCGCCCGACTGGATGGCGGCCGACGCGGTGGCGGCGTCGGTGATCACGTTCCATTCGATGCGCTCGAAATGCGCCGGTTTGCCGCCAGCGACGAAGCTCGGCGCTTCCTGGCGAGGCACGTAGGGGTCGAATCGCTTGAACGCGGCCAGCGCACCCGGATTCCACTCGCTGCGATTGAACTCATAGGGGCCGGAGCCGACGTACTCGTCGATCTGCTTGTAAGGATCGGTCCTGGCGATCCGCTCCGGCATGATGAAGCAGACATTGGCCGTCGGCTTGCCGAGGCCGTGCGCGAGGAGAGGAAACGGCTTCCTCAGACGGATGGCGAAGTCACGGTCATCGGCGACGGTGATTTCGTCGAGCGAGGCCTCGATGCGTTGGCCGAAGCCATCGCGCTTCATCCAGCGCTGGATCGAGGCCACGCAGTCGGCGGCGCGCACGGGCGTTCCATCGTGGAACTTCAGCCCCTCGCGCAGGCGCAAACGCCAGGTCAGGCCGCCATCGACGACCTCGTAGCCCTCGCACATCTGCGGCTTGGAGACGAGGTCCGCGTCCCACCCGAACAGCGTATCCCAGATCATGTAGCCGAAATTGCGGGCGACTGTCGTGGTGGACCAGATGGGATCCGGATTCTGCAGATTGCCTTCCGGGATGAATTTCAGCGTCTTGGCGGTTGCCTGCGCGATCGCCGGACGAGGTAGAGCAGGAACGCAGAGCGCGGCAGCGGCGGCGCCCGTCAGGAATGCACGTCGCTTCATTCCCTTCCTCCCTCTGTGCGAAGAGGGCGACTATGGCATCGATCGGCCCAAGCGCAAGGTCGGGAAGTCATGACGATTTCGCGATTGCCTCGGGCGAGACGCCGCCCCTCCGCGGAGAGTGCGTCCCGCGCACCCTGAGCACGACCACCGAGCGGCGAGACGCCGCCTCTGCGCGCTTCGCGCGATCAGCCATGAGCGAAAGTTTCCGGGATGGAGGCTCCCCAGCCTCCGCCCGGATCCGCGGCGTCGAGGAAGCCCTTCAGAGCCGATACTTGATCTGATCGGACCAGAAGCGCTCGAGCCTCGCGAGCGCATGGTTCATGCGCTGGAAATCGTCGATGGAGACACCGCCGAGATGCTCGATGACGCCGATATGCTTCTCGTAGAGCTTCTTGACGATGTCGTGCACCTCGCGCCCCTTCTCGGTCAGGCTGATGCGCACCGCGCGGCGATCGATGCGCGAGCGGTGATGGTGCAGATAGCCGATATCGACGAGTTTCTTGACGTTGTAGGAGACGTTCGAACCGAGATAATAGCCGCGCGCCCTCAGCTCGCTCGCCGACAGCTCCTGGTCGCCGATGTTGTAGATCAGCAACGCCTGGATGGCGTTGACGTCGTCGCGCTTACGGCGTTCGAACTCGTCTTTCACCACGTCCAGCAAGCAGCGATGCAGACGCTCCACCAACTTCAAGGATTCGAGATAATGCGGCCTCACCGCCGCGCCGACGCCGCGCGCGGATTCGCTCGCCGCGGGCATCTTCAATGCCGTGCTCATCGCCTCACTCCGTTTGACTCTCCCCGCGGCCAATTTTTTCGGCCGTCCAGTGGGCAAACCTTAGCCGGGGCGGATGAAGACGAGTTTAAACTTGAAGGTGAATTGGAAGTTTATTCAATGGGATGAATCCAGGTTAAATGCGAACGGTCCAGCCTGGAAGTCACATGCGCTCGTAGGCTTGGCGGGCGTTGAGGAAACCCAGCACCAGGTAGACGAGGATCGGCGCGAGCACCCCGAGCGCCTGGCCGATCGCGGCGCCCCCGCTGAGCGCAAAGGCGATCTCGATAAGGGCGACCGCGATCCAGGTGACCGCCCCCCAACTCACGGTGAGCCACAAGCCGACGCCGGCAATGCAATCTCCGATCGCCGAGAATGCGGCGTTCGCCTGCTCGGCGGTCGCGAGCGTCTCGAACGGGCGTCCGAACACGCCGATGATCAGGGCGCCCTCATAGAGCCCCTTCAGCAGCCAGACGAGGCCGAGCAAGCGCATATAGATGGCCCGCATCAGCCCCCAATCGACGCCTCCGGGTTCAGCGCCGCGTTCATCCGTGGCGCGCAGCCGAATGGCGTCGTCGCTGCGAGACTGTCTCACGACGCTGCGTCGCGAAAGACGAGCTCGTCGGGGCCAAGGCTCGCGAAGTGCGCCTCGACGGCTTCGGCCGTGACCCCCTCGAGCACATCCGGCTGCCAGCGTGGGTTGCGATCCTTGTCGATGAGCTGGGCACGAATGCCCTCATAGAGGTCGTGACCGCCGATGATGCGCGAGCAGATACGGTATTCGAGCTTCATCGCCTCCTCGAACTCGAGAGCGCGCCCCCGTCGCAGCGCGGCGAGCGTCAGCTTGAGGCTCGTCGGCGACTTTGTCCGCAGGGCAGCGGCAGCCTCCCCGGCGAAGGCCGATCCCTTCGCCGCCGCATCGTCGAGCGCGGCGAGGATCGCCTCGACGGTCTCGCCGGCGAAGCTCTGCGCCATGATCCCCCCTTGTGCAAGCTGCGGCGCCTCGCCGGCTGGCACCGCCTCACCGGTAAGCACCCGATGCGGCTCCTCGCCCCGAGCCAGCGCCTCGATGACGGCTTCGAAGCGCGGGGCCGCGACGCTATGGGTCGCAAGGCCGAGGGCGCAAGCCGCACCGCGTCCCACCCGCGCCCCGGTCAGCGCCAGCCAATAGCCGCTCCGCCAAGGCAGGCGCGGCAAGACGTAAGTCATGCCGACATCGGGAAAGAAGCCGATGCCGACCTCGGGCATGGCGAATTGGAAACGCTCGCCTGCCACGCGATGAGATCCGTGGATCGAGATGCCGACACCGCCACCCATGACGATGCCGTCGATCAGAGCGAGATAGGGCTTCGGATAGCGCTTGATGACGCGGTTGAGGTCGTATTCCTCGGCCCAGAAGATCATCGCCTCTTGGGCCCGGCCGGCCTGCTTCTGGTGATAGATCGTCTGGATATCGCCGCCGGCGCAAAAGGCCTTATTGCCGGCGCCACACACGACGACAGCGTCGATTGCGGGAGCTTTGGCCCAGCGATCGAGCGCGGCACGCATGGCGCGGACCATGGCGAGCGTGAGGGCATTCAGCGCCTCCGGACGGTTGAGCGTGATCAAGCCGAGGCGGCCGCGCTCTTCGGTCAGAATTTCGGGATCATCGGGCATTTCGATCGGGCGGGGCCGTGGCTCGAGGGCGCTCGTGCTTATCGGAGCGCGGCCGCCGCGGTCAACCGCGGCCCCTCCCCTTCTCGAGCGAGCGCTGCTCCCTTGCGCCGGGAATCGGCAGCCGATCAGACATCGATCACCGATGCTCGCACCCGATCAAAGCGCCGATCGGCGTCCTCCACGTGCAAGGCGCGATTTGGGCTCTACCGAAGCGCCCTTCGCGTCACAACTGCCCGCTCAAGGCCGCGCCCGTATCCTTGCCCGGCACCACGGGCACGATCTCGAAGGCGATGAGATCGGACCATTCGGCCACCCATTTCTGCAACGCCGTGACATCGTCGCACTCCATCACCTGGAAGCAGCGGCCAAGATCGGCGGAGACGAAGCTCTGCACGAAGGTGAGGCCTTCAGGCATCATGCGGCCTCGATCGCGGAAGCGGCGATAGACCGATCTCGCATCCTGGTTCCGGAAGGTCTCGATCACCATGAACTGCATGGGCTTCTCCTGTGAGCGAATGGCGAATAGCGAATAGACCAAGTTCTTCCACTTTTCATTCGCCATTCGCTCTCCATCCGCCGCTCCGTCGAATTGCTTTTTTGCGCCGCGGGCCCTATCTGCCCGGCTCCGATCCACCGAAAGCGTCAGTCGAACCGCCCGTGGCCGCAACCGCCCCGACCATCAGCTTCGTCTCCCTCGGCTGCCCGAAGGCGCTGGTCGATTCCGAGCGCATCATCACGCGGCTGCGCGCCGAGGGCTATGCGCTGACCAACCGCCATGACGGGGCCGACTGCGTCATCGTAAACACCTGCGGCTTCATCGACAGCGCCAAGGCGGAATCGCTCGAGGCCATCGGCACGGCGCTCGCCGAGAACGGCAAGGTGATCGTGACGGGCTGCATGGGGGCGCAGCCGCAATCGATCAGCGAGCGCTTCCCCAATGTCTTGTCGATCACGGGACCCCAAGCCTATGAGAGCGTGGTCGCGGCCGTGCATGAGGCGGTGCCGCCGGCCCATGACCCGAAGATCGATCTCGTGCCGCCGCAAGGCATCAAGCTGACGCCGAGGCACTACGCCTATCTGAAGATCTCCGAGGGCTGCAATAATCGCTGTTCCTTCTGCATCATCCCGAGCTTGCGCGGCCGCCTCGTCTCGCGTCCGCTGCCGGAGATCATGCGCGAGGCGGAGCGGCTGGTGGCGGCCGGCGTCAAGGAGCTCCTCGTCATCTCGCAGGACACCTCCGCCTACGGGCTCGACCGGCGCCATGAGGCCGCCGTCTGGAAGGGCGAGGCCGTCGAGATGCGCATCCTCGATCTCGCGCGCGCCCTCGGTTCGCTCGGCGCCTGGGTGCGCCTGCACTATGTCTACCCCTATCCGCATGTCGACGCCCTGGTGCCGCTGATGGCGCAGGGGCTGATCCTTCCCTATCTCGACATCCCCTTCCAGCATGCCTCGCCCAGGGTGCTCAGGGCGATGCGCCGGCCGGCGGCGCAGGAGAAGACCCTCACGCGGATCTCGCGCTGGCGCGCCATCTGCACCGACATCGCCATCCGCTCGACCTTCATCGTCGGCTTCCCGGGCGAGACGGAGGAGGATTTCGCGGAGCTTCTCGACTGGATGAGCGAAGCCGGGCTCGACCGGGTCGGCTGCTTCGTCTACGAGCCGGTGAAGGGCGCGGCCGCGAATGATCTCGGTTTGCCGCAAGTGCCGACGGAAGTCGCGAAGGCGCGCCATGAGCGCTTCATGCTGCACCAGCAAGGGATCAGCCTTGCCAAGCAGCGTGCCAAGGTCGGCAAGCGCGTCACCGCGATCATCGACGAGGTGACGCCGGAAGGCGCGGTCGGCCGCACCGTGCACGACGCGCCGGAGATCGACGGGAACATCGTCGTCTCCTCACGCAAGGCGCTGCACGCCGGCGACATCGTCACCGCGAAAGTGAAGCGGGCGGATGCCTACGACCTTTACGGGAGTGCGGCGTAGGCGTTCTCGCTACGGCACAAGCACCAGCGATCCCGTGGTCTCGCGGCCTTCGAGCGCCCGATGCGCCTCAGCCGCCTCCTTCAAGGGGAAGCGCCGAGACACCTTGATCTTCACCGAGCCGTTCTCCACGACCTTGAAGAGCTGCCTCGCCATCGAGGCGGTACCGCCGGGCTGAGACATGAAGGTGAACAGGGTCGGGCGGTTCGCGTAAAGCGAACCCTTCTGCGACAGCAGACCTATATTGAAGGCCTCGATCGGCCCCGAAGCATTGCCGAAGCTCACGAAGGTGCCGAGCGGGGCGAGACAATCGAGCGAGGCCGGGAAGGTCGCCTTGCCGACCCCGTCATAGACGACCTGGCATTTCTTGCCCTTGGTGATCTCGGCGACCCGTTTCACGAAATCCTCCTCC
>JBIOEJ010000053.1:0-36074 GCA_044445965.1 Hyphomicrobiales bacterium
AGGTCGCGCAAGCCGTCGCCGATGAGGTTGAGGCCGAGCACCGAGAGCGCGATGGCGATGCCCGGATAGATGGCGAGCCGAGGCGCCTGGAACATCAAGGTCTGCGCCTCGTTCAGCATGCGCCCCCAGGAGGGCTGGGGCGGCTGCGTGCCGAGGCCTAGATAGGAGAGCGCGGCCTCCGCAAGGATCGCGGTCGCGAACTGGATCGTCGCCTGCACGATGATCACCGGCAAGATGTTGGGCAGCACATGCTCGAGCGTGATCTGCAGCCGGTTCTTGCCGGCGACGCGGGCCGCGAGGATGAATTCGCGCGTCCAAACGGCATTCGCCGAGGCGCGCGTCACGCGCGCGAAGACCGGCACGTTGAAGATGCCGATGGCGATGATCGAATTGACGATGCCCGGCCCGAACAGCGCCGTCAGCATGATCGCCGAGAGGATGGCCGGAAAGGCGAAGGTGAAATCCGAAAGCCGCATCGCGACCTCTTCCACCCAGCCCTTGACGGCGGCCGCCAAGGTGCCGATGGCGGTGCCGGCGAGGAGGCCGATCGCCACCGCGATCACCCCGACGAGGATCGAGTTCCGGGCGCCCGCCATGATCAGCGACAGCACGTCGCGGCCGAGCGAATCCGTGCCGAACCAATGCTCGCCGGAAGGGAAGCCGAGCTTATGGGGGATGTCCATCTCGCCCGCCGGCCAGGGCGTCCAGACGAGCGAGAGGGCCGCGGTAGCGACCAAGAGCACGACGAGCGCCGCACCGACCGCGAAGCTCGGATGGCTCAGTGCACGGTTCTTCGGCGCGCGGTTCTTCGGCGCCCGGCTCCTTGGCGCGGCCGCGGCGCTCATAATTCATGCGCCTTCAGCCGGGGATCGATCGCGACATAGACGAGATCGACCACGAAATTCACCGCGACCACCAGCGCCGCGAGCAGCATCACGCAATCGCGCACCACGATCGCATCGCGATTGTTGATCGCCTGGAAGATGAGCCGCCCGAGACCCGGCAGATAGAAGACGTTCTCGATCACCACCGTGCCGGCGATCAGGTTGGCGAATTGCAGCCCCATGATGGTGACGACCGGGATCATGGCGTTGCGCAGCACATGCCGCCACAGCGCCGCGCGCTTGGTCAGGCCCTTGGCGCGGGCGGTGCGCACGAAATCCTCGCGCATCACCTCGATGATCGAGGAGCGGGTGACGCGGGCGAGGATCGCGGCCTGCACCACGGCGAGCGCGACGGCCGGCAGGATCAGGGCGCGCAGCGCAGCCCCCGGCCCGTCCGCCCATCCCGGAAAGCCGCCGGCCGCGAACCAATGCAGCCTGACGGCGAACAGCAGGATCAAGAGGATGGCGAACCAGAAATTCGGGATGGCGATGCCGATCTGGCTCACCCCCATCACGCCCGTATCGGCGAGGGTGTTGTGGCGCGCGGCGGCGAACACGCCGAGCGACAGCGCGATCACGACCGTCAGCGCCATCGCCATCACGGCGAGCGGCAGGCTGATGGCGAGCCCGCCGGAGATCAGCTCGCTGACCGGGGTGCTGTAGGCGTAGCTCACCCCGAGATCGCCCGAAAGGAGCCCCAGGATCCATTGCAGATAGCGTTGCGGCGCCGGCTGGTCGAGGCCGAGCTTGTGAGCCAGCGCCGCGACCGCGGCGGGCGAGGCATCCGCCCCCAGAATGGTCTGCGCCGCGTTGCCGGGCAGGATCTCGAGCACCAGGAAGATGACGATCGAGGCGCCGATGAGCGTCGCGACAAAGGTCGCCGTTCGTCGCAGGAGAAAGACGCCCATTCGCTTACAGCTCCCTCGCCATAAGACGAAAAGCACAAGCAATGGCAACGGAAATGTTCGTGGCGGCGGGTGCGCGTCCTCGCCTCTTCCCCCTGTGGGAGAGGTGAGGCGCTGGCGCTCATGGGAGAGAGCACAACCCCTCCTCATTGCTGCCCCGCGCAGGTCGTGGTGCGCATATTGCATTGGCTTTGCCAAGCCCGATGATCGTCCCTATGTAGCCGCGAGATGCCCTCCCCTCCTTCCTCCCAACCTCGCATTGCCGTCATCGGCGGCGGCGGTATCGGCGGCTTCCTCGCGGCGCGCCTGGCGCTCGCCGGACGCGAGGTGACGCTATGCGTGCGCAGCGCCTTTGCGGAGCTCGTCCTCGAATCCGGTGGCAAGACGCAGCGAGCTCCCGTCGCGATCGCCACCGAGCCCAGCGCGCAAAGCGCGGCGGAATGGGTCTTCCTGGTGACGAAGGCGCAGGACACGCAGGGCGCGGCTCCTTGGCTCGCCCGCCTGTGCAAGCCCGGCACGATCCTCGTCGTCGTGCAGAACGGCATCGACCATGAGGCGCGTGTCGCGCCGGTCGCGGCCGGTGCCACCATCCTCCCGGCGCTCGCTTATGCGGGCGCCGAACGGGTGGCGCCGGGCCATATCCGGCATCATACAGGCTCCGCGCTCGTCGTTCCGAAAGGCGAGGCCGGGGCTGCCTTGGCGGCGCTATTGGCCGGCAGCGATGTCGGCGTGCGAGAGAGCGAGGATTTCCTCACCGCCTCATGGATGAAGCTCCTCGGCAATCTCGCCGCCAACCCCGTGACCGCGCTCACGGCACGCAGGATGGAGGTGTTTCGCGATCCCGCTATCCGACAGCTCGCGCTGTCGCTGCTCGAAGAGGGAGCGGCGGTCGGTCGCGCCTGCGGCGCCAAGCTTCCGATGGACCAGGCGCGCAAGACGCTCGCCGAGATTTCGGGCTACAGCGCTTCGGGCGGCAGCTCGATGCTCTACGATCGGCTGGCGATGAGGCCGCTCGAGCATGAGTATCTTACCGGCGCCGTGGTCCGCGCCGCCGCGCGACACGGGATCGACGTGCCCTTGAACCGCGCCGTTCTCGCCATCCTCGGCGCGTTGAGCGATGGTCTTTCCGCGGGGCGGAAGCAGGCCTGAGGCCGAACAGCCCGAGGCCGAACTCTTCCCTCGGGGCGCCAACCCCGTTATAGAGCCGCGCCAGCCCTGAATCGCGCCTAGTGCAGCGAATCCGAAATTCGCATCACCTTGGAGCAACGCGCGGGGCGAATTTCGGATTCAAAAGCTGCACTAGCAAGTTATTGTTTCTAGTGTGGTTTTCGAATTTGAAGTTCCTACTGCGTGCATGCCATCCATGTGATAGGAACTTCAAATTCACCACACTGGATCGTGCCGGAGCGGCCCCGCCGCGCGGTTCGGCGCGCCGATTTCACCCGACGCCCAGCTTGGACCCATATGCCCAAACGGACCGATATTTCGACGATCCTGATCATCGGCGCAGGCCCGATCGTAATCGGCCAGGCCTGCGTCCCCGAATAGTCGAACTCGCAGGCCTGCAAGGCGCTGCGGGCCGAGGGCTATCGGATCGTGCTCGTCAACTCCAATCCGGCGACGATCATGACCGATCCCGAGCTCGCCGACCGCACTTATGTCGAGCCGATCACGCCCCAGATCGTGGCCAAGATCATCGAGGCCGAGCGCCACGCGGTTCCGGGCGGCTTCGCGATCCTGCCGACCATGGGCGGGCAGACCGCGCTCAACTGCGCCTTGTCGCTGAAGCGCATGGGGGTGCTCGACCGCTTCGATGTCGAGCTGATCGGCGCCTCGGCCGAAGCCATCGACAAGGCGGAGGACCGCGAGCTGTTCCGCCAGGCGATGATCAAGATCGGGCTCGACGTGCCGCGCGGGCGCACCTTGAAGGGCTCGCTGCGCCAGAAGAAGGATGCCACGGGCAAGCCGATCTATGACGAGAACAACGAGCCGGTGATGGAGCTGTCGCCGGATTTCTACTCCAACGCCATGAAGACGCTCGACGAAGTGGGGCTGCCGGCGATCATCCGTCCCTCCTTTACGCTCGGCGGCTCCGGTGGCGGGATCGCCTATAACCGGGACGAGTTCTTCCTGGCTCTCGAGCGCGGCGTCGATGCTTCGCCGACCAACGAAGTGCTGGTCGAGGAGAGCGTTGTCGGCTGGAAGGAATTCGAGATGGAGGTGGTCCGCGACAAAAAGGATAACTGCATCATCATCTGCTCGATCGAGAATGTCGATCCGATGGGCGTGCACACGGGCGATTCGATCACGGTCGCGCCGGCGCTCACGCTCACCGACAAGGAATATCAGCGCATGCGCGACGCCTCGATCGCGGTGCTGCGCGAGATCGGCGTCGATACCGGCGGCTCGAACGTGCAATTCGCCGTCGATCCGGCGAATGGCCGCATGATCATTATCGAGATGAACCCGCGGGTGTCGCGCTCCTCGGCGCTCGCCTCCAAGGCGACGGGGTTCCCGATCGCCAAGGTCGCGGCGAAGCTCGCGGTCGGCTACACGCTCGACGAGATCGAGAACGACATCACCGGCGGGGCGACGCCCGCCTCCTTCGAGCCGACCATCGACTACGTGGTCACCAAGATCCCGCGCTTCACCTTCGAGAAGTTCCCGGGCGCCGATCCCGTGTTGACGACCTCGATGAAATCGGTCGGCGAGGCGATGGCGGTCGGCCGCAGCTTCGCGGAATCGCTGCAGAAGGCGTTGCGTTCGCTGGAGACCGGATTGACAGGTCTCGACGAGATCGAGATCCCGGGCCTCGGGCTCGGCGACGATCACAACGCCATGCTCGCCGCCATCGGCACGCCGACCCAGGACCGCCTCCTCAAGGTCGCGCAGGCGATGCGGCTCGGCATGGGCCTGCCGGAGATCTTCGGGGCCTGCCGCATCGACCCCTGGTTCCTGGCCCGCATCGCCGAGATCGTGGCGACCGAGGCGCGCATCAAGGCGCATGGCTTGCCGGCGACGCCGGGCGCCTTCCGCAACCTCAAGGCGATGGGCTTCTCCGACGCGAGGCTCGCCGTGCTCACGGGCAGGACCGAGGCCGAGGCGAAAAAGGCCCGCCTCGCGCTGGGCATCAGGCCCGTCTTCAAGCGCATCGACACTTGCGCCGCCGAGTTCGCCTCGCCGACCGCCTATATGTATTCCTGCTATCCGCCCCCCTTCGCTGGCGAGGCCCGCGACGAGGCGAGGCCCAGCGACAAGCGTAAGATCGTCATCCTGGGCGGCGGCCCGAACCGCATCGGCCAGGGCATCGAGTTCGATTATTGCTGCTGCCACGCCGCCTTCGCGCTGAAGGAGGTCGGCTTCGAGACCATCATGGTCAATTGCAATCCCGAGACGGTCTCGACCGATTACGACACCTCCGACCGGCTCTATTTCGAGCCGCTTACCGCGGAGGATGTGCTCGAGATCATCGACAAGGAGCGTTCGAACGGCACGCTCGTCGGCGTCATCGTGCAGTTCGGCGGGCAGACGCCGCTGAAGCTCGCCAAGCCCTTGGAGGAGGCCGGCGTGCCGATCCTCGGCACCTCGCCCGACGCCATCGACCTTGCCGAGGACCGCGACCGCTTCAAGCGGCTGCTCGACAAGCTCGGCCTGAAGCAGCCGAAGAACGGCATCGCCTATTCGGTCGAGCAGAGCCGCCTCGTCACCGCCGAGCTCGGCTTCCCGCTGGTGGTGCGCCCCTCCTATGTGCTGGGCGGGCGGGCCATGGCGATCATCCATGACGAGCGCACCTTCGACGATTATCTCCTCGGCACCTTGCCGGGCCTGGTGCCCGAGGAGATCAAGGCGCGCTATCCCAACGACAAGACCGGCCAGATCAACACGCTGCTGGGCAAGAACCCGCTGCTTTTCGACCGCTATCTCTCGGACGCCATCGAGGTCGATGTCGACTGCCTCGCCGACGGCAAATCGACCTATGTGGCCGGCATCATGGAGCACATCGAGGAGGCCGGCATCCATTCGGGCGATTCGGCCTGCTCGCTGCCCCCTTATTCGCTCGATCCCGCGACCGTCGCCGAGCTCGAGGCGCAGACGCGCAAGCTCGCGCTTGCCCTCGATGTGGGCGGGCTGATGAACGTGCAATATGCGATCCAGGACGGCGTCATCCATGTGCTCGAGGTCAACCCGCGCGCCTCGCGCACCGTGCCCTTCGTCGCCAAGGTGACCGGCGTGCCCGTCGCCAAGATCGCCGCGCGCGTGATGGCGGGCGAGAGCCTCGCCTCCTTCGGGCTGGTGCCGAAGCAGCTTGCCCATGTGGGCGTCAAGGAATCGGTGTTCCCCTTCGCGCGCTTCCCTGGCGTCGACGTGCTGCTCGGCCCGGAAATGCGCTCGACGGGCGAGGTCATCGGCCTCGACGCCGATTTCGACGCCGCCTTCGCCAAGAGCCAGCTCGGCGCAGGTTCGAAGGTGCCGCGCTCGGGCACGGTCTTCGTGTCGGTGCGCGACGCCGACAAGCCGCGCATCGTGCCGACCATGAAGCTCCTGCACCAGCTCGGCTTCAAGGTCCTGGCGACCGGCGGCACGCAGCGCTTCCTCGAGGCCGAAGGCGTCCCCGCCCAAAGGGTGAACAAGGTTCTGGAAGGCCGGCCGCATGTGGTCGACGCCATCAAGAATGGCGAGGTGCATCTCGTATTCAATACAACCGAGGGTGCGCAGGCGCTGGGCGATTCCCGTTCGCTGCGACGGGCCGCCCTCTTGCATAAAGTGCCCTATTATACCACTCTAGCAGGCGCGGTCGCCGCCGCGAGAGGGGTGAGATCATTCATCAGCGGCGACCTCGGTGTACGCGCGCTGCAGGATTATGTCCGCGGCCGTTAGGGTCTTTACGGTCATTTTCGCCAGTAGCGCGCTTCTGGACACGAAAACGGCTCGTTCCCCCCTGGGGAGCGGTGATTTGTGCTGAAAGGACTATGCTGTCATGGACAAGGTGCCGATGACCCATGCGGGTTTTGCCGCTTTGGAAACCGAGCTGAAGACACGCCAACAGGAAGAGCGCCCGCGAATCATCCAGGCGATCTCCGACGCGCGCTCGCTCGGCGATCTGTCCGAGAATGCCGAGTACCATTCGGCCAAGGAAGCGCAATCGCACAATGAAGGGCGGATCCTCGAGCTCGAATCGCTGATCGGGCGCGCCGATGTCATCGACATCGCCAAGCTGAGCGGCAAGACCGTGAAGTTCGGCGCGACCGTCAAGCTGCTCGACGAGGATACCGAGCAAGCCAAGACCTATCAGCTGGTCGGCGAGACGGAGGCCGATGTGCGTTCCGGCAAGGTGTCGATCTCTTCGCCCATCGCGCGCGCCCTCATCGGCAAGACGGTCGGCGACACGGTCGAGGTGCACACGCCGGGCGGCGGCAAGTCCTACGAGATCGTCAACGTGACGTTCCGTTAGAGAGCGGGTGAGTAGTGAGCGGAACCGCCGCTTCTACTCGCTACTCACTACTCGCCAATCTCCTCCACGCAGCCGGCCTAGGATCAGACGCGGCAGCCTCCCATCGATCGCCACGAGACCAAGGCCGATCAGGGCCATGCCGAGGAGCTGCGTTCCGACCAGCGGCTCGCGCAGGACGAGCGTGCCGAGGATGATGGCGCTGACCGGGATGAGGAAGGTCACGAGCAGGAGGTTCGTCGCCCCAGCCGTCGCCAGGATGCGGAAATAGAGCACATAGGCGAGCGCGGTCGAGAACGCGGCGATGCCGAGGATCGCGGCGCAAGCCGGCAGGCTCGGAACCGGCAAGGTCCAGGGATGCTCGGCGAGGAGCGCGACGGGCAGCAACATCGCGGCCGAGGCCGTCACCTGTCCGGTCGCGGTCGCCATCGGCGCTATGCCCAAGCGCTTGAACCGGCGCCCGTAGACGCCGGCGAAGGCGTAGGAGAGCGCGGCCGCGAGGCAGCCGAGCTCGGCGAGCGTGTCGGCGCCGAGATCGTCGAGTCTGCCGATCATCACCGCCACGCCGACGAAGCCGAGGAGCACGCCGAGGAGCCGGTTGCCGGTCATCTTCTCGTCCGGGGTGGAGAGATGCGCCACGACCACGGTGAAGAGCGGCGTCGTGGCGTTGAGGATCGAGGCCAGGCCCGAGGCGATATGGGTCTGCCCCCAGACGAACAGCGTGAACGGCACGGCGTTGTTGAGGAGCCCCATGCCGAAGAAGGCAGCCCAGACGCGCCCTTGGCGCGGCATGGCGAGGCCCATCATGCGGATGACGACATTGAGGATGACGGCGGCGACGCCGACCCGCAATACGACGATCGTCAGAGGCGGCAGCTCCCTGACGGCGACGCCGGTGAAGAAGAAGGAGCCGCCCCACAACACCGACAGAGCGATGAGCATCGCCCATTCGATCGGGTTCATGGCGCGGTTGACGGCGGTCGGTTGGGTCATGCGGGCTCCGTGCGACGCGGTGACCCTTTTCTATCGCGGCGACCCGCCGGCGCTATCCGTTTCTTGCTTTGAAACTTGAAAGGCAGCTCCGTCGGCACGTGGGCTCGGAAAAACGCCGACCGTTTGCGCCCACCCTCTCCCCTCGCGGGAGAGGGGGATTCACGCGGGGGAGAAAGTCGTCGACGTCGCCCCCTCTCCCGCGAGGCGAGAGGGTAAGCGCACCCAAGTTGTCGCTGAAAGAGAATTGAACCGCCGGACTATCTCCACTCCCTCACGTCCACGAACCGCCCCGCCACCGCGGCCGCCGCCGCCATGGCGGGCGACACCAGATGGGTGCGGCCGCGAAAGCCCTGGCGACCCTCGAAATTGCGGTTCGAGGTCGAGGCGCAGCGCTCGCCGGGCTCGAGCTTGTCCGCGTTCATGGCGAGGCACATGGAGCAACCGGGCTCGCGCCATTCGAAGCCCGCCGCCAGGAACACCTTGTCGAGCCCCTCGGCCTCGGCCTGCTCCTTCACCAGGCCGGAGCCGGGCACCACCATGGCGGCCACATCCTGATGCACGCGCCTGCCGGCGACGATCTTGGCGGCGGCCCGCAAATCCTCGATGCGGCCATTGGTGCAGGAGCCGATGAAGACGCGGTTGACGGCGATGTCGGTGATCTTCTCCCCGCCATGGAGGCCTAGATATTCGAGCGCCCGCTCGGCCGCCTTGCGCTTGCCCTCGTCCGCGATCTCGGCCGGCACCGGAACGCGGCCGAGCACCGTCGTCACCTGCTCGGGCGAGGTGCCCCAAGTGACGACCGGGGGCAGCTTCGCCGCGTCGAGCGTGACGGTCCGGTCGAAATGCGTGCCCTCGTCCGAGCGCAGGCTGCGCCAGTATTCGACCGCCATCTCCCAGGCCTTGCCCTTCGGCGATTTCGGGCGGCCGGCGAGATAGGCGAAGGTCGTCTCGTCGGGCGCGATCAGACCGGCGCGCGCGCCTCCCTCGATCGACATGTTGCAGACGGTCATGCGCCCTTCCATGGAGAGCGCGCGAATGGCCTCGCCCGCATATTCGATCACATGGCCCGTGCCGCCGGCCGTACCGATCTCGCCGATGATCGACAAGATGATATCCTTCGCGGTCACGCCCTCCGGCAAGGCGCCGTCGACGCGCACCAGCATGTTCTTCGCCTTGCGCTGGATGAGCGTCTGGGTGGCGAGCACATGCTCGACCTCGCTCGTGCCGATGCCATGCGCCAGCGCGCCGAAGGCGCCATGCGTCGAGGTGTGGCTGTCGCCGCAGACGATGGTGGTGCCGGGCAAGGTGAAGCCTTGCTCCGGCCCGATGACATGCACGATGCCCTGGCGCACATCGCGCTCATCGTAATATTCGATGCCGGATTCGCGGGCGTTCCTGGCGAGCGTCTCGACCTGCGTCCTGCTCTCGGGATCATCGATCCCCTTGGAGCGGTCGGTGGTGGGGACGTTGTGATCGACGACCGCAAGGACCTTTTCAGGCGCATGCACCTTGCGCCCCGCGAGGCGCAAGCCCTCGAAGGCCTGCGGCGAGGTGACCTCGTGGACGAGGTGCCGGTCGATATAGAGGAGGCAAGTGCCGTCCTCCTGCGCATCGACCAGGTGGTCGTCCCAGATCTTGTCGTAGAGCGTGCGCGGCTTCACGGAGGTTTCCTCGAAGACATCAAGAAGGGGAAGTGCGCGCGCCTTTTACCGGGATTGGGTCGCGGGGGAAAGTGGCGTCCGCGACCGGCAGAAGTGATCGGCTAACGCAGGCTGAGGATGTACGCGATAACGTCTTCTCTTTCTTCGGCCGTCAGCCTGAACATCGGCATCCCGGCATGCGGCGTCGTAAGCGCCACCGACAAGGCAGCGCTCGTCATTCCTGGAGTGGCCGCGAGCTCGGAGAATGTCGGTGCCCGCGGGTTTGGCGAGGGAGCCTGTCCTCTGAGGACCGCGTGACACTCCGAGCAAACCTGTTGCGCCAAGGCGAGGCCCGCTTGCGGACCGCCAGCCGTCTGTGCCCGAACAGGACCGGCTGCAACCGAAAGCGCGAGAAAGGTCACGAGACCAATCGCCTGTTTCATCTGCAAGTGCTCCCCTTTTATCGGCACTAGCGCAGCGAATCCGAAATTCGCATCACCTTGGAGCAACGCGCGGGGCGAATTTCGGATTCAAAAGCTGCACTAGCAAGTTATTGTTTCCAGCGTGGTTTTCGAATTTGAAGTTCCTACCGCGCGCATGCCATCCATGTCATAGGAACTTCAAATTCACCACACTAGGAGCCTTAGTATCCAAGTCGGGGCTGAATTACGATCACGATCTGACCCACGACCTCGCGGCCTAAGGGCAGTCCTGGCCTTCCGGCGCCTTGTAGCCGGGGATATGGGTGCTGCGCCAATCATTCGCGAATTCCTCCGGAAACCGCGCGTAGTTTCCCCCGCCATGCGCCAGAATGGTCACGCTGCGAAAGGCGTAACGCACGCCGGGCCGGCCGTTCACCGGTTTCTCGAAATAGATCTCGATCGTCGCCGTGAGCTTGCCGCGCCTCGGCGTGATGTCCGCGTCGGCGCACCAGTCCGAGCCACGATCGAGCGGATTCTTGTCGTTGCTCAGCGTGCAGGCCCCGCCCGCCCAGCGGACCGACCTTACCGACGAGCCGAGCACCGCCTTCAACCATTGCGCCACGCTGCGGTCGTCGGGGCAGCTCGATTCCGGCCTGTGGTTCCAATCGATCTGCCCGATGCGCGCCTTGGGGCCCGCCGCCGCGAGCATGGCGTCCGGCACTCCCTTGCGCGCCGAAGCCGGACCATCGCCGGCGCAGATCAGGGCCAGCGAGAGGCAAGCGGCCAAGCCTCGCCCCAAACGCTTATCCTCAATGGAAGTCAGCCGCCGGTGCATTGTCCGAGACCCCGCCTTTCGCGCCACTCATACGCTTCCTGAAGGCATTGCCGAGCCCGAGATCGAATTTCTCTTGCCACTGATTATCATCTGATGATAACATTTTTGGCAGTGGCAAGACCGAAACATGATGCAGGGCTGGACGATCTTCTCGCGCTTGATGACGTCATGCTCGTTGTCGATCCGATCGGCAAACACTGGGTCAAGTTCGTCGTAAAGCAAGTCGCTCCCTCGCCGGAGCGTCCCCATGGGATCAGCTACTCGCTGACGCTCCATGCCGCCAATGGTGACCGTCTGGTCGGCTACGACAATGCGCACGCCGTCGGCACCGGAAGCGGTCCGTCACGGCAGACGAGCCGGCCGCACGATCATCGCACCGGCATGGCAGCACAAGGCCTTATGCATATGGCGACGCGGCGACGCTGATGCGGGATTTCTGGGACGACGTTTACGCCTTGTTGCAGGAGCGAGGGGTGACCCCATGAAGACCCTACGAATTGGCATCGCGTCCTTAGCGGACATGAAAGCACGCACGCTCGCTGTCGCACGCGGCGAGCTGAAGCTCGGACCGGATGAGCCCAAACTGTGGTTCACATCGATCGAAAGTCTTGCACGTGTGTTGTCGGACAAGAATCGGTTGCTGCTTGATCTCATCATCGAGCAGCAGCCGAAGTCGCTTGCCGAATTGGAAACTCTGTCAGGCCGGGCGAAATCCAACCTGTCGCGCACGCTGAAAAGCATGGAGCGTTTTGGCCTCGTCGAACTGCTGAGGGGCAACGGCGGCACCGTTCGGCCGCACGTTCCTTATGAGGAAATCCAACTCGATCTCCCTATCGGTCGGCATCAGCACGCGGTCCTCGCCGCCTCATCACCGACGCGAGCCGCCGCGCCGAGCTGAACGACTGGCTCGCGCACAAGGTGCGGCCGATGTTCGAGCAGCGCGTGCTCGAGATCACCGAGGACATCATGTTCAAGTGGCGGCTGCTGGTCGAGGATGGCCGCAAGACCGGCCATACGTTCTCGCAGCCGATCTGATCATCGCGGCCACCGCGCTCCATCACGGGCTCACTGTCGTGTCCCGCGATGTCAGCGACTACCAAAAGGCGCGCGCGCCCGTCCTCAATCCATGGGTCGATCCGCTGCCGGCGAGCGCCTCGCGAGAACGCAATTATGCACCTCACTTCTGCACGAAAAATGACGCACTGAAATCAACGAGGTTCGTCGGATCCAAACGTCTTGGGTCTCGCGCGGCACGGCGCCTGATTTCCAAAGAAGCTCTGTTGACTACTCGCGCGCATCGTCGGGCTTACCGGGTATGAAGGCGACTGAAATCCTGCGGCACCGGATCGACCCATCTAAGCCGAAACAGGGCTCCAACTGAATCTCATAGTCGTCCGGGGACGGATCGAGCGAATAGTATGGACGGCGATCGGGACGTTCCGAAGCGCGTCGGAGCTGGAGGCCGAAGATCACATTCTGATGGCTAAAGCCGTCGAGCTGAAGATCCATTATATCTTCCAGCGTAAACGCCACCACCGCGTGCCTGTCGAGAACGTAGTAGCCGCAATCGTCGATCTCATTTCTCCTGTTCCAGAAGTGGATGCGTAGGATGCTAGGGCCTCTCCGATGCAGATCGAGGCTCACGATCTCCGCGTCTTGGAAATTTGGCACGTGACCGAACCATGCGACCAGATCGGGGCCGCCGGGGATCGCCGCGTAAGTCGCTTCAGTATCCGTCATTCACGAAAGGAGGCATATTCCTCGCGCCGAGCCCGCCGCTACACGACACCGTCGCCCTAAGCCACCAACCGCCCATGGCAATGCTTGTATTTCTTGCCCGAGCCGCAGGGGCAGGTGTCGTTGCGGCCGATCTTGCCCCAGCTCCCCGGATTGGCCGGATCGAGCTTGGCGGCCCGCTTGGGCGCGGGAGCCGCTTCCGCCACTGCGGCCGGATCGAAGCCGAGCATGGTGGCGGCCGCCCTGAAGGGGTCGCCGGCATTGAGCGAGGCCAGCGCCATCTCGTCCTCGCCGGTGACCGGATCGAGATGATGCGCCTGCATCATCGGGGGCGCCTCCAGCGGCGGGGGTTGCATCACCACCTCGACGCGCATCAATTGGCCGGTGACCATCTCGCGCAAATGCCCCACCAGGCCGTTGAAGAGCTGGAAAGCCTCGGCCTTGTACTCGTTCAGCGGGTCGCGCTGCGCATAACCGCGCCAGCCGACCACCTGGCGCAGCTGATCGAGCGTGACGAGGTGCTCGCGCCACAGATGGTCGAGCGCCTGCAATAGCACCTGTTTTTCGACATAGGCCATCAGCTCGGACCCGTTCGCCTCGACGCGCTTGGCGTAGCCTTGATCGGAGAGCTCGCGCAGCCGCTCGCGCACCGCCTCCTCGGTGATGCCCTCCTCCTTCGCCCAGTCGGCGACCGGAGGTTCGAGGTTGAGCCACTTCGTGAGGGCAGTCTTGAGCCCTTCGACATCCCATTGCTCGGGATAGGAATTGGCCGGAACATGCTCGGCCAGCACGTCGTCGATGACATCATGGCGGTATTCGTCGACCGTTTCGCGCACGCTCTCCTGCGCCATGAACTCGCGGCGGCGCTCGAAGATGACCTTGCGCTGGTCGTTCATGACGTTGTCGTAGCGCAGCACGTTCTTGCGCATGTCGAAATTGCGGGCCTCGACCTTGCCCTGGGCGCGCTCGATCGCCTTGTTGATCCAGTTATGGACGATCGCCTCGTCCTCCTGGAGGCCGAGCCGCTGCAGCATGCCGTCCATGCGCTCCGAGCCGAAGATGCGCATCAGGTCGTCCTGCAGCGACAGGTAGAATTTGGACTTGCCGGGATCGCCCTGGCGGCCGGAGCGTCCGCGCATCTGGTTGTCGATGCGCCGGCTCTCGTGACGCTCGGTGCCGAGCACGTAGAGCCCGCCGGCGGCGATGACCTTGCCCTTGAAGACAGCGACCTCGGCGCGGATCTCGGCTTCCTTCGCCTTGCGCTCCTCGGAGGTCTCCATGGTGCCGAGCGTATTGCGGATGCGCATATCGGCATTGCCGCCGAGCTGGATGTCGGTGCCGCGGCCGGCCATGTTGGTGGCGATGGTGATGGCACCCGGCACGCCCGCCTGGGCGATGATGAAGGCTTCCTTCTCGTGGAAGCGGGCGTTCAGTACCGCGAACAAGCGCGAGGCGCGTCCTTCGCGCGCCGCCGCATAGAGCGGATCGAGCGCATTCGGGTCGTCGAAGTCGATCATCTTGAAGCGGTGCTTCTTCATCACCTCGGCGAGCAGCTCCGACTTCTCGATCGAGGTGGTGCCGACCAGCAGCGGCTGGCCCTTGGCATGGGCCTCCTCGATCTCGCGGATGACGGCGCGGGTGCGCTCCTCGCTGGTGCGGTAGACCTCATCGTCATGGTCCTGGCGGTCCACCGGAACGTTGGTCGGAATCTCGACGACCTCGAGCTTGTAGATCTCCTGGAACTCGTCGGCCTCGGTCGCCGCCGTGCCGGTCATGCCGGCGAGCTTCTTGTAGAGGCGGAAATAGTTCTGGAAGGTGATCGAGGCCAGCGTCTGGTTCTCGGGCTGGATCTGCACCCGCTCCTTGGCCTCGAGCGCCTGATGCAAGCCGTCCGAATAGCGGCGGCCGGGCATCATGCGCCCGGTGAACTCGTCGATGATCACGACCTCGTTGTTGCGAACGATATAGTCCTTGTCGCGCTGGAACAGCTTGTGGGCCCGAAGCGCTTGGTTGGTGTGGTGCACGAGCGAGGTGTTCTCGACATCGTAGAGCCCGCCCTCGACCAGGAGCCCGGCCTCGGTCAGAAGCTTCTCGATATGCTCGTTCCCCTGTTCGGTGAGCGAGACCGCACGCTGCTTCTCGTCGATATCGACATCGGTCGCGGCGAGCCGCGGGATCAGCGCGTCGACCGCGACATAGAGCTCGGAGCGGTCTTCGGTCGGCCCCGAGATGATCAAGGGCGTGCGCGCCTCGTCGACCAGGATCGAATCGACCTCGTCGACGATCGCGAAGCCGTGTCCGCGCTGCACCATCTGGGCCATGTCGTATTTCATGTTGTCGCGCAGATAGTCGAAGCCGTATTCGTTGTTGGTGCCATAGGTGATGTCGCAGGCATAGGCCGCGTGGCGCTCGCTATCGTCGAGGCCGTGCACGATGACGCCGACCGTGAGGCCGAGGAACTTGTAGATCTGGCCCATCCACTCCGCGTCGCGGCGGGCAAGATAATCGTTGACGGTGACGACATGCACGCCCTTGCCGGCGAGCGCGTTGAGATAGACCGGAAGCGTCGCGACGAGCGTCTTGCCTTCGCCGGTCCGCATCTCGGCGATGCCGCCTTCGTGCAGCACCATGCCGCCGACGAGCTGCACGTCGAAATGCCGCTGCCCGAGAGTCCGTTTCGATGCCTCGCGCACCGTGGCGAAGGCCGGGATCAGCAAGTCGTCGAGCCTCTTGCCGGCGGCGAGCTGGTCACGGAAGCTTTGCGTGCGGGCAAGCAGCGCGTCGTCGGAGAGAGCCGCGAGCTCCTTCTCCAGGGCATTGATGCTCGCGACCAACGGGTTATAGGTCTTGAGTCGCCGTTCATTGGAAGAGCCGAAGAGCCTCTTCGCCAATGCGCCAAACATGGAGGGCCTTTCCGTCCGGGCGGGAGTGTCGAGTTGTCGCGGGGCGCCGCCCCCTTGAAGGGTGCTGATTGCACGGCGCCGATGTCAAAACCATGTCTTGCCGCAATTCTCAGGTGGGGGCTAGGGGGTCGTCTTGTCAACATTTCCGCGATTTCCGCGCGCTTGACTTGTTTTTGCCGCCCCGATCGGCCACGAATGGCGCGCAAACAGCGAAAAAGGCATGGTTCCATGACAATCTCACGGACCCTCCCGGGCTCCAAGATCCTCCCAGGTTCCAGGATCCTTTCGCGCTTCAGGACCCTTTCGCGCTTGGCGCTGGCGCTGGCGGTCGTTTCGGCGCCGGCCTTGGCGCTCGCCGAAGATGCGGGCGATCCCGACAAGGTCGTCGCGACCGTCAACGGCGCGCCGATCAAGGGCAGCGACCTCACCATCGCCGAGCAGGACCTCGGCAGCCAGCTGCAATCCGTGCCTGAGAGCGCGAGGCGCGACTATCTGATCCGCTACCTGGCCGATTTGAAGCTCGGCGCCCAGGCGGCCGAAGAGGCCAAGCTCCAGGACAGCCCGGATTTCGCGCAGCGGCTGCAATATTACCGCGACAAGCTTCTCCTCGACGACCTGATGGTCAAGGAAGGCGCCAAGGCCGATACGCCCGAGGCACGCAGAAAGCTCTATGACGACACGGTTACGAAGCTGCCGCCCGAGATCGAGCTCAAGGCGAGGCACATCCTCGTCGAGGACGAGGCGACCGCAAAACGGGTCGCCGAACGCGCCAAGAAGGGCGAGGACTTCATCGCGCTGTCGAAGGAATTCTCCAAGGATCCAGGCTCGGCGGGCGAGGGCGGCGATCTCGGCTGGTTCACCAGGGACAAGATGGTGAAGGAGTTCAGCGAAGCGGCGTTCAAGCTCGAGCCCGGCCAGATCTCCGATCCCGTAAAGAGCCAGTTCGGCTGGCACATCATCAAGGTCGAGGACAAGCGGACGAAACCCATCCCGCCTTTCGAGGACGTGCAGGAGCAGATCGGCACTTATCTTTCGCAGAAGGCCCAGCAGACCTTGCTGTTGTCCTTGCGCAGCAACGCCAAGATCGTACAGCTCGAGAAGCCGCCAACCCCTGCTCCGGGGCCTGTGAACACGCCGTTGCCGGGCGCCCCTCCGGCCCCGCCCAAATAGCGCCATCCGGGGGACACATGTCCGCGACCATCTCGCCGCTCGCGCCGAAATCCTTTCCGGAGCTCCCCGAGATCGAGGGCGTGCGCTTCGCGACCGCGGAAGCCGGCATCCGCTACAAGGGGCGCACCGATGTACTGCTCGCCGTGATGGACAAGGGCACGCAGGCGGCCGGCGTCTTCACCCGCTCGAAATGCCCGTCGGCGCCCGTCGACTGGTGCCGGGCGAAGCTGAAAGGCGGTAAGGCGCGCGCCCTGGTGGTGAACTCGGGCAACGCCAACGCCTTCACCGGGCGCGCTGGCCGCGAGGCGGTGAAGCTCACCGCGAGTCTTGCCGCCAAGGCGACCGGAGCGCCGCCCTCCGAGGTCTTCCTCGCCTCGACCGGCGTCATCGGCGAGCCACTCGACGCCAGGAAATTCGAAGGCGTGCTCGGCGCCCTCGCCGCCGCAGCCAAGCCCGGCGGCCTGCTCGACGCCGCGAAGGCGATCATGACCACCGACACTTATCCGAAAGTCGCGACCGCCAAGGCCATGCTCGGCGATACGGAGGTGACCATCAACGGCATCGCCAAGGGCGCCGGCATGATCGCGCCGGACATGGCGACGATGCTCTCCTTCCTGTTCACCGACGCGCCGATCGCCGCGCCCGCCCTGCAGTCCATGCTGGCGCGCGCGGCCGATACCTCGATGAATGCCGTGACGGTCGACGGCGACACCTCGACCTCCGATACGCTGATGATCTTCGCGACCGGCGCCGCCGGGAAACGGGGCGCGCGCCCGGCCGTTGCCGCCGCCGATCCTCACCTGCGCCCCTTCAAGGCCGCGCTGAGCGCCGTGCTCGAGAGCCTGGCGAAGCAGATCGCGCGAGACGGTGAAGGCGCCCGCAAATTCGTCGAGGTGAACGTAGCGGGAGCGGTCTCGGCGCGCTCGGCAAGAAGGATCGCGCGCGCCGTCGCCGAATCACCGCTGGTCAAGACTGCCATTGCCGGCGAGGACGCGAATTGGGGGCGCGTCGTGATGGCGGTCGGCAAGGCCGGCGAACCGGCGGACCGCGACCGATTGTCGATCGCGTTCAACGGCATCCGGGTCGCCCATAAGGGCGGGCGCGATGCGACCTATGACGAAGCCGAGGTCTCGGCGGCGATGCAGCGCGACGAGATCACCATCGATGTCGATCTCGGCATCGGCAAGGGCCGCGCCCGGATGTGGACCTGCGACCTCACCAAGGCCTATGTCGAGATCAACGGGGATTATCGGTCGTAAGCGGGCGAATAGCGAATGGGGAGTAGCGAATGGGGTCCCCCTAATCGTCCGGGCTTGGCCCGGCCATCCAGGCCTGCCCCTTCTCACCGTTCAAGACGTGGATGGCCGCCAAAGCTCGACGCTTCGCGTCGAGCAAACAGGTGGACGCGCGGAGCGCGTCCTTTCGTGCGGCCATGACGGGCTGCGCCCGTCAACTCACCAACCGCAGCGGTTTCTCCAGCACGCGCAGGACGTTGCGCAGATCATGGCCGCGCTTGACGATCAGCCCGGTCGCCGTGATCACCGCATAGGCGCCCTGGCGGCGCGCCAGCGCCGGTTCCTTGACGATCCGATAGTAAGGCATCTCCGAGGTCCGCCGGAACACCGAAAAAACGGCGCGCTCCCTCAAGAAATCCACCGCGTAGTCGCGCCACTCGCCCGAAATGACCTTGCGGCCATAGACATTGAAGATTTCCCGCAGCTCCCGCCGGTCGAAGGAGATGCGCTCTTTCGCCGCAACGGGGAAACGGACGAGTTCCGCTCCCCGCGCGGCGCTATATATCGGATCGGGATCGCTCATTGCGCCTCTTCTTGTGCCGCATATCGGTGCTTCTTCTCCCCGAAGCTGCGCCGCAGTTGAGCATCATTGCGCGACGAGCCTTCCCGTTCAAGAGAAGATTTCACAAAGCCGTGCAGCGTGGGCCGGGAATGCAAACGCCTAAATTCCGCCCAATCCACGCCCTTCCGACGCCCCGTTGTGCGCTATGCTTGCGGGTGTCGTCTGACCGGTCCGGTGCGTGATTCCCGGACTTTTGCCCCCCAGCCCCCTGGGGATCCGCACCGTGATCGGCAGACGCGCTTGAGTTGATCCCCAAACAACTCCGCAGGCCGGCACCGAGCCGGCCTTTTTTCTTGCTGGATCCCTCTCCGTCACGGCCGCACGAAAAGGACGCGCTCCGCGCGTCCGTCCGTTTGCTCGACGCTCGACGCGGAGCGTCGAGCTTTGGCGGCCATCCGGGTCTTGCTTTCTCCCCTAGCGTTAAGAAGGCGCGGATGGCCGGGCCGATCCCGGCCATGACGAAAACGCTCACCGCCCCTGCGCGTGATATTGACGATTGGGCCTCATATCGACCGCCGAAGCCATCCGGTTCGACATATTGAAGAAAGAGGCAACCGCGGCGATGTCCCAGATGTCGCGATCGGAAAAGCCCGCTTTGCGCAGATTGTCGCGATCGACTTCGTTGATCTGGCGCGAGTGCAGCGTCACCTTCGAGGCGAAGCCGAGCATCGCCCTGTGGCGAAGCGAGAGATCCGCCGCGCGCCAGTTCATCGCCATCAGCTCGCCGAGCACCGGATCGCCGGAGAGCTGACGCACCGCCGCTCCATGGGCGGTGAGGCAATAGAAGCAGTGATTCTCGCTCGACACCGCGACCGCGATCATCTCGCGCTCGAGCTTCGAGAGGCCGGAAGGGCCGAGCATCAAATCATTGTAGAAGGCGGCGAAGGCTTCGAGCTTCGCATTGTCGTGTGCATAGCTCGAGAGCACATGCGGCACGAAGCCGATTTTCTCGCGGCATTTGTCGAAATAGGCCCGCATCGCCGGCGACAGCTCGCCCGGCGGCAGATCGAGCGCCATCGGCGTGGGCTCGCCGTCCTGACGCGGCGGCAGCTCGCCCACGACCGGTTTTGATTTTGGCGCTGCGACCTTCGTTGCCGCTGTTTTCAGCGCAACAGCTTTCGACGGCTTCTTCAATTTCGTGACCTTGCTCATCTGATCCTCGATGTTCCATGTCGAAGGGCGATGCCCCGGAATGGGGCTCGATCGCACCCTTCGCGCATGGGCGGAGCATCGACAGGATACTCCGGCGGCCCCGGAAGGGGAACACTGCGCCAAGACACGCTAAGCCGAGACCGCCCCGATTGACATTCGATCGGCGCTGCTGTCACCAACCGCCGAGGGCAAATGCGGGGGCGACTATGCGCATTATGCCCGGGGAAATTGCCCGTGACCTGAAGCTGAGGTCGAGGATGCGTGTCGTTACGGCGGCCGAGATCGATGCCGCGCTCACTTTCCCCGCCTTGATCGAGGCGCTGCGCCACGCTTTCGGGGCCGAGCTCGTGGCGCCCGAGCGCCATCATCACGCGATCGCGCGCGGCGCCGAGACCGCGACGCTACTGCTCATGCCCGCTTGGACCGGCGCTTCCGCCGCGCCCTCCTATCTGGCGTTCAAGCTCGCCACGGTCTTTCCCGGCAACGCGGCGCGCGGGCGCCCGAGCGTCTATGCGACCACCCTTCTGCTCGATGGGGAGACGGGCGAGCCCCTTGCCGCCATGGACGGCACGCGCCTTACGCAATGGCGCACGGCCGCCACCTCGGCCGTCGCGGCCTCCTATCTCGCGCATAAGGACGCCTCGCGCCTCCTGATGGTGGGGGCGGGAGCTCTCGCGCCCTTCCTCATCCGCGCCCATTGCGCCATCCGGCCGATCCACGAGGTCATGATCTGGAACCATAATGCGGCGCGAGCCGGCGAGGTTGCGGGGAAACTGACGGACGTGCCTCGCATCGTAGTGGCCGAGGATCTCGAGACGGCGGCGCGCCGAGCCGACATCGTCTCTTGCGCCACACTGACGCGCCAGCCTTTGATCCGGGGCGAATGGCTGAAACCCGGCGCGCATCTCGACCTCGTCGGCGCCTTCAGCCTGGAGATGCGCGAGGCGGATGACGAGGCTTTACGCCGCGCCCGCCTCTTCATCGACACCAAGGCGGCTCTGACGGAAGGCGGCGACGTCGCGGTCGCCCTGCGCGATGGGGGCATCGATCGGACCCATGTGCTGGCCGATCTCGCAGGCCTCGTCGCCGGGAGGCTACAAGGCCGCCTCGCGGCCTCCGACATCACGGCATTCAAGTCCATCGGCGCGGCGATCGAGGACCTCGCCGCCGCGGTGGCGGTGTGGAAGAGGTTGTAATCGAAGGGACCCCGAAACCGTCATGGCCGTCCTCGGACTCGACGCAGAAGAACGCCGATCGACATCCGTGCGCCCTATCGCAACCAGGGCATCCACGGGAACAACCCGAATGAGGGAAGCTGCAGCTCGTCGAATGCCGACTTCGCCTTGCTCTGGCCGAGGGCGGTGAGGCTGTAATAGCGCCGGCGCGGCCGGCCGGCCTCGCTCGGATCGATCTCCTCCCATTCGCTCGCAAGCCAGCCGGCCTGCTCGAGCCGCGCCAGCAGCGGATAAAGCGTTCCCGAGCCGAGCTTCGCCTCGCGCGAGATCGCGGCACCCGAGCGCTTCTCGCGCGGCGCCTCGAGGAACAGCTTCAACACCTTCAAGGTCGGCCCGGACAATCTCGGATCGCGCTCGGCCATGGGCTCAGCCCACCTATGTAGAGACGAATCAATCGAAACTCGACATTAGGCATGCATATCGAATCTCGACATAGGGTGCAAACAGCAGCCGGCCACCGAAGCGCCTATAGAGCACCCGAGTTGTCCTATGCTATTGCTGTTCTTTCCCCTATAGGGAATGTGTGGTAGGATGCAGCATGAGTGGGCCGGCGTTTGAATGTCGATCCAAGTTATTGAAACAACAATAAAATTGTTTGAATAAGCGCTCCCAAATCAAAAACCGCAATTCGCGAATACGGCAATCTTCCACAATGCCGGCGTCGGAGGCGATCACGGCTGCCTCCTCGTTCCGTCCCATGCGGTCGCAACGAAGCAGGTCACCGAGACGGGGACCAGCCCGACTTCTCCCGGTCCCAGACACCGGGGGGAATGCCGCGCTCGCGCAGCTTGAACTTCTGCACCTTGCCGTTCTCGGTCTGCGGCAGCTCGGCGACGAACTCGACGAAGCGCGGCAACGCGAAGCGCGGCAGGCGCGGCTCGCAGAACCGCATCAGCTCGAGCTCGGAGACGGCGCTGCGGTCCTTGAGCAGGATGGCGGCCATGACCTCGTCCTCGGCGAGCTCCGAGCGCACCGGGAATACGGCCGCTGACGCCACTTCCGGATGGCTGATCAGCACCTGCTCGACCTCGAAGGAGGAGATGTTCTCGCCGCGCCGGCGGATCGCATCCTTCAGCCGGTCGAGGAAGCGGAACTGGCCGTCGGCCTCCCGCACCACCCGATCGCCGGTGTGGAACCACAGATTGCGCCAGGCCTCGACCGTCTTTTCGGGCATGCCGAAATAGCCGCGCCCGAAGGCGAAAGGCTCGGCCGCCCGCACCATCAGCTCGCCGGCCTCCCCGTCGGGGAGCTCGTTGTCGTCGGCATCGACGACGCGCGCCTCGAAGCCCATGATGACGGGGCCCATCATGCCGGCGCGCTGCAGCGAGGGATGGGCGCCGATGACGAAATTCGTCTCGGTCGACCCATAGCCGTCGAGGAGCGCGATGCCGCTCCTCGACGTGAACTCGGCGCGGAACCGCTCCGGCACGCCGGGCGCAAGGGCAATCGTTGCGGAATGCGCCTTCTCATCCGACGAAGGCGGCCGCGAAAGCAGCATGGGCACCATGGCGCCCAGAAGATAGGTCACCGTCGCCTTGTGCTCGGCGAGCGAAGGGAAGAAGCCGGAGACCGAGAAACGCGGCAGGTAGACCACATGGGCGCCGTAGAGCAGCGCCTGATAAAAGGTGTTCAAGGCGTTGCTGTGGAAGAGCGGCAACGGCGTCACCAGCACATCCTCGTCGCCGACGCCGAGCAGGTCTGCGGTGATGATGCCCCACCAGTAATATTGCGCATGCGGGCAGATCACGCCTTTCGACGGCCCTGTGGTCCCCGAGGTGTAGAGGATAGCGAGCGTATCGCCCGGTCCGAGCGTGCCCGGCGGCTGCGGCGGCCCGAGATCCGGCAATGGACTGATCGGCCGTCCATGGACGTGTCGCTCCTCGCTCCGGCCGATGAGCCACAAGCTTTCGAGCGGCGTATCGGGGATGCCGGCATGCTCGAGCGAGGCCAGGAATTGCGGCTCGAGGATCAACAGCCGCGCGCCGGAATTCCGCAGGATATGCCCGAGCTGATGGCCGCGCGAGCCGGTATTGATCGGCACCAGCACCGCGCCGAGCCAGGCTGCGCCCAGCATGATGGTCACGAATTCCAGGCTGTTCCCGCAGATGAGCGCGATGCGGTCGCCGGGTTTGATGCCGGCTCGCGCCAAGGTCCCGGCGAAGCGCGATGCGAGGCCCTGTGCTTCGCGGAAGCTCACCGTCTTGCCGCTCGCGGTGACCAGCGGCTTGTCGCCGAAACGCTCCGCATGAGCCGCGAGCATCGCCGGCAAAGTGCGCCGCGCCGGTGCGAACAACACCGGGAAGGTCGCCGCGCTCATGGCGCCACGAGCGCCAGCACGCGCAGCGGCGACCCGGAGCCTTGCCTGATCTTGAGCGGGGCAGCGATCAGCACGGCGCCGGTCGGCGGTAAGAGATCGAGATTGGCGAGGCATTGCAGCCCGTAGCGACCGGCACCGTGCATCAGCGCGTGACACGGATAGGGCGGCCGGAAATGCGCCGCCTGCCCGGCATCCGTGCCGATCGTCTCCGTGCCGAAGCCGATCACATCGCGCTCCTCGATCAGGAAGCGCACGGCCTCGACATCGGGCCCCGGCGTATGCTGGCCGGTCTCGTCGAAGTTCTGGAAGGCGACCGGGTCGGTCCGCTGCGACCAATCGGTGCGCATCAGCACCCAGGAGCGCGGCAGGATGCGCCCGTGCTCGTCCTCGAAGGCGCGCAGCTTGGCGACGCCCAAGAGGTAGTCGGCATCGGCCGCAGCCTCGCGCGAGCAATCGACCACGCAGGCGTGGGCCAGGAAGCTTTCGGATGCGATGGTGTCGGTCGCGTTGTTCGGCAGATCGCGCCCGGTGATCCAGTGGATCGGCGCATCGAAATGCGTGCCGGTATGCTCGCCGAGCGACAGGTTGTTCCAATACCAGCCCGGTCCGCGGGCATCGTAGCGCGATGCCTCCTCGATGCGCATCGGCGCGCTCTGGCCGAACTCCGGCGGCAGCACGATCGCAGGGAATTCCGGCGTGAGCGTGTGGGTAAGGTCGATGACGCGGATGCGGCCGGCGATGATATCCGAGACGAGGTGGGGAAGGATGGGGGAGGTCATGATCCGAACCGAAGCTTTCCCACGTCACCCTCGTTCGGCTCGAGAGATGCGCAGATCGACGGCACGTGTCGGAATGACAACATGATCAAGCTGTTGGAAGGAGCGATCGCGAAGGTGCGCGAGCTGCCTGAAGACGCGCAACAAGAGGCTGCCGAGATGCTGCTTTCGGTTGCGTCGAAAGCGGGCGAACCCGTTCGGCTCGATGACGAAACACGCGCAGCGGTTCGACGAGGCGTCGCACAAGCTCAACGAGGCGAATTTGTCCCTGTCGAAATCGTGGCGCAAGCCGATAAGCGTCATGGGATATGAAGGTTCGATACACCGCGCAAGCATTTGCTGAACGCGAAGACATATTTGCCTATCTCGACGAGACGAGCTCATTGCGCGAGCTCCCGCTCCAGCGCCTTGGGGTTGTCCAGGAGCCGCTCGAGCCAATCCTTCGCGACATCGCCCGGATAGACATCCTCGATGCCGCGCTTCAGCGCGTCGACGACCGAGGCTGCAAGGGCCGCGGCCGAGAGCTTCGGCGGCAGGATGAGTTGGTTCCATTCATCGTCGATCGGCCCCGGGAAGATATTGACGACCCGGATGCCGCAGCCCTGCATCTCGGCGCGCAATGCCTGCGCCAGCGACAAGGCCGCGGCCTTCGAGGCCGAGAAGGTGCCATGCGCCGGAAAGCTCGAGAGCGCGTAAACCGACAGGATATTGACCCAAGCCGTGGCGCTCGTCTCGCCATCCGCGGCACGGGCACGAAGCGCCGGCCCGAAGGCTTGCGCGAGGCGCAGCAGACCGAAATAATTTACCTCCATCTCGGCGCGCGCCGCCTCGACGCCTTGGTGCGACGAGATGGCGTTGGCGCGGTGGTGTTCGGCCGTATTGACGACGATATCGACCTTGCCGCCTATGCTTCCGGCGAGCTTGCGAACGGAGCTCTCATCGGTCACATCGAGCGCCACGAGGGAGACCTGCTCGAGCGACCGGAGATGCTCGAGATGGGGCGATGGCTTCCAAGGCTCTCCATATCCTGCCCAAACGAGATCGGCGCCGGCCGCGAGCAGCGCCTCGACCATGGCGCGCCCCACCGCGGTCTTGGCATCGGTGATGAGCGCCTTGCGGAATTTCGGGTCGGAGGTCGTTTCGCGGATGAGGGGGTCGTCGGCCATATCGGGGGTATCCTTCTCCGGCAGGGCGATCATCATCGCTTGTCCGGCCTTGTCGAGGGCAAGGGCCAGGCGCACGCGCGCTGGGGCGGGTCGGCAGTCGCCATGCAAGGCGACGATCGCGCTCGGTCCGCAATCGAGCCGCACCAGCCCAACGCGCCAAGGCGCGCGTTCGCGGAAATAAAGCTCCTGCCCCAGCCGGATGGCGGTGTGGCTGAGCAGTTCGCCGCCGCCCTCTACGACGCGCCAGCGCAGCCTCGCCGACAGGCATTTGACGCAAGCCTCGCGCGGCGGGTATTGCACGGCCCCGCAATCCTCGCAGCGCTGCAACGCGAAGACGCCGAGCGCGGCTGCGGAAGTCAGCCCCTGCGCGACCCGGCTGCGTCGAGCGGGCGGCGCGGTCGGCAACCTGGTGCGCAGAAGCGGATTCTTGCGCTTTGGAGAAGCGAGGGGGGCGGTCATTTGGGGCGCCGCTTCCTGCTCTTCTTGCTGCCGGCCGAGGCGAGGATAGCCGCGCCGGAGCAAAGGCCGCGATCGTAGTTGATCATGCCGAAGCCGCTGACGAGACCGATGCGCGCCTTCTCGACCTGGCCGCCGAGCGGCATCCCGGTCAGCTGCCGGATCGCCTCGACGAGACCGAGATGCCCGCCCGCAGCCCCTGCCTGGCCCATCGATAATTGCCCACCAGACGTGTTCATCGGGAAGCTGCCGTCGATGGTGAAACTGTTTCGGCGCACGAAATCCGATCCCTCTCCCTTGGCGCAAAAGCCGAGATCCTCGATCTGCATCAGCGTGATCACCGGATAATCGTCATAAGCTTGCAGGAAGTCGACATCCTTCGGCGCGATGCCCGCCTGCTCGTAGAGCGCTTCGCGATCGAGGGCCCAGCCGCCTCGGAACTGAATGGGATCGTCCGGAAAGGCATTGTGGCGCTCGATGGTGGCGAGCAGCCTGGCGTAAGGGAGGCCGAGCTTTTTCGCCATCTCGCGCCGCATCACCAGGAAGCCGTCGGCCCCGGCGCAAGGCATCACGCAATCGAACAGGCGGATCGGGTCGGCGATCAGGCGGGCATCGAGATAGTCTTCCATGGTCAACGGCTTGCGAAACAAGGCAAGCGGATTGGCAAGCGCGTTTTGCCGTTGCGCCACGCACAGCTTCCCAAAATCTTCGGGCGTCGCGCCATAGACCCGCATGTAATAATCGGTCAGGAGCGCAAAACTGCCATTCGGACCGCCCGAGCCGTAGGGATAGGCGGCGTCGCGCGCGAATTGGCTGAAGTTCGAGGTCATCTGGCGAAACGAATCGACATGATTGGTGTCACCCGCGATGCAGGCGACGATCTCGGCATCGCCCGCCTCGACGGCCCGGGCCGCATGTCGCAATTGCAGGATGGCGGAGGCGCCACCCATCGGCACGTGCTCGAGCCAACGCGGCGACAGCCCCATATGCTGGGTGAACCCGACAGCCGTGTCCGGGGCGAGCGTGAAGCTCGAAACCGCGAGGCCGTCGATATCGCTCTTGGGGAGGCGAGCGGCTTTCATCAGCCCCGCGAGCGCGCGGGCGAGGAACCAGTGGGCGCCCCTGATCGAATAGCGCGCATAAGGAACGGTGACCGGGGCCGCGACCACCACGTCATCGTAAGGCCGGGGCGCCATGGCTCAGGCGGCCTCAACGCCGAGATAGGCTTCGCGCACGCGCGGATCGGCGCTGATGCCGGCCGGCGGCCCCTCGGCAATCTTGACGCCGAAATCCATGACCACGATCCGGTCGACGAGATTCATGACGAACTCCATGTCATGCTCGACCAGCATCACCGTCACGCCTTCCTCGCGTAGCGCCTTGATCAGCGCCGCCAGCGCCTGCTTCTCCGGACGGCGCAGGCCGGCCGCCGGCTCATCGAGGATGACCAGCGAGGGATCGGCCGCGAGCGCCCGCGCGACCTCCAGCAGGCGCTGCTCGCCGAGCGGCAAGGCGCCGGCGCGTTCATGCAGCTTGGCACCGAGGCCGACGCGGGCCAATTGCCGCGCGGCTTCGGCTTGCACCGCGCCTTCCTCGGCGCGATCGAGCCTGAGCGCGCACCGGATGAAGCCCGCGCGAGCCCGTCCGTAGGCGCCGAGCGCGACGTTGTCGAGGAGCGTCATGGCAGGGCGCAGCTTCACATGCTGGAAGGTTCTCGCCATGCCGCGCCGTGCGAGCCCACGCGCCGATATCCCCGTGATCTCCTCGTCGAGAAAGCGGATGCGTCCGGCATCCGCCGAGGCGAGGCCGGTGACGAGATTGAACAGCGTGCTCTTGCCGGCTCCGTTCGGACCGATCACGCCAAGGATCTCACCCGCCCGCAACTCGAAGCTCACATCGTCTACCGCGGTCAATCCGCCGAACCGTTTCGAGACGCCTTCGATCGCGAGCAGCGGTCGGGTGCCTCTCGTCGTCGGGCGCCTGGGCAAGGGCGCGGCTGCGATTTGCGCGACGGGCCTTGCGGGCGCCAAGAGGCGCAAGATGAAAGGAACCAGACCCCAGCGCGCCCTTTGCAGGATGACTATGAACAAGGCGCCGAGCACCACGATCTGGAGCTGCGCGCTGTTCGAGGTGAAGAGCGGCAAGTAGGATTGCAGCGCGTCCTTCAGGAGCGTGACGATCGCTGCCCCGGCCACTGCTCCGGCGACATGAGCCGCCCCGCCGAGGAGCGCCATCAGCAGGAACTCGATGCCCGCTTCGAGGTCGAAGGCCGTGGAGCTCACCACCCTCTGGAAATGCGCATAGAGCCAGCCCGAGAACGAGGCGAGCAGCGCCGCGAGCACGAAAGCGCGAAGACGGGTCCGGAAAGGGTCGATGCCGAGGCTTTCGACGAGCGCGTTTCCACCGCGCAGCGCGCGGATGGCGCGGCCCTCGCGTGAGTTCAGGAGGTTGGCGCAAAGCAGCATGGCCAGTCCGAGGAGCAACCAGGCGAAATAGTAGAATGCCCTTGCCGACATGAGCGAGATTTCGCCGACGCTGATCGGCGGGATGGCGGCGATGCCGTTATGCGAGCCGAGCGCCTCTACATTGCCGAAGAGGTAGTTAATGGCGATCCCCCAGGCGATGGTCGATAGCGGCAAGAAATGACCGCCGAGCCGTAGGGTGGCGCCGCCGAGCACCGTGGCGGTCGCGCCGGAAGCGGCAAGCCCGATGGCCAGGCCGGCGAAGGGCGATCCCGCCATCACGGTTGTCCACCAGGCGCTCGCATAGGCTCCGATGCCGACGAAGGCGGCCTGGCCGAAGGAGGTGACGCCGCCGGCGCCCGTCATCACCACGAGGCCGAGCGCCACTAAGGCGAAGATGGCGATGTAATCGAGAAGCGTCAGCGCATAGCCGCCGAGGAGGAGAGGCGCGGCCGCCATCAGGGCGAGCCCGATGCCGAGGCCGAGAATGCGGGGTGCCCTCATGCGGCAACCTCTTCCTCGGCCTCATCCTCGCCTTCAGCCAGATTGCCGAAGGCAAGGGAACGCCAGATCAAGACGGGGATCAGGGCTGAAAAGACGATGACCTCCTTGAAGGCGCTGCTCCAGAAGGCCGCATAGCTTTCGAGAAGCCCGACGAAGATCGCGCCGGCCGCGGCCATCGGATAGCTGACGAGCCCGCCGATGATGGCGCCGACGAAGGCCTTGAGGCCGATGATGAAGCCTGAATCGTAATACAGCGTCGCGACAGGGGCCACGATCACACCGGATATTCCGGCGAGCGCGGAGGCGAAGAGAAACGCCGTGGCGCCGGTGTGCGAGGGGCTGATGCCGCATAGGCTGGCGCCGAGCCGGTTGACGGCCGTTGCTCTCAGGGCCTTGCCGATCGTCGTCTTGGCGAAGATCAGGAACAGAAGGACGCAGACGAGCGCGGATCCCACGAGGATGATGAGGGTCTGGCCTGGGATGACGAGGTCGCCCAGGCGCAATACCGCACGCGTCAACGGCTGTGTCCGCACGCCCTCAGGTCCGAAATAGAACAGAGCCAGGCCGGAGACGGCGAAATGCAGCGCTACCGCGACCATCAGGAGGACGAGCACCGAAGCGTCGGCCAGCGGCCGGAACGCGATCCGATAGAGGAGAGGGCCGATCGGCAGCACCAAGGCGAGGGTCAAGGCGATCGCGACCGGCATCGGCAATTCCCGGCCGGCGAGGAGCACGACGGCCGCGGCAGGCAGGAGGGGAAGCGCCGCGTAGAGAGCGAGCGTGCGGGGCAATTCGCGAAGCCGCGTTTCGCCCAAGAGGCGCGCGCCCTCCATCACCGACGCGATCACGGCGAGCGTCAGCACCAGCCAGACCGTCCCGGGAAGGCGGTGGCGCTCGAGCGCGCCCAACGTCAAGGCAGTGTAGGCCAGGATGTCACCGAAGGGAACGAAGACGACGCGCGTCACCACAAAGACGAGGACGATTCCGAGGCCGACGAGCACGTAGATCGCGCCGTTGGCGATGCCGTCCTCGGCAAGGAGTAGCGCGATTTCGGGGGTCATGCGCTCGCCTGTCGCGGGGAGTGAATCGGCCTAGCCTCGACTGTCACACAGTGTCGGATCAGGTTCAACCACAGTTGCGGCACCGTCCGTCGAGCCGGGCCTCCGAGCGCCGGTCGCGCTTGTCCGGCCGCATGGCCTCGCTTTAGCATTGATAATATGGCAAATGAGCGCGATTCGCGTGCTACTTCGCGTCACGATGCCCGGTGGTCGATCGACAAAATGCGCCCTCTTTTGCGAGTTAAGCGCAACCGCCACCAGTTGCTGCAAAGGGCCAAGGCATGATCATCCCTCGCTTGCCAATTCCGTGTCTTCTCGCTGCCGTCATGGCCCTTCCTTGGGTTCCGCAGCCCGCATCCGCCGCTCCCGCCACGAGCAGCAAGGCGAAGCCCGCGACGGCGACCAGCAAGGCGAAGCCGGCGTCGGCGACCAAGCCTGCGAAGAAGGATAGCGCGGCCGCGCCGTCCGCCGGGCCGGCCACGGCCGGAACCGGACAGGCGCTGAAGCTCGGCCAATTCGAGGATTGGATCGCTTACTCGACGCCTGGAGCGAGGAAGATCTGCTACGCCTTGTCCGTCCCCAAGGAGCGCTTGCCGAAGAACCTCAATCGCGATCCGGGATATCTGTTCGTGTCCTATCGGCCGGATGAGAAAGTGCGCGGCGAGATCGCGGTGGTCATGGGCTTCGCCGTCAAGGAGGATGCGCCTGCCCAAGCCGTGCTCGGCAGCACCACCTTCCAGCTCGCCGGCAAGGATTCGAGCCTATTCGTCCACAACGCCGCCGAGGAGGGGACGATGCTCGCCGCCATGAAGAAGAGCGCCAGCCTCGTGATCAAGGCATCCTCGAAGCGCGGCAATGCCACGACCGACCGCTACTCGCTTGCCGGAATTGCACAAGCCCTCGATCAGGCCGAGAAGGCCTGCAAATGAACGGCGCGGCTGCGGCCGCGGGCGCCGTGACGGCGGCTCCGCCAGCCTCCCTCGCAGGCCTGGGTCGGGGCGAGCTTGCGGGCAAGCTCGGCGAGCTCGGGGTGCCTGCGCGCGAGCTGCGCATGCGCACGGCGCAACTCTGGCACTGGATCTATCATCGCGGCGCGACCGATTTTTCTCAGATGACCACGGTCGGCAAAGAGCTGCGCGCGGTACTGGCGAAGGCCTTTACCCTCGAGCGGCCGCGGATCGTGTCTGAGCATGTCTCTTCCGACGGCACCCGCAAGTGGCTGTTGCGCATGGCTCCCAGGGGGCCCCATGACAAGGGCGCGGAAATCGAGACGGTCTATATCCCGGAGATCGATCGGGCCACGCTCTGCGTCTCGAGCCAAGTCGGCTGCACCCTGTCCTGCAGCTTCTGCCACACGGGCACCCAGCGCCTGGTGCGCAATCTCGACGCAGCCGAGATCGTCGGCCAGCTATTGGTCGCGCGCGACAGCCTGGGCGATTGGCCGGGCGCGAGCTTGCCCGGCCGGCGCGACGCCTCGCAGGGAAGCTCACGGCTGATCTCGAACATCGTGTTCATGGGCATGGGCGAGCCGCTCTACAATTTCGATGCGGTCAAGAGCGCGGTCGAGACCATCGCGGATGGCGAAGGGTTGTCCCTGTCCAAGCGGCGCGTCACGCTCTCGACCTCCGGCGTCGTCCCGATGATCCCGCGCGCCGGCGCCGAGATCGGCACGATGCTGGCGATCTCGCTGCACGCCGTGCGCGACGACCTGCGCCAAGAGCTGGTGCCGCTCAACAAGAAATACCCGATCAAGGCCCTTCTCGACGCCTGCCGAGCCTATCCCGGCCTGTCGAATGCCAGGCGCATCACCTTCGAATATGTGATGCTCAAGGGCGTCAACGACACGGACCGCGATGCACGCGAGCTGGTGCGGCTGCTGCGAGGCATCCCGGCCAAAATCAATCTGATTCCGTTCAACCCTTGGCCCGGCACGCGCTACGAGTGCGCGGACTGGGAGCGCATCGAGGCCTTTTCCGACATCGTCTTCAATGCCGGCTACGCCTCGCCCATCCGCACGCCGCGCGGGCGCGATATCCTGGCGGCCTGCGGTCAATTGAAGAGCGAGACCGAAAAGCTGCGAGCTCGCGCCCGCCTGATGCTGGAGAGCGGCATCGGCGCGGAAGGGATGTTCGCCGGCGCCGAGTAGGGTGAGGCCCGAGGCGACTGTTGCGCCCAAGGGAGAAATATTCGCTCACACCTCAAATTTGGTCGCGTTCTAAGGTGCGAGGGAACTCTCCGCCAAACCAGTATCTTCGCCAAGTATTTCAATTTAGAATAATTTAAAACTACGGCAACCCACGGCAAATTGAAGAAATTCCCCAACGATACTGCTTGACCCGTGGTAGATAATATATTCTTTTCCGGCCGCGGGCGAGGCCTGGGCGGGAATTGTCTTCAGGGGTTTCCATGTTCGATGAAGTGCGGCGGGTCCGCTATTTATGCGGATACGCGATTGGAATGGCTGCGCTCGGTGTCTCACTGATGGCGGGCGTCACCGCCGCCCGCGCGCAGCTCGCCACTCCCGACGAGTATCGCGAGGTCGACAGCAAATATATCTTCGGCTTCACCAAAGGCGCCGACATCGGCGAAGAGGGTGAGAAGGCGATTGAATTCGAGACGACCGCAGCGTTTCAAAAGCGGCACGGCGCCTACCGGATGATCGAGCAGGAGCTCGAATTCGAGGGGGTACCGACCCAGTTCTTCGCCTATGAGCTGAGCGCACATTCCACCTATCATTCGATCAAAGGAGTCGATGATCTCGACAATCGCGATCGGGCGCAGTTCAGCGGGTTGTCGACCGATCTGCGCTATCTCCTCAGCGGCCGCGGCCCCGGCTCGCCGGTTGGGTTGACCATCTCCGCGCAACCGGAATGGACCCGGGTCGACGGCACGAGCGGCATACGCACGAGAGGCTACAGCACCGCGTTCAGGCTCGCCGCCGACACCGAACTGATCGCCAGCCGGATGTATGCGGCGGTCAATCTGATTTACCAGCCCGAAGTCGCCAAAGAAGCCGGCGCGCCGACCTGGAGCCGCAACTCCACGGCCGGCGTAACAGGCGCGATCGCCTATCGCGTGGCCCCCAGGGTGACAATGGGCGGCGAGTTGGAATATTACCGCGCCTATGACGGTCTTGCCTTCAAGACCTTCGCCGGTCATGCGGTGTATGCCGGGCCGACCATGCATATCCAGTTCACCGGCAAGACGATGCTATCCCTCGCCTTCTCCACTCAGGTCTATGGCAGCGCGGCAGGGGAGCACCGCTCCTTGGATCTCACTAATTTCGAGCGCTACCACGCCAACGCTAAACTGGAATTCGAATTCTAACGCGCCCTGACGGAGGTCGGGGTCATCGGAGATGGACATGCAGCACGACACCACATATCGGCGCCTGATCGGCTTGGCGATTCTGGTCCCTTGCTTGTCGCTCGGCCTCTTGGCCACGGCGCCTGGCGCTCTGGCCCAGGACGCGACAACGGTGAAGCTGACGATCAAGGATCATAAATTCCAACCGGCCGAGGCGCACGCCCCGGCCGGCAAGCCGATCGTAATCGAGATCGCCAATCTCGATACCACGCCGGCCGAATTCGAGAGCAAGACTTTGCGCGTCGAGAAGGTCATCGCCGGCGGCAGCACGACCACCATCCAGGTCCGCGCCTTGGCGGCAGGGCGCTACCGCTTCTTCGACGATTACCATGAGGACACGACCCAAGGCGTCCTGGTCGTTCAGTGAGGAGGAGGCCGTGCTCGCTGCGCTGATCATCGTCTTCAGGGAAGTCATCGAGGCCGGCATTATCGTCGGCATCACGATGGCCGTGACGCGCGGCGTTGCCGCACGCTCCCGCTACATCGGCGCCGGCGTCGCGGTCGGCGTGCTCGGCGCCTGCCTCGTCGGCGCCTTCATCAATACCATCTCCGGCGCCTTCGAGGGCGTCGGACAGGAGCTGTTCAACGCGACCATCCTCGGCGTCGCCGTGGTCATGCTCGCCTGGCACAATGTTTGGATGGCGCGCCATGGCCGCGAGATCGCAACCGATATGCGCAAGGCCGGCGAAGCAGTACGCACCGGGGCTTCGACATTGACAGCGCTTGCGATCGTGGTTGCCGTTGCGGTGCTGCGCGAGGGCTCGGAGGTCGCGTTGTTCCTCTACGGCATCTTCATCGCCTCGGAACCGGGCTCCGGAACGAGCCTGTTGGCCGGCGGATTCGCTGGGCTCGTGCTCGGCGGGGCGGTCAGCGCACTCACCTATGCGGGCCTGCTGCAGATACCGAGCCGCTACATTTTCGGCGTGACGAGCCTGCTCATCGCGCTCCTCGCCGCCGGGCTTGCCTCGCAGGCCGTAGGCTTCCTGGAGCAAGCCGATGTCGTCACCGCCTTGTCGAACCAGCTCTGGGACTCCTCCAACATCCTCTCCGATACGAGCATCCCCGGGAAGGTGCTGCATACGCTGATCGGCTATAACGATCATCCCTCCGCCATGCAGGGCTTGTGCTATGTGGCGACGCTCGCCATCATCGCGCTGCTCATGAAGCTGTTCGCGCACCCCACCCCGATCGCGCGACCGGCCTAGCCCTTCAGCCTGCCCTCGATCGCGTCCCAAATGGCGACCGCGAGATCGGGGCCGCCCGTGTTGCGGATGGCGCGGATGCCGGTCGGGCAAGTGACGTTGATCTCGGTCAGGAAACCGTCGATCACATCGATGCCGACAAAGAGCAGGCCCCGTTGCCTCAAGGCAGGCCCGATGCGCTCGCATATGTCCTGCTCGCGCGGTGAAAGCTGCGCCGCCTCGGCGGCGCCGCCGCGCACCATGTTCGAGCGGATGTCGTTCGGCTGCGGAACCCGGTTCACCGCGCCCTTGGCGACGCCGTCGACGAGCACGATGCGCTTGTCGCCCCTGACCACCTGAGGCAGGAAGCGCTGCACTACCCAGGCTTCCTTGAAGGTGACCGAGAACAGATCATAGAGCGAGCCGAAATTCGGGTCCTCGCGCGCGACCTTGAATACCGAGGCGCCCCCATGGCCGTGCAGCGGCTTCATGACGATCTCCCCATGCTCCTTGCGGAACGCCTCGATCTCCGCCTTGTCACGGGTGATCAGCGTCGGCGGCATGAGGTCCGGGAATTCGGTGACGAAGATCTTCTCGGGTGCATTGCGCACGCTCGTGGGATCATTGACGACCAGCGTCCTTGGATGCACGCGCTCGAGCATGTGGGTCGCCGTGATATAGGCGAGGTCAAAGGGTGGGTCCTGGCGCATGAGGACGACGTTCGTGTCGACGAGATCGACTTGGCGAACCTCTCCCGGTGTGACGTGGTCGCCGACGATATCGCGCACCTCGACCGGACGCATCGGCGCGCTCACCTTGCCGTTGTGCATCGATAGCTTGTCTGGCGTGTAGACGAGGAGGGAGTGCCCACGCGCCTTCGCCTCCAGCATGAGCGCAAAGGTCGAATCGCTTGCAACATTGATGCGCTCGATCGGGTCCATCTGCACGGCAACGATGAGGGACATGGGCTCTCTTCCTTAGGGCTCGACCGATCGGAGGCGGCCGCTGGGGCATTCGATAGGGCGGCGCATGGAAGCTGGCAATGGCGATGCGGGCGCCCGCCAAGTGGTCGCAGATGCGCGCCGGCTCGCGAACAGGCCCGTTTCGCGAAAATGCGACGCGTCGACGACCTTATGGCGTGGCCGCCATGCAACGCTCCATCGCATTCGGCAGCCGTCAAGGAAGGCGCCTTGACCAGCGCCGCGGCGATGCGCATGGTGACAGGTGCATTTTCGAGGGCATGTCACATGGTGTTTGGACGGATCGCGAGTGCCGCCGCGCTTTGTCTGGTTGCCGCCTGCTCGGCGCCGATGCACGGCTTCTATGTCCCCCTGACGCACTTCACGGCCTATACGCCCGCACGCCCGCTCATCGCCGAGAACCGCGTCGACCCTTATGACGGCGATCTGCCGGCGTGCGGCGATGCAAGCGTGCTCGGCTTCATCAGGGATCGCTTCGCGAGCCGGGAGGCGGGTTATTGGGATTCAGCGATCCGGATCGCCGATTTCGACGCACCCTACGAGATCGCCTATCGTCCGCGCGGCCCGGACTTCATCCCGCGGCGCTATTGCAGAGTGACCGGCCTGTTTTCCGATGATCGCCGCCG